>CANETX010000081.1 GCA_947441435.1 Planctomycetaceae bacterium
ACGGGACGCCGCTGGCGGAATGTTCGGCAGATCGACTGCAGGAGGTGGGTCTTCCCGACTCCGCAGGCGCCATGCACGCACAGGAGTTTCAGGCTTGCATCGTCCGACTGCGCCATGTGTCGAGCGCTCTCGTAGGCGAGGCGATTGGAGTCACCCACGATGAAGTCCGCAAAGTTCCGCCACGACGACTCCAGCCCATCCACGCGGTGCGGGGGCAGCGCGGCGAGCGCCGCGGGGGTCGGCGACGCCGGCGTCGCTTGCCGCTCGCGTGCGGATGGGGTCTTCTGTGCGACCGTGGGCACCGGCGGCTCTCCTGCGCTTCCTCGGACCCGGATCTGCACAGCGCAGCCGGAGCCGACCACTTCGCGCGCACAGGATTCGAGTGCGTCGCGATAGTGCGCGTGGATCCACTGGGCGGCGAAGTCGCTCGGCGCCTCGACCACAAGTTGTTCCGCGTCACGTGCAATCGTTGTGGAGGTGCCAAACCACATCTCGTGCTTGCGCTCTCCGATTCGATCTCGAAGTGCGGCGGTGAAAGCGGTCGAATCCATCACTTCACTCCGCGCGGCAACGTGACGATCCTTCGGCAGGTCGGACAAGGCATCCCTTCCAAGGCGATCGCCTCCCTCGTGACCGAGGGTGGGATCCCACAGAGGTTCCAAGATGATTGTGGTTCGTCCCTGCACTCCGGGCACCCGCACAGAGCCCGACGATGCCGGGCAACGGATGATCCGCATCGCGACGCGTCCATGCCGTGCGACGCGCGAAAAGGTAAGGCACGCACCGCCCATTCCGACCTGGGCGAGCCCCCCAAAATTCTCCTCATCCGTAACCCGTGCTTCCGACGGGACCTGAACGAAAAAGAAAAATTCAGCGAGCCGACGACGCGCCCGTATCCACGCCGGGTGGATAACCGGTGGGTACTCCGGCCGCGCCGGGCACGGCGACCTGCGCGACCATCGCGACTCGCAACAGCTTGACTTCAAATCCTCGCGACTGGTAGAGGCGCATCGCCGGGACATTGGCGCGATCGCAGGCCAGCGAGACCGATGCATCCGCAACTCGAGCGAGCGATCGATCCAGCAACAGCGATCCGAGCGAGCGTCCTCGCGCCCGCTTGGCGAGCCCGAAGTAGACGAGGTCGAAGCGTGGCTCGGGTGGCAGTTCACTCATGAGCGCGACTCCCGATGGCACGCCGTCGACTTCCATCACGAGCCAATCGTCTGCCTCGAATCGCCCCGTGTGCATGTGGCCGTCGAGGATGTCCTGCGTCGGCCGCATTCGCGAGAGGCCCGGGCAGTCGAGGGAGTCTTCGTAGGTCTCCTCAAGCAGGCGGAGAAGACCGGCGCGCTCGGCGGGGCGATAGGGACGAATCGTCACTCCATGCGGCAGCGGGGGATCCGGCAGGCGGAGTCCACGCTGTCGGGGGCGTTCGAAGTAGGCGAGAGTTCCGATGGGTCGCAGTCCCCCGTTCTCGAACATCGACAGTTCATGGGTCCGCAGCGGTTCGACGAGCGATTGCACGATGAGAGCATCGAGTTCGCACGCGCGCCCAACTGCCAAAGACACGAGATCAGCCCCCACGGCACGATCGAACTCCGTACGCGGGCTCGTGACGAGGAGCATCGCGGTGCGACCCGGATACTTGCTCAGGATCGCAGCGTGGGTGTAGTTGCCGTGGGGTCCTTCGACGGCGAGGAGGATCTCCGGGGATCGCGCGCGCGACGCCGTGGCGAACCGACGGGCCCGCTCGACTGACCCTCCGAACACCGCTGCAATTGCAGCGGGCGCGCGCCCCGGAGGGGGGACCACGATCCTCGGATGGTCGAGGGACGAGCGAGCCACGCAAGCGAGGGTAGCACCCGCACTCCTGAGTACACTCCTCCGATGCATCGGGTTTGCCAATTCATCTGTGCTGTCGCAATCACGCTCCCTTTCGTCGGTGGCCAAGCCTTGGCGCAGAGCGGCGGCGCAGGAGCCGTCCCTCCGAAGGAACCGCAGCCCCATGAGCCGATGCCAGTCGATGGCAGCAAGACGGTCTCGGCGACACCGAGCGAGGGCCACTGGCAACTTGACTTCAAGTTGGGCGAGTTGCGCCTGTACCGCGATCCCGAGTCGGGGGTGTCCTACTGGTACTTGACGTACAAGGTGATCAATCGGACCGGGCAGGATCGATGGTGGGGACCGAAGTTTGAACTGCTCGACGACCACGGACGCCTGCGCCGAGCTGGCAGGGACGTTCCCGTCATCGTCACCAAGCGCATCGAGGCGTTGATCGGGAATCCGCTGGTCGAAGACCAGTATCAGGTCCTCGGGGAGATCCGTCAGGGGGAAGCCAATGCCAAGGAGAGTTTCCTGGTCTGGCCTGCGGGAGAGATGGACGCGACTGAATTGCATCTCTTCGCGCGCGGCATGTCGAGCGAGATTTCGACCGTCGCCGACCCCAAGACGGGGGAGTCGCACGTGCTCCACAAGACGCTCCGCTCTGACTTCCGGGTCTCAGGAGATCCCGCCGCACGAGGGTCCGACCCCGTTGAGTGCGAACTCTCCCAGTGGATCATGCGATAACGGTCGACGGGAGATTTTGTTCCTCGGCTTGCGGAAGTGTCCAGAAGCGGCTATCCTGCGGGGCTCGCTCAACCCAACTGGAGCACCTCGACATGGCGCACAAAAAAGGACAAGGCTCAACTCAGAACGGACGCGACTCGAACGCGCAGTTCCGCGGCATCAAGATTGCCGGCGGACAGGCGGCTCAATCGGGCTGCGTGATCGTCAGTCAATGCGGCACGAAGTGGAAGGCCGGTTACCTCGTTCATCAGGGGCGCGACTACACGCTGACGGCGCTCGCCGACGGGACGGTTCGCTTCCGTGGCCGGTGCGTCGACATCATCCCCGCCGACCCGACCACTCCGCGGCTCGCGATCGACCGCTGAGTCCCGCGGATGAGGGGGCTCCCTGTGAGCACCGCACACTTCGGCTGAGCCGGGCTCCTCGAGAGACCTCCCATGTTCATTGACACAGCAGTCATCACGATTCGCTCGGGCAAAGGGGGCGATGGGCGTTCGCACTTCCGCCGAGTGAAGGGGAATGCGAAGGGCGGCCCCGACGGCGGCAACGGCGGAAAGGGGGGCACCGTGACTGCGGTCTGCGACCCCCACCTTGACACGCTCGCGCACCTCGGCTTCCGTCCCCATTGGTTTGCGACACCGGGAGACCCAGGAGATCGCAAGCACCAGTCGGGGAAGGACGGCCCCGATCTCGACGTGCCGGTTCCACTGGGCACCCAGATTTTCGATGCGATCACTGGCGAACTCGTCGCCGATGTCACCCAACCGGGAGAGCGCGTCGTCCTCGCTCGCGGAGGGAGCGGGGGCTTCGGGAACGATCACTTCAAGTCGGCGGTTCATCAGGCGCCGCTGGAAGTCACACTCGGCGGCGCGGCCATCGAACGAGCACTGCGCGTTGAGCTGAGCCTCATCGCGGATGTCGGGCTCGTCGGCCTTCCCAACGCGGGCAAGAGCACGTGGCTCAAGGCATCGACGCGCGCCAATGCCAAGGTTGCCGACTATCCGTTCACCACACTCGCGCCGCAATTGGGGATCGCCGCGCTCGCAGATGATCGTCGATTGGTGATCGCCGACCTCCCCGGGCTCATCGAAGGGGCAGCCGAGGGGGTCGGACTCGGCCATGACTTCCTGCGGCACATCGAGCGGACGCGGGCCATCCTGCACGTCGTGAGTGCGGTGCCGGAAGATGGCTCCGACCCCGTCGCGAATTACAGAGTGATCCGCCGCGAACTCGCGGAGTTCAGCGATGCCCTCGCACACAAGCGTGAAGTGGTCGTCCTCAACAAGATCGACCTTCTCCCAGAATTCGAGCGGGAGGAGCGTCTCAAGGCGCTGATCGAGCGATTCGTGAAGGAGCGATCGGTCTCCCCTCGCGCCGCAAGCGCGGCGACGGGGATCGGGGTGCGCGAAGCCACGGAAGCGGTGTGGGCAGTGGTGCAGTCATCACCCCCCGAAGGCGAAGTCACTCCTCGTCGAACTTCCGCATGACCAGTTGAACGAGCAGCTCGAGCGCGTGCTCTTCGTCGGCCCCGTCGGACTCAATCTCCAACGCCGTTCCCTCCGTCGCGGCCAAGAGGAGCATCTGCATGATGCTCTTGCCGTCGATCCACTCGTCCGTGCCGTCGCGACGAACGCGAATGGTCGCAGAATGTTCGTTGGCGAGTTGGACGAAACTCATCGCCGGTCGGGCATGAAGTCCGAGTTGGTTGAGGATCGTCGCGCGCGCTCGGACCACAGCCAGTTCCTCAGCGCGGCGCCCGGGCCCCATCGACTTCGTCGATGAGGCTGGTGATGTCCTCGACGACCTTGGCCTGACGCATGAATCGTCGGAAGGACTCTTGGCTGAGTGCGCCGAAGATCGACTCCATGGCCGCGAGGTGCGATTCCGGATCCGAGATCGGGCTGAGCAGGAAGACCACGGTAAAGACGGGTTGGCGATCCAGAGCACTGAAGTCGATCCCGGCAGGGCAGAGGCCGATCGCCGCGCAGGGTCGCGTCACGAGCGAGGACTTGGCGTGGGGGACCGCCACGCCGTGGCCGAAGCCCGTCGACCCTTTGCGCTCCCTCGACATGGATTCCTTGACGATCATGGCTCGATCGCCGGCGGTCACAACTCCCGCGCGCACGAGCCCATCCACCAGTTCGCCGATGACCCCGTCCCGCTTCGTCGAAGTGAGCGCGGGAAAGACCGCAGACGCCACGACGATGTCGCGCAGTTTCATCTGTGCGTCATCCTATCGCTCCGCCCCGGGAGCGTCCATCATCGGTGGTGATGGCGGATCCGGTCCTTGTGGTGGGAGAGTTGGCGTGCTCCGCGATCCACCGCCAGATCCACGCACGCATACAGGTTCGCGTGCTCGAAGTTGCAGATGAAGTCCTCGTGCCGCTCGACGTCAGATCGGATCTCGACGTGATACCCCATTGGGACGCGCTCCACGGTCACCGCGAGTTGCTGCAGTCCGCGGAAGAAGCGCGGGAGCTTGCCCACCTTCGACATGATGTACTTGGTGATCGCCTCAGTGAGTTCCATGTGCTTGGCGCTGATTGTGATGAGCATGAGCAAATCCTCCAAGAGGCCGACTCGATCAGGCTCAGCATCGGCAACCGTTGCCGCAGGGATTCGTCAGACTCGCGCGACCATCGACGCGCGTAGCGACGACATCATGCCGAACCATCGTGTTGCATCCTAGGTCCCGTACGAGCACACGGGGCGACCCGGGGATCCGTTCGCTTTGATGTGCTTCAGGGGGAGGACGCATGACCGGGGACCAACCTCACCTGAACTGTGGCATAGGAATTCCCCCGGCGAAAGCGAACCCCCAAAGTTTCTCCGGCATTGTGCCGAGCGGTCGCCATCACGAAATCTCCCACTCCCCGGATTTCGGCCCCGTCGATCTGGGTGATCACATCGCCCTTGCGCAGCCCCGCCCTTTGCGCGGGACCCGAGTCCTGGACCTCATCGAGCCGCACGCCGTCGGCTACGCCGGCGATGGCAACCCCCAGAACAGCATCTCCGGGGCCGATCGTCGCGTCGAGGGTGCCCGAGTCGGTCACCCACTGCTTCCAATCTGCCTCGATCCGACCAATAGGGGCGTCGAGGACCGTTTCCAAGGACCGGCGCCCCGTCGGATCTGTAGCGAATCCCGCCACCAGCGCCCGGTACCACTCTTGCAGCTTTCCCCGGCTCGAGAGGTACATCAGCATGGACCGAGCCTGGGCGTAGTGATCAAGGGGGGAGGCCATCACTGCGGCGTCGTCCATGGAGATGAATTCGATCCACGGGATTGCCTTCCGCTTGCGAACGAGGTCGAATGCCTCGTTCGTGCGCAAATTGGGCTTGAGGACCACTTCGCCGTTTGGTCTCGGGGCCCACTCTTCGAAGAGCGTCGCGAGGGCCTCCTGGATCCAGAGCGGATGCCGCTGGCCGAGCCGCGCCATGTGCGCATGGTGGCGGGCATGCACGAATTCGTGTCGCAGCGTCCCTCCGGTGTCGCGCGCCACGAGCTGGCGGAGGCCATGTTCGTAGAGGCCACCCTGCTGGGGGTCCTTGAAATACCCCTCGGCATCGGTCGGCCGAGCGATGACGAGGAGGACCGCGTCGTCCGTCGCAGAGATCGGGGGAAACAGGGTCCGCTCGAGCGCGCCGCTGAGTGCGCCGAGCATCAGGATCGTTCGGTCGAGACTCTCCCTGTCGACGCTTGAAGCGATGACGATGTTCAGGGATGGGATCTCCTCGATCGTGTAACTCCCGCCGCCGAATCGATTGAGCCACGTGGCGAGCGAGGCGCGGGCGCGATCGCTTGGCCCGAGTGTCGCGCCGCCCGTGCCTGCTGGGTGTGGTGGGACCGCTGAAGGGACTGGTCCCTTCGCGCGCATCTCCAATCGGATCGACTCGACTTGTAGCCACGCTTCGTGGCCGCGTGCAGCGGTGAGATCGGGGTGCTCGCGGAGCCCCTTGTCATCGAGCCATCCGGCGCGGAGCGCGTCGATGGCAAAGGCGGCGCTTCGCCGAGGGTCTCCCATGCGTGAGGCAACGCGCGCGGCATCGAAGAGTGCCTGAGGGTCGGGTCCGCTCGCGGCGAGGAATCGTTCGATGGCTGCGAGGGCCTCATCGAACTTCGCGGCGGCGACAAGGCGCGCGACGGTCCGGTCCAGTTCGCTCCGAGTCGGTGGTGGGCGATCTCCTTGAGCGCGCGCTGGAGTGAAGAGATTCAGCGAGAGAACGAGCGCCGCGAGGCCGCAGAGGTGAAGGGAGTGCCGGGCGCCCCCGTTCATCGCCGCCCTTGGACCCAGCGGGAGATCGCCTCGGGATACGCGAGGCGCTCGGCCGCCCTCACGCGCTCGCCAAGCGTGGCGACCGTGTCCCCGGGTTCGACGGGAACGGTTCGCCTGAGGATCGCCTCGCCGTGGTCGTACTCCTCGTCGACCTGGTGCACGGTGCATCCCGACTCGCGCACACCAGAGTGAAGCACAGCCGCGTGGACGTGGTCGCCGTGCATGCCCGCGCCGCCGAACGCAGGCAGGAGAGCGGGGTGCACGTTGAGTGTTCGCCCCCGCCAAGGTCCGACGCGGAAGTAGCGGAGATACCCGCAGAGGAGGACGAGATCGATCCGTGCGAGGACGAGGAGCGCGTCGAGTTGATCGCTCGCACCCGGGCACGCCGGGCCAGGGATGATCGTCACCGGGACTCCAAGGGCCCGGCAGCGTTCGATGGCGGGATTGTCTTCACGGTGCGCGACCACGAGTGCGATCGACACCGCAAGTTCGCCGCGCCGGTCGTGGTCGATGAGATTGAGGACGGTTGATCCTCCCCCGGAAACGAGGGCTGCCGCGCGTGGCCGCCCCAGCTCCGTCACAGCCCCAGCCCCTCATCGGGGCGCAGCGTCGCAGGGCTCGCGAACGGGATCGCGCGCCGGTCGGAGTCGAGCGCGACCATCTTCACCGTGGCATGGGTCACGCGGACGACTTCTCCCGTCGAGTAGCGCTCGGCATCGACGGAAACCTGCACGGAAACCGAGGAGCGACCTGTCGCCGCGGTCCGTGTCCGAAGGGTCACGAGTTCGCCGACATGCACGGGAGCGACAAACTCAATCTTCTCCACCATCACCGTGACCCAGCGATGAAGGCCCAGCGTGCGCACATGGACGTAGGCCGCCTGATCGATGTAACTCATGATGACGCCGCCGAACACCGTTCCGCTGTGGTTGGTGTCGCGTGGCATTGTCATCACCCGGAGGGCGATCTCGCCGTCAACGTGTCCCATCAGGAGGATCGTAGTCGCTCGCCGCGCGAGACTGTCTTCGCGCGCACTCGCGGCGAGGTGGGAGCCTTCGCACTGAGGATCCGCCTGAGATAGTGGCCCGTGCTGCTGGCGTCATTGGCCGCCACGGACTCGGGGGTGCCGCGCGCGATCACCTGTCCGCCGCGCTCGCCACCCTCGGGACCGAGGTCGATGATCCAGTCGGCGCACTTGATGACGTCGAGATTGTGTTCGATCACGACGAGCGTGTTTCCCGCGGTCGCGAGGCGCTGCAGGACCCCAAGGAGTCGATCAACATCGGCGAAGTGGAGACCGGTCGTCGGTTCGTCGAGGATGTAGAGGGTCGCGGCGCGCGAGGCGACTCCGAGTTCAGTGGCGAGCTTGATGCGCTGGGCCTCGCCCCCCGACATGGTCGTCGAGGCCTGCCCGAGCTGCATGTAGCCGAGTCCGACGTCGCGCAGGCAGGCAAGCATCGTGGCGATCTTCCGGTGCGCCTCGAAGAACTCCGCAGCCTCATCGATGGTCATCGCGAGGACGCCAGCGATGTTCTTGTCCCGGTAGCGCACTTCGAGCGTCTCGCGGTTGTAGCGCGCCCCCGCGCACACTTCGCACTCGACGAAGACATCCGGGAGAAAGTGCATCTCGACCCGCGTGACTCCCTGACCTTGGCAGGTCTCGCACCGACCACCCTTCACGTTGAAGGAGAAGCGCCCCGGCTCGTAGCCGCGGATCCGTGCTTCGGGCGTCTTGGTGAAGACCTTTCGGATCTCGTCGAAGATCCCCGTGTAGGTCGCGGGGTTGGAGCGAGGCGTCCGGCCGATGGGGGACTGGTCGACCTCCACGATTCGCTCGACGGCATCGAGCCCTTCGATCGACGTGTGGCGGCCGGGTGTCGTCCGCCCTTGGTGCAGAGCGCGCAGGGCGCCGTTGAGGAGAATGTCACTGACGAGCGTGCTCTTTCCGCTCCCGGAGACTCCGGTCACGCATGTGAAGCCCCCCACGGGGAATGCCGC
>CANETX010000082.1 GCA_947441435.1 Planctomycetaceae bacterium
GCCATCGGCGGAGCCGTGGTCGGCAACCTGATTGACAGTTCCGACACGAAGAAGAAGGAACAGGCGCAGTCGAACGCGGCCACGACGACACAGGAACAGAACGATGCGCTCAAGGCGCAGCTGGCCGCCGAGAAGGCGAAGAACGAGGCGCTCGAGAAGCAGCAGGGCCAAACCCCACCGCCGCCTCCACAGCCGCCCGTTCCCGCCCCTCAGCTCCAGTTCTGACTTGCTACTGTTCGCGGCGCCGGGCGCTGCTCGCCGCAATCATCGCTCCGACCGCACCGAGCGCCGTCGCCGCAGGAGCGGGAACTGGCATCCCCTCGACCTGCACAAGATCGAACCGAATGGTGCCGCTGGGGCCGTAGGTCGCGCTCGGGCTCGACGGCAAGTATTGCCCCGAGTCCGGGGCGAACACGCTGACGATTCGCAGAGCGAACGACGCGTTTCCAGCCACCTGCGCAATCCCCTTGAGATCCACCCGCCGCTCGGCCTGCCACACATCCCCTCCGAGCGATGCCTCGAAGAGGCCGCCGTTGGTGAGCCCCTCGCTCGTGAAACTCTTTCCATCGATCGAGTATTGAAAGAGGACGAATCGGCTCGCAGAATTTGAGTGGCGTTCCTGCCACGTGACGGCGATCGAGTCGTACCCCAGAGTCGAACAGGCGAACTGCACACCTCGCTCGCCGGACGCTGTCCCCTGCGACGCGAACCCCGCGATGTTCCATCCCTTGTTTTCCGAGCTTGACGGCGCAGACGTGTCCGCTGGCGATCCTGCGGCAAAGTTGGCCGTCGCTGATCCAACCGTTGACGCCGTCCCAACCCCCACCCAAGGACTCGACGTCCCCTGCGGGCCATTGAAGCTCCAACCCGTGACCACGACACCTGCCTGCGCCTCCAGCGCCGACGCGACCATCAGACTCGCAATGGCAGACCACACGTTCCTGTTTTCCATCTTTGCTCCCGAGTGGTGCGAATCACGCAACCCATGCGGCACCCATCGCACGACGCCGTGCACGCGCACGGTGTTGCGGGGGGGAACCTATCGCGACGCCGCCGCGCTCCCGATTTCACTCCCGTTTTTCTTGCCGGTCGCGAGGCGTTTCGCCCGCTTGAGCAGTTTCATCGCCAGCCAGACGGCCACGACCAGTCCAGCTACCAGCACGAGCGCGACAACCACGGCGAGGACGGGAACGATGATCGCGAGCACCGCGACGATCAGGCTCCCCGCGGTCTCGATCAGCGAGAACACCGGGTTGAGCAGTCCCCCTGTCGTCGCCGTGCTTCCCGCGCGCACCGTCCCGGCTGCGAGATGGACGCCAGTCGCCACCCCCCCGCCGACGACCGCCGCCAATCCCCACATCGCCCACGGCGGCACGACCGTTGTGTCGACTCCAGCGGCGCCCGCCAGTTGCGACGCCATCACCAGTGTCCCGGCGACCGCCGCGATCGGCGTGCCCGCCACATCCAGTGCGTGATCGACGAACGGCACGAGCATTCCGACGATCTCGATCGTGCAGGCAACGACAAGACACACCATCGCCGGAGTCGTGGCGATCCACGCGAACGACGGTCCCGTGTTGATCCACCCGAAGTGCGCGGCCACAGACAGCACCGCCAGCGGTGCGAAGATCCGCATGCCGCATGCCGCCGAGAGGGAAAGTCCCACCAGCGCCGCCAACGCGTAATTGACCGTGTCGTCCACACGCAAAGTCTAGTCGTGCAGCGCTGGCATACATTCGGCACTGTGGAATCTCCTGCGCATGTGACCGCTGCTCCCACCGCTGCGATGGTGATGTTGCTCGCGGGAGAGCACGCCGCCCACACGGATGCAGGACGGGATCTCGTCGCGAGACTCGACCTCTCCAGCGGCGCCCACGCGGCCGACGTCGCAGGCACTTCCTTCCCCGAGGCTGCGGCACGAATTCGACTGCGCAAGGCCCTGATCCTGAGTTGGCTTCAAGAACTGCACACCGCCGGAAGCCCCGCCTCACGCCTCCTCATCGTTCCAGGGGCGGGGCTCGGACCGCTCGGCGTGGACTGGTGTGCCCTCCACTCGGACGCGCGCGCGATCGAACTCGACTACGAAAATGTCGATGCCAAGCGAAGCCTCATCGCGGAGACCGTTGACTGCGAGATCGCCTCGCGCGTTGGCTGCCTCCAGTGCGATCTGCGAGACCTGAACTCCACGCGCCGCGCTCTTGCGTCCGCTGGCTGGGTACCGGCCACACCCGCCGTCTGGGTGATCGAGGGACTCTCCTACTACCTCCCGCCCGAAGCACTCGAAGCACTCGTACGCCTCGCACTCGCGGGCAACAGTGCAAACCGCGTGATCCTCGAGTTCAGCCTCTCGCGCGAGGTGCTCAGCCCCGAGGCCGCGGCACGTACGCAGGCGTACCACCAGTTCATTGCTGAGATGGTTGGACAGCGCGAACTTGTCGTGACCGACATCGATCAGCTCGTGCGCGAAGCCTCTGCAAGCGTCGAGCAACTTCTCCATCCCGCCGAGATCGAGGCACGGTTGAGCTGGCCACCCTTCTTCCGTGGAGCCGACGACTCCAGCATGAGGATCGCGCTCCTGGCGCCCTCACATGCCTGAGCGCCACCAACTTCCCCCCGCGCTCGTCACTCGCCTTGAGACGATCCTCCCTCGGACCATCTTCGAGGCAGCGCGAGACGGCACACTCCCAGGTCGCGCGCTCTCCATCCGGCTCAATCCCCTGCGCGGAGATCCATGCGAGACCCGGCGCGCGCTCGAACATGCCGGCCATCCCTTGACCCCCGTTCCGTGGTGCGCAGAGGCCTTCACCACGACATCAACGATCCGCGCGCTCCAAGATCACCCATCCCACGCCGAGGGCCAGTTCCACATCCAGTCGCTCTCGAGCATTGCCGCAACCATCGCCCTCGACCCCCGACCCGGAGAGACGGTCCTCGACCTCTGCGCCGCCCCCGGCAGCAAGACTTCGCACATTGCCGCCCGAACGGGCAACTCGGGGCATCTCGTCGCGAACGACTCAAGCCGCACGAGGCTCTTCCGCCTCAAGGAAGTCTTGCGGCTCCTCGGTGCAACAGCCGAGTGCTCCTGCGAGAGCGGCGAGCGATTCGGACGCGCGCATTCGCGGCAGTTCGATCGCGTTCTCGTCGATGCTCCCTGTTCGGCCGAAGGGCGGATCGTCGCCGGGGAATCCAAGGCGGCCGCCGACTGGTCGATCCAGAAGGTGCGTCGACTCGCCTCGCTCCAGAAGGCCCTCCTCCACTCAGGACTCGAGGCGCTCCGCGAAGGAGGCACCCTCGTCTACTCGACCTGCACATTTGCTCCGGAGGAGAACGAACTCGTCGTGGAGCGGGCGCTCGAGCGCTACGGCGACCAAGTGGACCTCATCCCCATCGACACGCTCGACGATCTTGCCGTCGCGCCACTTGGCGAGTGGCAAGGCGCCGCCATCGACGAACGTGTCCGCCACGCCCGCCGGATCCTCCCTCCCAATGAGGGATTCTTCCTCGCCAAGTTCGTCCGCACCCGGACCTGAAAGGTCAGTCGGTCCCGTCCGCGATGAACACATCGACGACTTGGCCAGCAAGCAGCGCCATCGTTCCGGGATTCGCGAGCTCGTACTCGATCTCAAGAATCCGGACATCCACACGCTCCGCGGAGTCACCGCTGAGCAGTTTCTTGGGAACGATCAGCGGGATCACGCGAAGGAACTTGAGCGTGAACTCCCCCGGCGCCCCGCCGCGCGGAATCGCAACAGCCTTCGAGTCGGGCTTGAATCTCCACGCGTCGATCTCGTCGATTTGCACGCGCACATGCAGGGGATCGAGCACACCCACCGCCACCATCTGCTGCACTGAACCGGGAACAACATGCTCACCCGGATCGATGTCGACATAGAGGACCGTCGAGTCGAACGGCGCGCGGACGGTCTCCCGTTCGAGCTGCGTCTCGAGCCGCGCCACTTCCGCCGCCGCGACATCGACCTCTCCCTTGGCGACGAGGAGATCCTCGGGCCACGCCCCGCCCTTGACTTCATCGCGGTGGGCCTCCGCCTCCTCGAGCGCCGAAGTCGCCAGCGCTGCCTCGTACTCGAGCCGAGGCAGTTCGTTCGGGCTCGTCGCGGCCTCAGGTCCAAGTTCCACCAGCCGGGCAAGACGACCCTGCGCGTCGGTCACCTGCGCCCGCGCAGCGGCGACGCGCGCATCGGCGTCTTGCATCGTCGGCTTGCGCGGCAGCGCGACCACGCTCGCCAGCGACGCCCGCGCGACCTCGAGCTTCGCCCGCGACACCGCAAGATCTGCGCGCGTCTGCCGCCCGTCGATGCGAAAGAGCGTCTCCCCTTTCTTGACGACTTGCCCATCCGTGACCGAGACCTCCTCGACGATTCCGGCAAGCACCGTGCCGACACTGATGACATCGGACGACGGCAACACCGTTCCGATGCCGGCGATGCGGTTCTCGAATGGACTGCGCGGCGGGGTGCTCATCGCTTGCGGTGTCGCCGTCGACGGCACTTGGGCGATGACCGTGTAGATGGCGGTGCCCACTCCCGCGAGAGCCAGCACGGGAATGACCAGATAGCGAAACGGCGGAAACCGGCGGGAAATCTTAGGTTGCAGCATGGTGGACCCTTGGAGGTGGTTTCTCGACGCGGTCGACTCGTCCGTCATCCATGTGGACGATTCGATCCGCAAGGTGGTAAATCCGTTCGTCGTGCGAGACGATGATCGCCGTGCGCCCGGGCCGACGACCCATCTTGGCGACCAGTTCCATCACTCGTAGCCCGGTGTGTCCGTCGAGTGCGCTGGTGGGCTCATCGCACACGAGGACCCGCGGTTCGTTCACCAGCGCCCGCGCGATCGCCACTCGCTGCTGCTGCCCGCCTGACAGCAGGTTGGGACCGGAACCCTCGCGGCCACCGAGCCCCACCTCTCGCAGCGCCTCGGCCGCGCGTGCGCAGGCCGTCACGCGATCGACCCCTTGCAGTATCAGGGGGATCGCCACATTCTCGGCAATCGACAGCGTGGGAATGAGATTGAACTGCTGGAAGACGAATCCGATGTTGCGCAGCCGCCAACGCGTGCGCGCCTCATGCGAGAGTTTCGCCGGATCCTGCCCGAGCACTTCGAGTGCGCCATCGTCGCGACTGAGGAGTCCCGCGATGATCGAGATGAACGACGTCTTGCCGCAACCCGAAGGGCCGACGAGCATGACCATCTCCCCGCTGTGCACCTCAAGATCCGCCCCGCGGAGCGCCACCACCGTCGTGTCCCCCGTCACGTATCGCTTCCCGACGCCACGCGCCGAAACTGCCAACGGAGCATCGGTAGGAACTGGGTCCATCATGCTCCTTTGAAAACATCTGCGGGATCAAGACGAAGGACTCGCCACATCCCAAGCGCGGCGCTCGCGGTGCAGATCAACGTCACCGCGCCAGCGGCAATCAGGGGAATCTGCCAGACCATGCGGAAAGCGAGACGCCCCTCCGGCAGCGACAGCCCGAACGCGCAAGTCGAGCCGATGCCGATCCCGAACCCGAGGAACGCGACTGTTGCCGCCTGCAGGCACACCATTCCGAGGAGCGTCCACCGCGAGGCACCCATTGCCTTCATTGCCCCGAAGTACTTCAAGTTGTCGAGCACAAAGTTGTAGAACATCTGGCCGGCGACGGCGACTCCGACGAAAAACCCCAGCACGATTGCCGTTCCGAAGTTGATGGGGATGCCCGTCTCGCTCATCCAGTAGCCGACGGTCTTCCGCGCGAATTCGTCACCCGTGTAGGCCCAGAGGCCGGTCTTCTCGCGAATCGTGTCTTTGACCCGGTGTACGTCGGCACCCGGCGAGAGCCCCGCGAGGACCATGGTCACCATCCGCCGTTCGCGCGGGGCGAACCCCATGGCGCGGTTGTAGGTCGTGTAGATCACCGGCTGGCTCTGGAAGGTCTGCGTGGCCTTGCAGATCCCGACGACCTCAGCGCGCCGATCGTTGAGCTCCATCGTGTCGCCGACACGCAAGTCACGAGGTGGACCCCCGCCTGGCGGCTTCGTCATGCGGAACTCCCTTTGGCTCGCCCGAATGTCCACGATGATCGCGTCGGGCTTCCGAAGGTCGGTGAGACTCCCCTCGAGCATCCTGGCGGGACCGCCGATGAGGCTCGCGTCATCGACTCCGATGATCTGCGACATCTGCCGCTTCCCATCGGGCAAGGCGACGCTCAAGAGCCCCTTGTAGAGGGGCACAGCCCACTCGATCCCGGTGATCGATCTGATCCGCTGCACCGAGGTCGATCGCAGAGGCTTGTTGTCGTCAAGGAATCGTTGCACCGGATCGGCGATCCACAAGTCTGGCTGCTGGGTGTCGGTGACGAATCCGAACGTCCTCGTCATGAGGCCGACGAAGATCGCGCTCTGCTGGGAAATCAGGAGCGTCGAAAACGCGAGGCCGAGGAGCATTCCGTAGAACCGCGCCGAGTCGCCGAACAGCATCTTGAGGGCAAAGATCGGCATGGAGTGCGCCTGACGAGAAGCGATGCTACGGATGCAGCGACAACGACTGTCCCGCCGGACCTCCCGCCGGCGAATAGCGTTGTGCACAGGCCAAGGAACCCGACACACGTGCGCTCAGTCGATCTCTTCAACATCCTCGTCCGTCAGCATGCCCAGATGCTCACCGCGTTCATTCACGCGGTGGCCTTCGATCGCTCATCGGTCGACGACATCTTCCAAGAGACGGTGCTCACTGCCTGGCAGCGGCTCGATGAGTTCGATCCCAACCGCCCCTTTGGTCCGTGGCTTCGCGGAATCGCCCGCAATCACATCCTCAGTTCCGCGCGGCGAGGGCGCCGGTATCGCTCTCACCTCGACGAACTCGCGCAGCAGCGCGTCGATGGGCAGATCGAGCAGATTGACGCATCGACGGGCGACACCTTCTCCGAACGCCTCGAGACGCTGCGTGGGTGCATCGCAGGGCTCTCTCCTGAGGCGCGCGATGCCGTGGATCTCGTCTATCTCCGGGGCCTTGACTCGACCGTCGCCGCGCAGAGCGCCGGAGTCAATCAAGAGGCCTTCCGAAAACGGCTGTATCGGGCGCGCTTGGCCCTCGCCGAGTGCCTGCGCGCCAAGAGCGTGTTCGCCCCCGCCAGCGAGGCTCCGCGATGAGCCTCCCCGACGCAGAGGATCCCTTCCACCGCGCGGGTGCCGATCGCCCCGTCGAGTCACTCGGCGACGAGTCTGCCGTTCACGGACTCCTCTCGCTTCTTCTCCCCGGCGAGGCTGAGGCGATTGACCGCCGGGTCAATCGTGCGATGTCCTCGATTCGGAAAAGCGAGGGCCGTCTGCGAATTCGCCCACGCCGGCTCGTTGTATGGATCGGCGGTTCGGTGGGAATTGCGGCGGCAATCGCGCTAGCGATCCTCTTCGTTCCGACCGGCTCAGACTCACGCGCGTACGCAGCCTTCGAGTCGATTCGCGCCCACGCGCGCGACGGCACGCGCCTCTACCAGCTCAGGATCGATTCCGGAGATCCGACTCAGCCGACTCAGCCGACTCAGCCGACCCAGCCGACCCGGCATGGGGATCTCGTGGTTGGCACCGGTGGTCGATGGACGCTGGGGTTTCGTCCGCCGCTTCCGCGTGATGCTCCACTCCCCCCGCTAGCGCGCAATCAGCAAGTGCGAGCCATGCTGGGATTCGATGGCACCTCGTACTGGATGATCCGTCCCGACGGCGAAGTGCGTACCGCAGCCACGGTCAAAGAGCTCAAGGGACCTCGGTTCCTGGAAGAACTCGACCCGCCCGCCAGCGGTACCAATGGCGACCCCGATGACTTGGAGCCGCTCATGCTCGACACGATGCTTGAAAAGCTCGACCGTGGGTACATCACCACATTTGACGCCCCCAGCGCGGAAGAGGCATCTCACGGCCGACCGGTAACCGTTGTCTCCCTCGCATCGCGGCAACCTCAGCAGCGGCTGCACGGCCCTCGATTCGTGCGGATTGTCGCGGACGCATCCTCGCACGAGATCATCCGCGCAACCTCCGAGTGGATCGAGCGTCCCGCGATCGCCCCAGCCGGACCGCGGCGGCCGCTGATTCGCCGGGTCGATGTTTCCCTCGTCGAAGATGTGAACCCCACCGTCATGGGCGAACTACAGTCTCCGCGCTGGTTCGAGCGCGATTTCCAACAGACTCGGGCCCCCCGCAAGTTCAAGAACAGTCTTTGAGCCCGGAGTCGGAGAGGGAACGGGTTTCACATAGTCCTATAACCATCGGTGCGCTCACCAAATTATCTTTGATTTTTTTGAGCGCTCAAGTTGCTCGCGCCGCATTTTGGAGCACATTCAGCGTGTCTTCGGCGTTCGCCGAGAACCGATGACTGTGGGCCCCTAACCCGCAATCGTCGCTCCAAGTTCGTGTCCCTTTCTTGTGGAGATTTCAAAAATGAGTATCTCGAATCGTCTGAACAAGCACTTCGTTGCTGCTGCTGCGACCGCTGTCGCTGTCGCTGGGTCCGCCAATGCCGCGATTGTCTACAGCGGCGCCATCAATGTCTCGATCCCTGCCAACGTCGACGGTCTGTACCTGAACGTCCAGACCGGTCTTCAGGGCTCGACCGGCGGGACAACCGCTGGTTGGGATATCAACCCATACGGTGCCACCTCCCTGAGCTTCTACGCGGCAACCGGAACCGGCTACATGCGGAACCCCGGCGCTGGAACGGCGACCGGTCGAACGAATCTCGCCGCCGGAACGGCCATCGGCGCATCCTCGTTCTTCTA
>CANETX010000083.1 GCA_947441435.1 Planctomycetaceae bacterium
CAGCCGCACGCGCCGGGCACGCTGCCGATCGTGCTCTTCCTCACTGATGGACTGCCGACGGTCGGCCAGACCTCCGAGCGTGCGATCCGCGAGATCGTCGAACGTGGCAACCCGCACGGGCGGCGCATCTACACCATCGGCGTCGGCGCAGACGTCAATGTTCCGCTTCTCGATCGCGTCGCCGATCTCACGCGTGCGAAGACGACCTACATCGTCCCCGGCGAAGACGTCGAGGTGAAGGTCGCGCAACTCTCCAAGCAACTCGTCGGCCCGATGCTTGCCGACATTGCGCTCACCGCACGGAACACCGGCGGCGAGGAGGACACGCGACGGATTCACGATCTCGCGCCTCGCCGCATTCCCGATGTCTTCGCGGGCGAACAACTCGTCGTCTTCGGCGCATACCGAGGCGAGCAGCCTGCGCAACTTGAAATCAAGGCGACGGCGCCCAGCGGATCAGTGGGAGCCACGGTTCCGTTCGATCCTGCGACGGCCACGACGCGCCACGGCTATGTCGCGCGACTTTGGGCCACTCGCAGGATCGCGGAACTCGTGGACGAAGTCCGGCAACTCTCTGCTGACCGCCCCGCGCCTCCTGTGGGCACGACTCCCGGGCTCGACGATCCCAAGTCGAAGGAACTCGTTGACGAGATCGTCAAACTAAGCGCACGCTTCGGAATTCTCACCGAGTACACCGCCTTCTTCGCCAACGAAGGCACGAACCTCGGCGACTGGGGTGGACTCGCAGGCGGCTGCCGCGATCTCCTTGAGAGTCGCGCGGTCGCGACGCGCACAGGCGCAGCGGCCCTCAACCAGGGGATCAACTTCAATGAGATGAAAGGCAAGGCGCAACTCGCCTACGACAATCGGTTCTTAGACGAGAGCCTCCAGATGCAGACCATCAACACCGTGCAGCAAGTCTCCGACCGCTGCTTCTACAACAACGCCGGTCGATGGGTCGACTCACAACTCGTCGCCTCGCAGCGCGAGACGGGAGCGGGGCAGTCCGCGCCGCAGGGCACCGCCCAAGCGATCGTCATCGACGAGACCGTCGAGTTCGGCTCGGATCGCCACCTGCAGCTTGTCGCGGAACTCGCGCAGGAAGGGCGGCAAGCCGTTCTCTCGCTCCTCGGCGACACCATCATTCGCCATCAATCTAGGAATATTCTCGTTCGCAACCCCGTGCAGCCCGGCTGCTGACTCCCACGCAAGGACACACCATGACACACATGCCACACACACTCCAATCGCTCGCACTCGCTTCGATCGCGCTTCTCTCCCCTGCCGCACTCGCCTGCGACGGCCCGACGCCGCCCCCCGCTCGACCTCCCGTCGACCTCGCCATTTGCCTCGACATCTCTGGCAGCATGGACGGCTTGATCGACTCCGCGAAGGCGCGTCTCTGGAGCATCGTCAATGATCTCGCCACGGCGAAGCCCGTCCCCGAACTCCGCGTCGCGCTCCTCACCTACGGCTGCGACGCCTACGACGCGAACACCGGCTGGGTCGTCGTCGACTCCGGTCTCACCGAAGACCTCGACCTCATCTCGGCGAAACTCTTTGCGCTCCGGACCAATGGCGGCACCGAACTCGTCGGTCGCGTCGTCGACAAGGCGGCGCAGTCGCTGGAGTGGTCGACCGACCCGAACGCCCTGAAGATCATCATCGTCGCGGGCAATGAAGGGGCCGACCAGGACACGGTCATCACCTACCAGGCGGCGAGCAAGACGAGCATCGAGAAGGGGATTCTCGTGAACAGCATCTTCTGCGGCAATTCGGGCGATCCGATCGCCACTGCGTGGGCCGATGTCGCCAAGCTCGCCGATGGGCAGTTCCTCTGCATCGACCAGAGCACGGGCGCGGTCGTCGAGGCAACTCCCTTCGATGCGCAACTGACGACGCTCTCGGCCTCGATCAACACGACCTACCTCCCGATGGGAGCGGTGGGTCAACAGGCGTGGGCCAATCAGGCGGCGCAGGACTTGAACGCCGCGGGCCTCGGTGGCGGCGTCGCTGCGCAGCGCTGCCAGACCAAGGGTGGCGAGCTTTACGACAACCGACAGTGGGATCTCGTCGATGGCTGCTCGAAGGGGACGATGAAGCTCGAGGACATCAAGGATGAGGATCTTCCCGAGGCAATGCGTGGCAAGTCGCTCGACGAGAAGAAGAAGATCGTCGGGGAGAACGAGACCCGCCGCAAGGACATCCAGAAGGAGATCGGCGACGTCCAGGTGAAGCGCGACGCGTTCGTCGCCGAGGAGTCCCGCAAGCGCGCGACGACGCAGGGTGCCACGCTCGACGACGCCCTCAAGCAGGCGATCCGCAAGCAGGCGACGCAGAAGGGAATGCAGTTCGCGCCGCCAGTCGCGATCGACGCACCTGACGCGCCAGTCAAGGCTCCCGCGACTCCTGCCGCGAGCGGAACACCTGGCGCCTGAGTCGATAGCGCAACAGCCGTAGGATTCCACCATGTCCGCCGCACAGCCCCGAGTGATGGTCGTCGAAGATGACGACGCCATCCGCGAGGGGCTGTGCGACGCACTGCGCTACGGCGGCTATGTGCCGCTCTCCTGCGCGCGCGGCGACAAGGCGCTGCGCGAGATTCTGGAGACGAGTCCCGATCTCGTGCTGCTCGATGTCATGCTCCCCGGACGAAACGGCTTCGAGATCCTGCGGGATGTGCGCGCCGCCAAGCCCACGCTTCCCGTCGTCATGGTCACCGCGCGCGGCGATGAACGCGACCGCATCGACGGTCTCGAGCACGGGGCCGACGACTATGTGGTGAAGCCCTTCAGCGCGAAGGAACTCTTGGCGCGGGTCGGGGCGGTGCTCCGTCGAAGCGCTGAGCGGCCCGCGGATGTCGGCACGATCTCGATCGATGGGGCCGCCATCTCGCTCGCGCGCTGCGAAGCATCTCGCAAGGGCAAGTCGGTGACGCTGACGGAGCGGGACATCGGCGTCTTGAGGATCCTCTCCGCGAATCGCGACCGCGCGATCTCCCGCGACGAACTCCTGCGCGTTGTCTGGGGAGTCGATCCGCGCGGCGCAGACACGCGCGCCGTCGACATGCAGATCGTGCGGCTGCGCGAATCGCTCGCGACCGTAGGCATCGACTCGCTCATCGAGACCGTCCGCGGAAAGGGATACCGCCTCGCGCCGAGCGCCACGGTGAAGGCATGAGGGGACGCCGCCACCGGGCGGTGTGGGTCATCGCGCTTCTCATCGCCACGTGCGCGACGATCGCCGGACTCTGGACCGTCACGACGACCGTGCGCGATCTCGAGGAGCGGCAGGTTCGCACGCTCGACGACATCGCGCGGGCCGAGGCCGTCCGTCTCGCGCTCTGGCGAATGGACAGTTGGATGACACCACGCCTCGCGCGTGAAGCAGCGCGACCGATCGCTGAGTACTCCGCGTTCTATGCGCCCAGCGGCACAGTCAATCGGCTCCTCCAGTCGGTGCCCAAGGGAGAAGTGCTCTCTCCAAGTCCCCTCCTGATCTCGACGCCCGACTGGATTCCCATCTACTTCGAGACGCAGGAAGATGGCACGCTCACGAGTCCCCAGATTCCGCAGGGGAATCTCCTTGATCTCGCGTCGGGCAAGTACCTCAGCGCCGAGAGGCTCGAACAACGCGAAAAGGCACTTGCGACTGTCGCCGCGCTGATCGGTGCCGCGCCCAAGACGCTTGAGGCGTGCGCGGTCGATGCGGAGGTCGCCAGCACGGCGCTCGGGGACACATGGCGTGCACCACCCGCCGCCAGCGCTGCCGCTTCGCCTGTGAAGCGACAGAGCGACGCGAAGTCTGATGAACCCATGCAACTCAGCCGTCGCGATCGCAAGAAGGACCAGATGGACTCCGCCGCGCCCGCGACGAAGGGAGGATTCGCTGGCGGTGGCGCGCTGCGTGGCGGTGGCGCGGGGGGTGGTGGCGCGGGGGGTGGTGGCGCGCTCGGTGGCGCCGGTGACGAGGCGGGGGCCAACTCAAAGGCCATCAGTGATCTTGCGACGCGAGCGAAAGCGTCGAATGAGGCGCAGACCGGCGCGCAGCAGGCGCAGACAATTGTCGATGAGCAGATTCAGCGGGAAGAGGTGCAATACGACGCCCAGTCACGGAAGAAGCAATCGGGGCCACCTCCACCTTTAGGGCGAGCGGCGCAGACAAAGGCGGGAGTCGTCGAGGACGCTGCCGGAGCGGCCGCCGACGCCGCCGAGGCGGATACGGCGAAGGAGCAGTCCACTGTGGTCAGCAGCACTTCGTCGATTGGGCCATTCGTGCCGGCATGGCTCTCGACGGCGCCACCGCAACTCATGTTCGTGCGACGGGTCCGCGAGCATGGCATCGCAAGACTCCAGGGCTTTCTCGTGGACTGGCCGATGCTGTCGACGCATCTTGTGGCGCAGATCACCGACCTCGCGATCGACCCACGGCTCGTGCCGACCTCGGCCGACTCGGGGGCATTCGGCCCGGCTCGCCTTGCGAGCATCCCCGCGGACCTTGTTGCCGACAGTTATGTGACCGCTGCTCCCGCGCAG
The DNA here is from genome assembly GCA_947441435.1 of Planctomycetaceae bacterium. Taxonomy (GTDB): domain Bacteria; phylum Planctomycetota; class Phycisphaerae; order Phycisphaerales; family SM1A02; genus F1-60-MAGs104. Next base: position 4,536 of record CANETX010000083.1, read on the forward strand.
ATCGCGTCGAGCGCCCCCGCCGTGCGATTCGCGTGGGCCGCAGCGATCCTCGCACTCGTTGGCGCGGGCGCCGCAGCCGTCGCAGGCGTCTCCTTCGGTGATCGACAGGCGCGGTTCGCCTCCAGCGTGACCCACGAACTGCGCACGCCGCTCACCACATTCCAGCTCTACGCCGAGATGCTCCGCGATGACATGATTCCTGATCCCGCGAGGCGCCAGGAGTGCCTCGCGACTCTCTGCCGCGAGTCGAAGCGACTCTCGCACCTCGTCGAGAATGTCCTGAGCCTCGCACGCGTTGAGCGCGGGGCCACATCGCGCAAGGACCCGACGCGCATGGACTCGACAGAACTCGTCAGCGTGATCCGCGCGATCGCCGCCGAGCGCGCCGGGGACTCGGCGTTGACCGTCGATGACCGACTCGACGGCGCGAGCGTCCGCGTAGACCATGACGCCCTCTCGCAGATCATTGCGAATCTCCTGGAGAATGCCGCGAAGTACGGCCGCGCCGGGGACGGCACATCGGCGATCGAAATCTCGCTCTCGCACGAATCCGGCTCGCTCGTCATCGCCGTCACAGACCGCGGGCCGGGAGTCACCACACGACAGGAGGCGGCGATCTGGCGACCCTTCGACCGGGCGGGCGCCGAAGGCTCAAACCAACCGGGACTCGGACTCGGCCTCGCCGTCTCCCGCGCCCTCGCCGAGGGGATGGGGGGAACGCTTCGACTGGCACGCGCAAGCACCGAACAGCCCGTTGACCACCGGGCGCCCGGTGCCCGTTTCGAACTGCGCATTCGGAATGCGGTCATTGGGGGATAATCCCGCCCCCACATACCCCAACATGGGGGTGACGCTAGGGCGGTTTCACGACCAACTCTAGTACCCGAATTGCATAGAGATTGCTCCACTGCGGTCCACAATCCAGACCTTGATGGGGAACGACTTCCGACCGGGGTAGCCCTTGCGGACTAGGCTGACCTTGCTCGAGAACGCAGCCTCCCACTTGCGTGGAATCAGGGCACTGCCCTTCGTGCGGATGTCGAGGATCACGAGGTAGCGTGTCCTGATCGCGCAAACATACCCATCTGCTGTCCCGAATAGGAGTTTCTTGAGTTCACTCTTGTTTTGGGAAGGATTGGCAGCGCCACCCTTGCGATGCACCGCGAACTCAAGCGCTGCGTGGTTAGACCCCTTTGTCAGAAAGTCCCACTGAGGGACCCTGCCGCCCTTACGCCGCTTTGACTTCCGCCGCTTTGACTTCTTCGGCTTCCCGAGTTGCACCGCTTGCTGGACATTCACCCCACAGGAGAGCCTCTCGCGCAGCAGGGCCAAGAACGCAGGCTCTAGGTGTTTCTCGGTCATCTTTCTCGTGGGATACGCGCCTCTTATCTGGGCCAGCCTCTTGCATATGGACTTGAGAACGGCCCGCGTCAAGTACTTCTTCTTCATCAGCGACCTCCCTTGCCGCGCAAGCCGGCCAGGAGCCGGCGATCCATCTGCTTCAACCACGCTTCACGGAGAAGCTCACAGTCCTCGTCGGAAGCGTTGCGATACCCCTCGGGGACCTCCTCCGCTGCGAAGAGGATTCGGTATGAGTTCACAAGACAGCAAAATCGGCGCTTGTCGAACGTCGCCAGGACGACCTCGTGAGCCGTTGGTTGTTGGGGAGCGACCAATCCTTCCACCGCGGAGTCGTGCGACAACTGGTATCTGGCGAAGAGCATGTCCCACACTGATTTGTCGATCGAGACTTCAAACTTGACTTTGGTCATTTCATTTCCTTTCGTTGGAGTGTTTCTAGCTGTCCGATGCACTATCTGGCTTCCTGCGAATCCCATTGACTTAGCCCGACCGGCGTGGCGGAGTCGAGCTGCACGGTCTGTGATCCTCGCGAAAGAGATCGTCGAAGCCGATCGACGATGCGCTCCGCGGCCTTGGCGGTGAGCGTCGGGTCATCGACGAGAATCTCTGATGGGTTCAACCCCACATCCGCGACGACTTGCGCGATCCGAGCGGCCGAGACGCGGGTGCCATAGAGCCTGGGCCGAGCCTCCGCGACGCGCATGCCGCTCACGCCACTGCAAGAGAGGCGGCGGCGTTCGCGGAGGAAGAGCGTTCGCGATCCCTTGTCGTCGAGGTCGACCGCGACATCCGCGAGCACTCCGGCGATCGCCAGCGCCTCAATCGGGTTCGTGGGGAAGTCCCAGAAGTGTCCACCGCGATCGAGCGTGCGCGGAGGCTGCTGATTGGAGTCGGATCGGCACTCCCACTCGTGAAACTCGACGGACATCCTGGCACCGGTCCGAATCGCGAACACCGCGTCGCATCGCGACGAGACGCTGCATGAATCCGGGGCCGTGCGTGCGACGAATGCCAGCAGACCCACGAGGAACGCCTCCACGCGCTCGACCGGCGCGATCCGCCGAAAGCTTTCTCCGATTCGAACGAATGCGCAGCGGTCTGGATCGAATGCGTAGGTCGCACGCGATCGGGCACGGTGCCTCGCCTGCAGCGCGACCGCTTGACCGATGGCGAGACCAGGCTGGCCGCGCTCGGCGACGATCGACTCGAGCGACTCAATCACGCGTCGGAGGCCTTCCTTGTCGCGGGCGAGGGCTCGGATGATCGAGTCGGTGAACTCGGACAGTGGGTCAATGGGGAAGAGGAGCATCGTTCTTGAATTCCTGTTTGTGATAACTAACTATATATTGTACTATACGGCCAAAGGATGATTGTCAAGCAACATATTAGAATCTATGGTTTGATATTTCATGCGAGGATCTCATGATGTGATATTCTGTAGACATGTACATGTCACCATTAGGTTATTCGTGAGATGAAAAATCCCCCTAGGCAAGACTCCCGATCCTCTACCTCCAGAACACCCATTCTTTGGAACGAGTGCGCCCGATTTGGGCGCTTTTCGGTCAAGGAACGGGCTAAGTCGCGCGCGGCGCGGGAACTACGCTGCACGTGTTCCCATGGGTTCCCACAAGGACATCGGCTACTCGCCGTACAGCGACCAGTCGGCGCGAGTCGAGGAACTGGAAACGAAACTCATGGAACTCAAGAAGGACCTTTCCACGGCACGCAACCTCGGCGCGGCGATCGCGAGTGTCCGTGAGTACGAGTTCAAGAGTGTCGATGGATCGACGGTCACGCTCGCACAACTCTTCGGCGACCACGACGACCTCGTCGTCATCCACAACATGGGCGAGAAGTGCCAGTACTGCGCGCTCTGGGCTGACGGGCTGTCCGCATTCGCCCCTCATCTCGTGCGGCGCACGGCGTTCGTGCTGGCCTCTCCCAACTCACCCGAATCGCTGCGCAACCAGATCGCCGCGCGCGGCTGGAAGTTTCGAGTGGTCTCCGACCACGGCAGTCCGTTCGCCCACGACATGGGTTTCGAGGGCTCCTCGGTCAGTCACGGGACGACGCGACTGCCTGGAGTGAGCGCCTTCCACCGCGAGCGCGAAGAGAGCGGCGCGACGCGCATCCGCCGCACCGGGGCCGCACAGTTCGGGCCCGGCGATGACTTCTGCGCAATCTGGCCGCTGTTCGACCTCGTCTCGGGCGGTGTCGGCGGTTGGACCCCAGTCGCTCCCTACACGCTCCCGAGTTGACCGCTGCCGAGTTGAGCCAAACCGCGTGCGTTAGGGGCACGCTCCCCACGCGGCGATGACGGCCGCGAGGTCAAGACCGTTGACGGTGCCATCGCCTGTCGCATCGCCGAAGGGACTCGACGATCCCCAGAAGCCGAGGACCAAAGAGAGATCCTGGCCGTTGACCGCGTGGTCATCGTTCAAGTCGCCGACGCAGTCGACTGCCTCGACCCCGAGATAGAGGATCTCCGTGTCGCTCCCCGCGCCGTTGCTCGCGCGCACGAACAGCATGTACTGGAACGACGACGCGACAGGGTTCGCCCACGACACCTGACCCGTCGCGTCGTTGATCGCCACGCCGGCGGGAGGAGTCCCCGCGAGCGACCACACCAACGGCGCCGCGTTGAGCGGTCGCGTGACTGCGGGGACGGCACTCTGCCACGGCGCGCCCGCTGTCGCGAAGTGTTGCCCGAGCGGCGCGACGATCTCCGGCACGAGCTGCGTCACCTCGAAGCCGACACAGTAGACCGCGTCGTTGTTGTCCTCGTAAGTCTCGGCGACGACATTCGCGGGATCGAGCAGCGAGATGACTCTCCAGTAGCCCGCAGCGATGTC
>CANETX010000084.1 GCA_947441435.1 Planctomycetaceae bacterium
CGAACATCGCTTTCGCTCGTCTCGAAGCGGAGGCCGTTCTCGTCGCCCTCTCGAGGCGCGGACTCTGCGCCTCCGCGGGCGCAGCGTGCTCCTCGGGTTCGCTCGATCCATCTCCCGTGATCCTCGCGCTCGGGATTCCACGCGAGATCGCACATGGGGCGGTCCGATTCTCGTTTGGCCGCGACGCCACCGAGGCCGAGGCCCGCGATGCGGCCGCGATCGTCATCGAGTGCGTGGGCAAGGTGGCGCGGAGCATGCCCGGCGCTGCGCTATCCTCGTGAACTAGGAGAACCTGATGTCATCCAACGCACTCATCGCCATGGCGGGCCAGTCGATCTGGCTCGACAACATCACCCGCACACTGCTCGATTCCGGGACGCTCGCGCAGTGGATCCGCGACTTGTCCGTGGTCGGATTGACTTCCAACCCCTCGATCTTCGAGAAGGCGATCAGCGGGGGATCCTCCTACGACACGCAGATCAGCGGGCTTCTCGCCAAGGGAATGGCGGCGGAGCCGATCTTCTTCGAGTGCGCGATCGCCGACCTTACGCGTGCGTGCGACCTCTTCAAGGGAGTCTCTGACCGAACGGGCGGCATCGATGGCTGGGTGTCGCTCGAAGTCTCGCCGCTCCTCGCTGCAGACACGAAGGCGACAGTCGCGCAGGCGAAGAGCCTCCATGCGAAGGCGAATCGCCCGAACCTGTTCATCAAGGTCCCGGGCACTCCCGAGGGGATTCCCGCGATCGAAGAACTCATCGCCGCTGGGATCAGCATCAATGTCACGCTTCTGTTCTCGAAGGCGCACTATCTGGCCGCCGCCGAGGCGTACCTGCGCGGACTCGAGCGACGCGCGGCCGCCGGACTGCCGCTCACTTCGGTGTCGAGCGTCGCCAGCCTCTTCGTCTCGCGCTGGGACAAGAAGACCGCACCGAAACTGCCCGCCAACCTCAAGAACACCGTCGGCATCGCCGTGAGCCGCGAGTGCTATCACGCATATTGCGAGTTCTATTCGTCGGCACGGTGGCTCGCGCTCGAAGGCAAGGGAGCGCGCCCGCAGCGGCTGCTCTACGCGAGCACGAGCACGAAGGACCCTGCGCTCTCGCCAACCCTGTATGTCGAGTCGCTCCTTTCCGCGCGCACCGTCAACACGATGCCCGAGGAAACGCTCTTGGCGCTGTCGAAGTCGGCCGTGGCAACGGCGATGCTCGCCCCCGGCGACACTTCATTCCGCGCGGCGCTCGATGCGATCACCAAGGCAGGGGTCGACCTCGCGAAGGCCGCGGCCGAACTCCAGTCCGAAGGCTGCGCCTCATTCGACGCCAGTTGGAATCAGCTCATCGCGAAGATCGAAGAGAAGGCCGCCGCGCTCGCCCGCTGACGCCGCGCTCGCCCGCTGACTTCTCAATCGTGTGCCGAAACGTCCCTTGAAGGGCGGTCTCGCCACACATTCGGGGGATGCGGGGGGAGGCCCGGGGGAGCGGGGTTCACCCAGTCCAGCCGGCGAGGATCAGCGTCAGGTCGGCGCCGCCGACGACTCCGTCGTGGTCGAGGTCTGCGCCTGGGTTGTTCGATCCCCACGCCGACAGGACTTCCGTCAAGTCGAGACCGTTGATCGCGCCGTCGTGGTTGATGTCCGCAGGATTCACCGATCCCCCATGCGTGAGCGCTGACGGCGGAATTACAGCCTTCGCCACCTGCGGTCCCTGCCACGAGGAAATCATCCCCGCGCCGCCGCCATTCTCGAAGAACTCCATCCTGATCGCATGCCGTCCCGCTGCGAGGTCGATCGTGCCGCTTCGTTCCTGCATCCCGTGGAGGCCGTCGTTTGCGACGACCACGGTCGAGCCGATGAGGAGCCGCGATCCGTCATCGGAGTTCGTGAACAGGGTCCACGCGCCCGACGATGGCACGTTGAGCCATCCAATGAAGGTCGCACCGACTTGATCGGCCCGTCCGCTTGTCGCGAAGTTGCCCGAGGTCGACTCGATGTTGACTTGAGGCAGCGTGGTCGAGAGGTAGGGGGTCAGCGTCGTGAAGTCCGGGAGGACGGCGGGAGCCGACAGTACGTAATAGTGAGTCGTAATCCCCGGCGTGTCGCCGATCGGATTCTCCGGGATGCGCATGGGCTTGAGGTCGACCGTGACGGCTGCCGTGTGCTCGGCACCGCTCTCCTCCCGGATGCTGTAGGTGAACACAAGCGTGATGGCCTGCGTCTGCGTGGACGTGAGCCTGACCACATCGCGCCCGTCGGGGCCGGCACCGGTGGCGATCGAGACGCTTCCTGTCCCTGTCGCTGGCTGGCTGACCGAGACGAGGGTCAGCGCCTCACAATTGAATCGCAGGTCGTTCGCCAGAACATCGATCAGGCTGACGGTGCCGGGGATCGCGCTCACCCGGTCGGGGAAGGCGAGGGGACCCGCGACGAGCGAACTGAATGGGCAGACGCCGGTATGCAGGTACGCGCCGATCGAGGTGATGCTCTGCGTGTGGAACCTCATCACGAGATTGGTCATGCCACCACTGCACGTGTGGCAGTAACTCATGATGGTGCCGATGTTGGCATCGGCGGCGGAGCAGTCCTGCGGGCTCGAACCGCATCCGTCGGCGGGCGGGGAGTAATTGTGAGTGTGCGGCGCGCCGTAGTTGTGCCCGAGTTCGTGCGCGACCACCATGATGTCCCAGTTTGATCCCGAGTTGTCGACGAGCGGATAGGGGAACGAGCCGCCGAGATTGGCGCTCACCGCATAGGCGTACTCGCCGCATCCGGCGTTGAGCCACGCAACGCCGCCGCCGAGCCCGCGGCCGGACAAGAAGTGCGCACCGTCCCGCTCGATCATCGACATTCCGAAGTACCAGTAGTCGCGGAACTCGTTGAGCATGGCCCCCGTTGAAGTCGAGTACCACGGGTCTTCCGGAGTTGCCCAGAGCCGCAGGTAGGCGAGGCCTGGCCGGAAGTTGACATCGCGCGAGTAGATGTCGGCGAGCGCCGCGAAGAGCGTGCCGACGTAACCCATGGCTGTCGCCTGATTGCCACCGAAGAGCGCAAGGAACTCGGAGTCGGTCTCGACGGCGACGCGGCCCTGCCGACAGGGTTCAACGAAGGCGATCCCGCCGTCACTCGGCTGAACTGCATCCGGCGCGAGGATCGACTCGCAGGTGAAGGGGACGGCGGGGAAGGTCCCCGGCGGCACGGCATCCATCGCGTAGGAGACGATCGGTCCGCCGGCAGTCGCAGGTCCGCTCGAGATGATCCATGTTCGTCCATCCGCAATCACATACCCGCTGACGAATCCTTCGCCGCGCGAGAGAAGGGCGCGCGAGTCCGGATCGTTGATCACGCTTCCGATGTAACAATCGAGCGCGGGGGGCGCGAGGGGGGTCTCGATGATCCTGCCGTTCTCATCGCGCGTGGCGCTGACCATCGTCGGCGAGAGCGCGAACGGATCGACTCGGTGGAGGACCAGCGACGCGGCGTGGTTCGGTCCGAGCGGGAGGTTCTCGACGAGGACATGCGGCTCTGCGGCGAGCGCGGTCCACGCGGATGGGTCGAGTGCCAACGCGCTGACCGACTCGGCAAGGTGCCTCGGGAGGGCAGTCACAGAAGTGATGCGGGTGAGGGGAGTCGGAACCCTTGCGACCGACGGGATCGCGCCACCCTGCGCGGCGGCGGATCCATCAGGGGTCAGGGCGAGCGTGAGTGCGAGCAGCGTGGGGGTGAGCATGAGTGTCAGCAGGGGTGTCGGCGGGGGAATCAGCAAGCGGATCTTGGAAGCGGTGTCTTCCCTACGCAATTGTGCCACGGATGGACGCAGAGTCCAACCCCCGAAACGCGATTCACCTCGAAGCAAGCGCTACGCGGCACATCGCCTCGATTCCGAGTGCAAGTGCATCATCGTTGAAGTCGAACGCGCCATCGTGAAGCGAGGGCATGGTCGCGGCATCCTTGCCACGCAGTCCCAGCAGAAAGAAACTCGCGCGTGCGTGGTCTCCATACCACGCAAAGTCTTCTCCTCCCATGCAGGGTTCGCCGACTTCGGCGAGCGTCGCGGAGCGGGTGGCCCGGACCGCGCTACGCACCGCGTCCGTGGCGGCCGGTTCATTGATAGTGGCGGGGCATCCGTACAACATGTCGACCGAAGCCTCGCAGCCATGTGCGCGGGCGACCCCTTCGACGATCGTGCCGAAGCGTTCCAATGTCCGCTCGCGGGAGCGGCCTCCGAGCGTCCGAATCGTCCCCTCGAACGTCGCCGTCGGTGGGAGGACGTTGAGCGCTTCACCGGCACGGATCTTGCAGACCGAGACGACAACAGGCTCGTTCGGATCGCTGTTTCGGCTGACGATCGACTGAAGCGAGCTGATGATGGCCGACATCGCGACGATCACATCCGCAGAAAGGTGGGGCCATCCAGCGTGGGCCGTCTGTCCTCGAAGCGTCACGGTGAAGAAATCGCCAGCAGCGAGGAGCGCGCCGTTGCGCACGCCGATGGTCCCGACGGGAAGGAACGGCCAGCCGTGCAGACCGTAGATCTCATCGACGGGTGGACCGAGCCGCCCCTTGAGGCAGCCGTCGGCGATCATTCGCGCGGCGCCGTCGAGACACTCTTCCGCGGGTTGGAAGACGAGCGTCACGCCGCGAGCCAGGGAGTGCTCACGAGCGACTTGCGCCAACACCCGCGCTGCGCCAATGAGAATCGTCGTGTGTCCATCGTGACCGCATGCGTGCATGACCCCTGGAACCGTCGATGCCCAAGGGACTCCCGTGACCTCCTCGATGGGCAGAGCGTCCATGTCCGCGCGAAGAGCGATCGCGGTCGGACTGGCGCCTCGAATGTGACCGAGCACACCCGTGCCGCCGGCGAGTCCCGTCTGGCGGTCGATTCCCGCTGCGGCAAGTTCTCGCGCGACCACTCCGGACGTGCGATGTTCCTGCAGACCAAGTTCCGGATGGGCATGGAGGTCGCGTCTCAGCTCGGTGAGCGCGGGAATCTCCCGCTCGACGAGTTCGCGAAGTCGATCGTGCGTCGTCACTCACGGAGGGTAGCTGAGCCCCGCGTTCAGTCGCGCGTTCAGTCGCGCAGCGGTCGCAACCCTGCGGCCTTACGCCCACGCGCGATGTACGCCCCCGCCTCCTTGTCCTTCTGGATTAGCCGATGCAACTGGCTCATCGAGACTCCGAGCAGCGGTGCGGCGCTCGTGAGATCGAAGTGGTGGGCGACGACGACATCGAGCGCCTCCGCCAGAAGTGTTGCGTAGTCGCGGTGCGAGGCATTGACCTTGATCGTTGTCCCTGAGCGTCGCGATCGCCACAGCGCGCTCGCTTCGTGCGAATCGCGTCCGGTCAGGCTCCGCGCATGTACGGCGAGTCGCACGCGAAGCCGCGCGAAGGCCATGTGGCGATTTTCGATCTGGCTTCGCCGCTCGGTGGCCTGCGCCTCGAGACCGGTCGCGCGGTGGATGATGAAGACCCCGGTCTCGACACGGTTGCGGTGTTGTCCTCCGGGACCGGAGACGCGACCGGTCTTCACCTCGCACTGCCGCGCGAATGCCTCGTCGGAGGCGAGTGTGGGATGAGGCCCGTCGATCAGGATCGACCCAGGATCAATGTGCGGCGGTCGATAGGTCATAGCGCGGCCCGCTTGGGTCCGCGTGCTCCGCGCGCGATCGCCGACATGGGCTGCGGTGCGAGATCCCATGGGTCGCGCTCTCCGCGTGCGATCCGGATGGCGCCGAGTCCGGCGATCATCGCGGCGTTGTCGGTGCACCAGCGGGGCTCGGCGATTCGGAGTTCACAGCCATGTCGCTCGCAGAGGGCCGCCGCGTCGCTTCGAAGCAGTCGGTTCGCGGCCACTCCTCCGCCAATGAGGCAGGTGGGGGCGGAGTGCGTCTCGATTGCGACAGCGAGATTGCGTGTGATCTGTCCGATGACCGCTCGACGGAAGGCCGCGGCGAGATCCTCGCGCGAGTGCGGGGAGGGGTCGACGCGCGCCGCGAGTGCGAGCGCCGTCTTCACGCCACTGAAGGAGAAGTCGAGCCCTTTCAGCCGCGAGATTGGCAAGTCGAGGCACTCGGCGTTCCCCGACTCGGCGGCGTGATCGACGCGCGCTCCTCCCGGATACCCAAGGCCAAGAATGGCGGCGGCCTTGTCGAAGGCCTCACCGGCCGCGTCATCGATGGTCGCGCCGAGCAACTCAAGTGTCAGCGGGTCGCGCATCAGGAAGAGACTGGTGTGACCACCCGATGCCACGAGGCCGATCGCTGGCCACGCAACAGTTGCGCGATCGAGCAGCGTCGCCGTCAAGTGCGCGACGACATGGTCGACTCCAACGAACGGAAGTCCCCGGGCCCATGCGAGGGACTTCGCGAGGCTCGTTCCGACGAGCAGCGAGCCGATGAGTCCGGGGCGATGCCCCGCGGCGACCCCATCGAGCGAACCGAGGGGAGTCTCCGATTCGGCCAATGCGCGCCGCACGACAGGGAGGATCGATTCAAGATGCGCGCGACTGGCGATCTCCGGCACGACGCCGCGGTAGGTCTCGTGGAGAGCGTCTTGCCCGGCAGTCACGCACGACAGGACGCGCGGAACGTCACCCTCGAGCCTGACCACCGCCGCAGACGTCTCGTCGCAGCTGCTCTCGATGCCGAGCACGGTGGTCGCAGCCATCAACGAAAGGGTAGTCCCGCCGCATTAGGATGGCACGATGGAAACAGGCCGACGCGGCGATGGATCAGTGGTTGCCGAACGGGCAGTGCTCGCGGCGGTGATTCTCTCAGCCGACGCTGAGCGGCATGGGGGCGATCCACTGGAGGAACTGCGCGCACTTGCCGACAGCGCCGGAGTGATGGTGGTCGGCGAAGTCCTCCAGAACCGAAACGGGTTCGATGTCCGGACATGCCTCGGCAAGGGAAGAATCGCCGATCTCGCGGCCATGGTCGCTGAACTTGGCGCCCGCGTCGTGATCTTCGACCATGAACTTTCGCCGAGCCAGCTGCGCAACATCGAGAAGGCCGTCTCGTGCAAGGTGATCGATCGCAGCGAACTCATCCTCGACATCTTCGCCAACCGCGCCTCGACAAAGGGGGCGCAGTTGCAGGTCGAGATCGCGCAGCTTGAGTACACCGCGCCGAGACTGAGGGCGATGTGGTCCCATCTCGGGCAGGTCACCGGCGGCGCGCCGATGGGGGTTGGCACGCGCGGACCAGGCGAGCAGCAGCTTGAAATCGATCGGCGCCTCGTCAGCAAGCGGATCTCCGGCCTCAAGCGGGAACTCGCGCAGGTGCAGGCGAGGAAGACCCGCGAAGTGCGCGATCGCTGCGGGACCCACTTCACGATCGGGATCGTCGGCTACACGAACGCCGGGAAGAGCACCCTGTTCAATGCACTCACGGCCGGCGGGGCATTCGCCAACGACCAGCTCTTCGCCACCCTGCAGACACGCACGGAGTCGTGGAATCTTGGCGGTGGGAACGCGGCGATGCTCTCCGACACGGTGGGGTTCATCCAGCGGCTGCCCCATCACCTCGTGGCAAGTTTTCGCGCGACGCTCGAAGAGACCGTGCACGCGCACCTTCTCTTGATCGTGGTCGATGCCGCGGATCCGCATGCGCCCCGCCAACTCCGCGACGTGCGCGAGGTGCTTGCCTCCATCGGTGCGGCGAGCCAGCCGCAAGTGGTCGTCCTCAACAAGATCGATCGATGGCGCGGACTCGATGACCGCGCGCGGGCGGCGACGCGCTCGCTTGAGGATTGGCAGTCGGCAGAGGCGACGCTCGTACCCGTCTCGGCGCTCACGCGCGAGGGACTCGACGATCTCGCCCGAGTGGCCCGCGCGAACATGCTCGGGGACCTCCGCGTGGCCTCGGTGTCGCTGGCCCTCTCCGCATCCAAGGCCATCGATTACCTCGAATCGCGCGCCGAAGTGCTCGCACGCGACTATGACGATGGTCGCTGCAACTTGAGGGTTCGGTTCGCGAGGCGCCATCTCGAGACGATCGCCGCGATGGGTGGAGACACGAGCGTCGACGGCGAGCCGCTTCATGAGGCGATGCGTCGGCTGTGGCCTACGCAACCCGACAAGCCCGAGGCGCGCGTGCCGCTTCATGAACGGATCATCGGCGACGGCGGCTAATCGCGAGCCCGAGCGCAGTCCCGGGGAAGAGCATCTCCAGAGTGGCGCGCAGCCGCTCGCTCACACGACTCCTTGCGAACACGGCGCGTTCGCGGCAGGATGTTCCCTCGCGCTCCCACACCGCCACCCGGCTCTCGGGGATCGCTCTTCGGGACCAGAATCCATCATCGCTGCGGCCGATCGCGACGCGCTCCCCTCGCCGCGGGAATCGATCCCATCGTTCGATGGGAGTGCCCAGCAGCGCCTGCTCGAACAGCCACTTGGAGCGCGGCGGACCGTGCGCGACGATGATGTTCTCGCCTCCGGGAAGAAACTGCGCGTGTGCCTTGCGAAGCGATCGGCGGATTCGTGCGATGGCGAGCTCGGGAGAGGGGGCGATGCCCGCGATGACGATCACATGACTGCCCTCGTGCGGAGCGCGCACCCGGCA
>CANETX010000085.1 GCA_947441435.1 Planctomycetaceae bacterium
ATCTTGGGTGACTCGCAGATCACGGTGCAGTCGAGATTGCCGATCTCGTAGTCGGCGGCGCGCATTCGCGTTGCGGCCTCACGCAGGAACCGCGCGGAGTCCGCCCCCTCATTGGCAGGATCGCGATCGGGAAAGAGTTGTCCGATGTCCGGCAGGGAGAGCGCGCCAAGGATCGCATCGGTCACTGCGTGGAGCAGGGCATCGCCATCGGAGTGGGCGACCGGCCCAGTCGGATGATCGAAGGGGATTCCCCCGAGAACAAGAGGTCGTCCCCGTCCCTGCGGAGGTTGCGGCTCAAGTCGGTGGAGGTCGTAGCCGTGACCGACTCGCATCGCGAGCTCAGTCCTGAGGCCGGTCGGGCGTTCGCACCCCACCCTCGACGGTCCCCGGACCGGGGCTCTCGGGCTGCGCCTCGGGAGGAACAATGAGCGTCGGATCGGGCACCGGGTCCTCAGGCGAAGGTCGGAAGGACACATCAACCCGGCGGCAGGACGCTGGCGGGCAGATCATCTGATTGTGAAGCGAACCGAACTCGGTCTTCGCGTCCCAGACTTCCCACAGCATCTTCGTGGGCTCGCTGCGGGAACCGCTCCCCGACCCCTCGACGAACTTGAACGTGAGCTGCTTCCCCGGCGGGATGTCCATGTGGAAGAACGGTTCGCCATTTCGCGTGTCGATGATCGTGATGCTGACAGGCCGTGTGGGGGTCGAGATGTAGACGAAGCCACGGTCCGATGTGGAGAACCAGCCACCGCTCGGCTGGTAGCAGGCCATGGGGAGCAGGGTCGCCACGACTGCGGCGGCGATCGCGCCGACCTGGCAGGCTGTGCGTCGGGAGTAATGGCTGGCTCGGCGGGGACTCATCGTCGAATCCGAGTCTAGCAGCGTTGGCAACGTTCGCTTGTGCGGAGCAGTTCGACGAAGCGGGCGCCTCGCTCCTCGAAGTTCGTGAACTGGTCCCAACTCGCGCATCCCGGCGACAGAAGGAGGATGTCGCCTTCTCGCGCTCGCTCAAGCGCCGCAGCGACAGCCGCAGCGAGTGTGCCGCAATGTGTCGCGCGTGGGTGTGTGGCGATGAGCGGGGCAGTCGCGCCAATGGCGTACAGGCCTGCGAGCCGTTCCCCCAACTCGGCGACTCGAGAGAGATCGATCTTCTTGTCGTATCCACCGGCGATGAGATGGATCCGCGAGAGATCGCCGAGTGCCCCGACCGCGCGCAGAGTCGCCTCGGGAGTTGTCGCCTTCGAGTCGTTGAAGCATCGCACGCCGCAGACTTCGCCCACAGGTTGGAGGCGATGTGCGAGTCCTCCGAACGCAGCGAGTGCACGCTCGGCAGATCCGAGGCCGGCGTCATTTGAGTCCATCGATGCACACGCCGCGACGATGAGGAGCGCGAGTCGCGCGTTGCGCTGCTGATGTTCGCCGGGAAGAGCGAGCTTGATCGAGGACGCCGCAGGGACGGCGGCATCCCACGGCGAAGTCCACCACGCACCCGCACGCGAGTGAGCCGCCATCGTTCGCGAATCGTCCGGCGCCTCGGTCTCGAAGGCAGAGAGAAAGACCCCGCCGGGTCCCTGGCTTCGCCGCACCTGATGCTTCGCTGCGAGGTAGTGCTCGATCGAACCGTGCCAATCGAGATGATTGGGAGCGAGATTGGTGAGGACGCCGATGGCAGGGGACCACGCCGCGCCGCCGGACTCCTCGGAGAGCCACCAGAGTTGGGCGCTCGAGAGTTCAAGGATGACCCACTCATCATCCCCTGCCGGGACGGTTCCCAGCAGCGAGCCCCCGAAGTTGCCGCCGAGCCGGGTCCTGCGTCCCGAGGCTCTGAGCGCGCACTCGGTCATCGCCGTCGTCGTCGACTTCCCCGAGCTCCCCGTGATCGCAATCGTTCGCTTCGTACCCAGTCGCTCAAGCGCGAGCCTGATCTCCGTCGTGACCTCGACGCCAGACTCACGAGCGGCCTGGAGGTAGCGATTCTCCCAAGGGTGCGGAACCGCTGCATTGACAACAACAAGATCCGCCGCACGAAAGTCCTCAATGGCATGCTCACCCAGACGCAGCATGATCTCACCGCGCGCGGTTGGGGCTGCGAGAGTCTTCAGCGGCTCGGCGAGAGTCGCAGCATTCGCAAGATCCGTCACGCGCACGCGCGCCCCGAGCCCGTGGAGCCACTGTGCCGCTCCGAGACCTCCTCCCCATTGCCCGAGCCCCATGACTGTGACGGTCTTTCCTCGGAACCACCCGTCGGGGCGGGGGACTTCCGCGCGAGTGGACGCTACTTCGGAGCGCATCACGCCCTACTTGCGGCCGGGATTGTTCGGGACCTGAGTGGAATCGTCCCCGGCTTCGATGCCCAGGAGATCTTCGCGGTAGTCAGCGGCGCTTCGCCGTCTCGTGATGGGACCCTCCGCAGCTCCGCACAGGAACTGCCGAACGATCTGGTCGTCTTCGGAAAGGGCGTCGACCGCCTCCTTGGGGAGCCTCCGAATGGCGTCGAACTCGGCCCGCGGACCAACCTTCAGGACTCTCCCGCCGTCGAGCATGACCATGCGATCGGCGATGGTGAACGCAGAGTCCATCTCATGCGTGACGACAATGCTCGTGACGCCGAAGGTCCTGGTGAGTTCGAGAATCAATTGGTCGATCTCCGCACTCGTGACTGGGTCAAGTCCCGCGCTCGGCTCGTCATAGAAGAGGATCTTCGGGTCCATGGCCATGGCCCGCGCCAGCCCCGCGCGTTTCATCATTCCTCCCGAGATCTGCGAGGGAAGCTTGTTGGCGTGCTGCCTGAGTCCCACGAGCTCGAGCTTCATCTTGACAACCATCTCGATGACTTCGGGCGCGAGGTCCGTGTGCTCCTTGAGCGGAAGCGCGACGTTCTCGCCGACGGTCATCGACTGGAAGAGTGCTCCCGACTGAAAGAGGATCCCGAACTGCTTGCGGATCTCGTCGAAGGACTCTGGCTCAAGTCCGCCGATGTCGCGGCCGAGCAGCGAGATGCTGCCGGTCGTCGGCGTGTGGGAACCGATCATCAACCGCAGGAGCGTCGTCTTGCCGCAACCCGACCCTCCCATGATGACCACCGTCTCGCCCGCGAGGGCATCGAGATCGACTCCACTGAGCACCGTCTGCGTGCCGAACGCCTTGGAGAGTCCCCGGATCGAGACTCTCACTTCATCGGTCGCCATTGTTGCCCTCGCTCGCACCTTTCTCATCCTGCTCTGGACCCTCGGGCTCCTCCGGCGGATAGCGCAGATCGCCAAGAGTCGCATCTTCGATGACCAACTCCGTGATTCGCATCGACAGCTGTCCGGTCCGTGTTGCAATCTCGATGGAACAGCGGGCCTTCATCGTCCCCTTGGCAAAAGTCAGCGAGTACTCGCCGGCGAAGTCCTTGCCCGCCGTCGGCGGTCGGCTCCCCATGGAGTCATCGATGAGCGCTGCCGACTCGAATGCTCCGTAGCGTCGCGAGAGTTCCTCGCAGAACTTGGCGGCATTCGCCTCGGTGTTGCCATCACTTGACGTCGCGGCAAATGCCCGTTGCATCGCGGCGACATCCCCCGACATCCCCGCGGTGAGAGCCGCCTTGGGCCCCGTGAAGATGGGCGTCATGACTGCATCCCATCCCCACACGGCGAAGACTCCCTGAAGAGTCGTCGCCCCCACCCCGATGATGATCGCGGCGATGGCGAGCCAGCGACCACCAACTCCCGTTCCCGGACGAGTGATGAAGAACGCAATGAGGCCGGTGATCACCCCTGCGATCGTCGTGAGGGGGCAGCAGAACACGCACGAGAGCACAAGCGATGTCACCGCGAGCGCACTTGTTCCCTTGTGGGGAGTTGCGATCGGGGGCTCGTCGCCCCTCTCAGGGTGCAGCGGAAGTTCCTGGAGATCCATCGCCTCCGAGGGTAGCAGGGGGGGCATCGGGCGAGCCGTCCTCGCTGAGCGTGCGCACAGGGAACTCGAGCGCGGGAGCGCCCTGACCTTCAGACTCGCCCCCGGCGATCGACATTGTCCGCAATCGGACTCGCGGCATCCACGTCGCAGGGTCTGCCCCCACCTCCGCCTCGACTGAGGCCACGCGCTGTGCAGACTCCGATTCGAGGAGCAGCCGAAATCGCGCGGTGGTCGGGAGCCCGATCTCGGTCGCAACGAGGGTGATCCCCTCGACACGCGCACGGCCGAGCTCGGCACGGATCTTCCGTCGATAGTCGATGAGGCCCTCCGCGGTCGCTCCACTCCACCACGCGGTCGGGTCGAGATCGCTGTCGATCAGTTGGGTGACTGCAACCCGCACGTCGGAGAGCATCTGCGCCTCGCTCGCCGCGCTGTACCTGCCGCCCACGAGGACGGAAGCGAGTCCCATTACTACGCTGATCGCGATCGACGCCTTGGCCAACCCTCGGCCCTGTCGAGGACCGTCGGCACCGCGAATCCGCCCAAGCGCGATCAATCCGCACGCGGTTCCCAGGAGCGCCGCTGCCGGGCAGCACGCCAAGAGCGACCAACCCACGGCGATCACCGCCAACGGTTCAACTGGACCGGCGGATGGAGCAGGGGGCCGCTCGTTCAGGGGCAACCGCCCCATGCCGCGAGAATCGCGGAGAGGTCAATGGCATCGACCGTTCCACTTCCGTTGACGTCGCCGTTGCCGGCTCCCCCCCAATTTGCCAGTACCACAGAGAGATCGTTGGCATTGACCTGCGCGTCGCCGTTGAGGTCCGCCGGGCATGCAACGACGCACGAGATGCTCACGGAACCCGCCCCGCCCGCCGTCGTGGTGGCTGCACCGACTCGGATGAAGTAAGTGCCTCCCGCGACGGATGTAAACGTCGCACTGGAAGTGCTGCTCGTGCAGCCCGCGCCATTGTCGTTGCAGGCGACGATGGCAGTGGACGCACTCGGGCAAAGTGTGCCGTTCACGTAGACGACGAGTCGGGTGTCGAACGCCGCGCTGTTGCACGTCGACACCGTGGTCGATCCCACGCACGACGCGACATACTTGAACCAGACATCCTTGGAAATGGTCGTCGTCGAGTTGGCAGTGCAGATGGAGGGGATCGCGATGGCGCTGTCGGTGGCATTGCTGCTGTCGAAAGACGTCACGCCAATCGCAGCGGTCGTCGCACCGAGACATTCGTCATTGGCCGGCGGCGGTGGCGGCACGGTCGTGTAGACGCTCACGTCGTCGATGTACCAGGTGTCAGCTGCATCATCGCCGTTGGTGCGGAAGCGGAGCCGGAACTGGTTGTGGCGAGCGCTGGCAGGGAGGGCATGCTCGTAGGTGGTGAATGCCGTCTGGGCAGTCCCATCTGAGGTGAGCGTGTTGAGCGACGTCCAATCGAGCGTGTTGTTGAGGTACTCGACGACGAGGGTCTCACCTGTCTCGACCCCCGTTCGCTCGACCTTGTACGACGCGGTCGCCGAGGCCGCGCCTCCGAGCAAGATGTAGTTGGTCCTCAACTCGTCATCGTCATAGGCATTGATGCCAGTCGAGTTCATCGCGAGCGCATATGGGGCGCTCGGTTCGTTCGTGGCGGAGGAACTGACAACCGCGCCGTCGTTGTACGTCCACCGAGCGGTCGTCAGTGTGCCCGCAGCGAATGGCTCCTGGAAGGGGACCGCTGCGGGGGCTGGACGGGCGAAGTCGCAGGCGACTTGGCCGAGATAGGTCGTGATTTCGGAGATCGACAGCGGATCGAGCTTGAGATTGGTGCCAGAGATCCCGCCGCAGCCACCGTTGGACGAGCACATGATGTGGCAACTGGCGGTGCCTTGGCTGTCGCAGTGGGTGGCATCCCAGTTGTGACCAAGTTCATGGGCCGAGAGCGAGATGCGGTAGTTGAGCGTCGTCGTGTAGCGACTCTCGACGATGCCGTACTGAGCGGAGGTGATCCCGGTGCAGACGCCACCCAAGTAGGCGAGGCCGATCGTGCCGCCCGCATAGTTGTACCCAGAGAACATGTGGACATCGTCGCGAAAGATGCCCGACTCTGGCGTCGCGGCCCACTTCGTTTCGAGTTCTCCCAGTCGTCCATCGATCGTGGTTGTCGTGTAGGGATCGGCCAGAACACTCCGCACGACAACGGTGCCGAGCTCAAAGGTGATGTTCACATCGCGGTCGTAGATCGTGTTGACATTCGAGACGATGAGCTCAATGTCGGTGACGGTCGAGGCGATGTTGCTGCCGTTCTTCGTGAAGAATTCGTAGTCGGTCTCGCACGCGAGTTCGACCTGCGACGGGGTGGTGCCCGCGATGCCCCCTTGATCCTGGGATTGGCCATCGGCGATCGCCTGCGACAGGGGCGAGCGGTACTTCGCAATCGGAAACCCCGGGCGACCAAGCGCACATCCCCGACCGTCAGGAATGACATCGGTGGCCGCGAAGGCGAGGTGCTGGCCATGTCGGGGAAGATCCGGCCGGAAGTCGCTCAGGGGCTGGATCACCCAAGTGCTGCCGTCTTCAAGAACAATTGCTCCGCTGAATCCGCTTGGAAGGAGCGAGCCAGTGACCCTGGTTCCGGGGCGGTCGGCCAATGTTCCCCGGTAGGTCCGGATCGCAGGTGCTTCGACCGACTGGAGAGCGCCGGTGCCGCTGTCGACAAGAACTTCGAAGTGATCTCCGCGAATCGAGTGCTTGTCGAGGATTACCTGTGCATGCTGACCACCAATCGAGGCGACGAACTCAATGTGCGCCGGGAGCGACATGGGGAGTGTTGGCGTGAACTCGTCAAAGCGGACGAGTTCGGCGATGGCCATCGGGCCCTCACCCATCCCAACCTTCGCCACCGACTTTGGCGGGGTCATCGCCGGAGCCTGAAAGGCGACGAGCGCGGCAAGCGAGAACAGCGACAGCGACGCGGCACCGAGGAGCCGCCGAGCGTGGGGGGTGGGCATGCCGAAATATAGCCCGACCGGCGGAATCATCCACCGGGATTGCACGAAAAAAAGCGGCCCGGCAGGTGCCGGGCCGCTTGAGAAGTGCGAAGTGTGCTCGTCTTCCTTACGGAGTCCAAGAACTCAGGACGAGGCCAAGATCCTGACCATCCGTGTTTCCGTCGCCGTTGGCGTCCGCGCAGGCGGTGCCCCAACAGCCGAGGAGCGCCGAGAGGTCTGTGGCGTTGACGTACCCGTCGCAGTTGAAGTCGGCCGGGGCGCACGGTGGCGCAACCGGGGTTGGCTTCTTTCCGAGCACCGTAATCGATGCTTCCGGGCTGCCAGCCGTCGTGGCCTTCCAGAGGCCGAGCGTCATGACCTGCGACGCGTCAGTCGGGCTCGAGTTGGCGTCGAACTCGAAGGTGTGGGTCGTTGACCAACGAACGGAATTTGCATTCGCGTTGGTGTTGGGCTCGCAGGCCCAGGTGATCGCGCTCGCCGTGACGGTGGGAGTCCACGCCGCGTTCGAGAAGATGTCGCCCGAGTGGTTGAAGGAATGCGTGTGCTTAGCACCCGTCACCACGACGCCGACGGCCAATGGCACCGAGAACGATCCGCCGTTGCGGTCGCTGTTGAGGTTCTGCACCGCGTAGGCGTAGTGCCACGTTCCATTGGTGTTCTGGAACGATCGGCTTCCGACGATGAACCGGCCATCGCCGACCACGTCGTACTCGCGGATGGCGACATCGGAGTGGATCGCCGCCCAGGCGTACATCGCCGGGATCTGCTGGACCGTTGCGCCGTTGAAGGACAGGGCGTAGCCAGTGCTCGTCGAGTAGGTCGTCCCAACGTTGATCCTCCGGTACGAGGCATTGTTGTTGTCATTGTTGTTGGATGCGTCCGCAGGGTGGATGTACTGGCACTCGACGAAGTACGCCGCGCCAGGGTTGAGCGCGGCTGTGAGGTCATCCTTCTTCACGGTGACGCGCTCGCGGATGTTGCTCGGGTAGCCAGTCGGGATGGTCGGGTCGGAATATGTCCCCGAGTAGTAGCCGGTCGCAGCGTTGATGCCGGTGCGGCTCTTCAGGTCGCTCTGTCCGCCGTTGAGGCTCGACTCATATGGGTCGGAGCATCCGATGCCGAGCACGGTGGGGCATCCGCTTCCCGCGGGTATGCATGCACCACAGAGAGTTCCCTGCAGAGCGCAGAAGCCGTGCTTTACCCAGCTCTGGCCGATTTGCGTGAGGACGCCATTGGCGACCCGGTACATGTTCTGTGGGATGACCGGATGTTGATTGCTCGGATTCGGATTCCACGACAACTGTTGATTGCCGATGTTGCAACTCGTCGTTCCGACGGAGTACGCCACATAGGTCACACCGTTCCAGATGCCTTGTCCGTACGCGGACATGTTCTGCATCGTCCCGACGATGACATCGGGCCCTGCGGCAACGCCGCCGTCACCACCATCTCCAGGAAGCGCGGTCGCATTCATTTGGCCGACGACGACCGCCAGCCCTCCAAGTCCGAGTGTTCCAATAAGGGTTCCGATCTTCGTTCCGGTTATCACAGTGGTTTCTCCGTGCGTGATTCTTGGACTGGCAGATCGCACCGCTGCCAGTCGAGTGCGGGGGATGTCTCGATAGACCGACGTCGAA
>CANETX010000086.1 GCA_947441435.1 Planctomycetaceae bacterium
CCGAAGGCAGCCGCGCCACCCAAGAAGGTTGAGCGCCCGGCCGGACCACGTTTCGGAGTTGCGACCGCTCCTGCGAAGGCCAAGGGGACGCTGCGAATTGCCGCATACAACGCGATGAACCTGTTCGATCAGGTCGATGATCCCGCGCTTTCGGGAGAGTGGGACGACATGAAACTGGCGGTCACCGAGGATCGCGCCAAGGGACTCGCCGAGGCGATCCGCCGTCTCGACGCGGACATCCTCGTTCTCGAGGAGATCGAGTCGAAGGAAGCGCTCACGTGGTTTCGCGACACCTACCTGAAGGGACTCGGCTACGACCATCTCGAGAGCCTCGATGCCGGTTACTACCGAGGGGTCGAGCAGTCGGTCTTGTCGCGGTTTCCCCTCAAGAACGCGCGCGTGTTCCTCGACGCGAAGCTGGAGATCGAGGGCTCGAAGGGTGACGACGAGAAGGGAGGCGCAGCGGCGCCGGAGGGGTCAGCCGCGGCCCCGCACGATGCGACCAAATTTCAGCGCAGCCCGCTCGCCGTCGATGTCGTGTGCCCCGACGGCTACGAACTCACCGTCTACGGCATCCACCACAAGGCGGGTGGGAAGGACTTCGATGCCCACCGAGAAGCCGAGGCGAAGAAAATCATCGAACTCGCCAAGAAGGACATGAAGAAGTCCGGCCGCAATGTCGTGCTGATGGGAGACTTCAATGCGACCCCGAATTCGGATGTCCGCGGCCTCTACAAGTCCGCGAAGTTCGTCAACGGCTACGACTTCCGCGCCGAGGCTGACATCAAGCAGCAGCGGGAGAAGCTCAGCGATGCCGACCGCGACGCACTCAACGAGAAGTACACCACCCACGAGTCGGAGCGGCCCATCGACTACATCCTGATGTCACCCTCCTTCGCCAAGGACGCGATTCCCGGCTCGTTCTTCGTGCTCTCGACGCTCTACCCGGGCGACGCCTACAACTGGAAGACTGATCCGCACCCGCCGGGGTACGCGAGCGACCATCGGCCCATCGCCATCGACTTCACGCCGAAGGACGGGGACTCGAAGCCGAAGAAGTCGAAGGACTCGGCGAAGCCGAAAGAAGACGCATCGCCTCAGTGACATCCTTGTCTCCGCGACCCGAGACATTGATCACTACCGTGCTGTCGCGCGGCATCTGACGGGCGGCGTCGACGGCGGCGGCGACGGCATGCGCGGTTTCGAGCGCGGGGATGATCCCCTCGGTTCGTGCGAGGAGGGTGAACGCCTCAAGCGCCTGGGCATCGGTGGCGACCGTGTACTTGACCCGTCCGCTGTCGCGCCAGAAGGAGTGTTCGGGGCCGACGCCGGGGTAGTCGAGGCCGGCGCTGCACGAGTGGACATCCGCGGTCTGTCCCTCAGGCGACTGGAGGACATACGAGTACGAGCCATGGAGGACGCCCGGCGACCCGAGCGAAAGCGGCGCGGCGTGATCTCCCGGCGCAAGCCCGCGGCCACCCGCCTCGACTCCGAGGAGTGCGACAGAACGATCGTCGATGAACGGCGCGAAGATCCCCGCCGCATTCGACCCGCCCCCGACGCAGGCGACGACGAGATCGGGGAGGCAGCCAAGCCTCTCGAGGCATTGCTCGCGGCACTCGCGGCCGATGACGCTCTGGAAGTCGCGCACGATCGTCGGGAAGGGGTGGGGTCCTACGACGCTCCCGAGGATGTAGTGGGTGGTTCCCACCGAACCCATCCAGTCGCGCATCGCCTCGTTGGTCGCGTCCTTGAGCGTGCGCGAGCCGGCACTCACCTCATTGACGGTCGCGCCGAGGAGTCGCATGCGGAACACATTGAGCGCCTGGCGCCGCACATCCTCGGTCCCCATGTAGATCTCGCAGGGAATCCCGAAGTGCGCGCACGCGGTCGCGGTGGCGACACCATGCTGTCCAGCGCCCGTCTCGGCGATGATGCGCTTCTTCCCCATTCGCCGCGCGAGCAGCACCTGGCCGATCGTGTTGTTGATCTTGTGGGCGCCGGTGTGAGCAAGGTCTTCGCGCTTGAGATAGATCCGCGCACCATGAGCGAACGCGGAGAGGCGCGGGGCTTCGGTCAGCGGCGTCGCCCGACCCACGAAGTGTCGCAAGAGCGACGCGAGTTCCGACTCGAATGCCACGTCGCCGCGCGCGGCGAGGTAAGCGGCCTCGAGTTCATCGAGCGCGCCGATGAGGGTCTCGGGGACGAATCGGCCGCCGTAAGGGCCGAAGCGCTGGGCCAGCGGTGTGGTGGTCGCGGCCGGAGTCATGCGCGCAATCGGCGGAAGGCCCACGCGGCGGGGGCGCTCAAGGCGTAGAGCGTGAAGCTGACGGCGATCGCAACTTGGAACCACCACATCGCGAAGGCGATGGGGAGGATCGCCCACGCAACGGCGGCGAAGGGCTGGCGTCCGCGCAGGTAGCGATTGACGAGATGCCAATAGCGCGCGCGGGAGATCATCGCCGCCGAGACGAGCAGCGTCACGAGCGGAAGTAACAGCGCGGAGGTCCGCTCGAAACCATCCGGGGGGACCTCATGGAACCGAGCCACCATCAAGTGCTGATGGAGGAGCGTGAGGCTCGCGACGGTGCCGCCCGCACCAGGAGAGGGCAGTCCGCGGAAATAGCGGTGATCTTCCTCATCGAGAGAGGTCGTCTCGGCGTTGAACCGCGCGAGCCGCAGCGCGGTGCAGCAGATGTAGAACGCAGCGACTCCCCAGATGATCTTGCCGTAGGCGTTGTCGGCGTCGGGGCCGAGGATGCCGGTGTAGTGCTCTGGGCCGCCGTAGTAATAACTCACGAGGCGGAGCATCATGAACGCGGGGGCGACCCCGAAGGTCACCATGTCCGCCATCGAATCGAGTTGCGCCCCAAACTCGCTGGCGCTCCCCGTGATGCGCGCGGCGAATCCATCGATGGCGTCGAAGAGCATGCCCGCAATGACCAGCGAGCCGGCGATCGTCAGCGTGCTCCATCCAAGGATCGCGCTCTCGCCGATGGGCTTGCTCGCATAGTGGATCGCGGCGAATCCGCAGACGAGATTCCCGAGCGTGAAAAGCGTCGGAACGACGGCGATTCCCGGCAGCGGCGTGAAGGGTCGGTGCGTCCGGTGCGGACGGGTCGGGGGAGTCGGCAAGGGGGTCGTCACGGCGGGGAAGATGCCGAGTCTACGCGGGGTGCGCTCGCGAAATGTCCGCTCGACATCAGCGGGATGACGACGAGGATCGGGCGACGCGAGGACGCGAGCGTCTCATCTTCGTTGGGAGGAAGGAGGAGTTCTCCGAGTGTCGGCGGCACCTCGACAGGTGGACCTGCCGACGGTCCCCGCGATGAGGATCCCTTGGCGCGCGGAGTCACGGACGTGATGAGGAGCACCGCTCCGCGTGGAACCGACGTGAAGAAACCCGCTGCAGGAAAAGTCTCGGTACTCGTGCGGCGCGCTCCTGGGATGGGGCCTCCCGGTATGTGAACGCTCAGAAGTTCCAAGTCGACGACGGCGCCATCTTCCAAGGGCACGGTCCATCCCCGCAGGAGCAGCTGCAACGCGCCGGGGGCAAGGCGGCGCGTGGTGCCACTGACGATGCACGCCGATGGTGCCGAGAGATTCGCACCTCCCACCCGATGCCACTGCGTCGCCTGCCCAAGCCACGACGAGACGCTGGCGCTTGTCCCTCCGAGGGCGGCGAGTGCGTCAGGCAAGGCAGCGAGCGTCGTCTGGGCGATGGCAAGTCCATTCTTGCTGAGATTCGCCTTGACATCGGCAGGGAGATCGGCCGGATCGTGGGCATCGAAGAACGCAGCGATGACCGAGGCGTTGTCATCGATTGCCCACGTGAGCACGGAGATTCCGTCGACGGATCCATCGTCGACGGGAATCGAGACCTTCATTGTCGGTGCAGCCGGATTGGGAACGCCATCTTGCGGACTCTCGACACCCGTGGCCTCGGGACGCTCCTTGGGAAGCGCGGTGGGAGCTCCTTGGCATCCCGCCAACACGGCGAGGGCGGCTGCGACTGCGAGTGGGACTGGGTTCATGCGTGCGCTCCGACAGGCGTGATCGCGTTGATCCGATCGATGAGCCGTCGCACGAGCCCAAAGTACTTGCGGTTGTGGCGAAACCACAGGCGCGGCGTCCCCGCAGGAGCATCGTCGCCATCGAGATCCGTTCCCTCTTCCATCGATCCCGATGCGAGCAGCAGGGCGAACTCCCGCGTCAGTTCGCCGCACGCGGCGGGACCCAACGGAGCATCAAGCCTGAGGACCAGTCGATCCCCGACGTATCGGCTCGAGCGGTATCGCCGATAGAAGCCCGTCACGATCTCGACCGCTGCGGCGGGGGAGTTCACGATGTCATAGAAGTCTTCGTCCTCACTGCTCACCCAACCATTCTCGAACATCGCGGTGCGGACGAACGACTCCCACTGCCGCCAGTACCCCAGGGGATGCCCCTCGCCATCGGCCCCTTCCACGAGCACGATGGGAATGACTGCATTGCGCCCGCACTGCACGAGGGTCAGCGCCTCGAAGAGTTCGTCCTGCGTGCCGAAACCGCCGGGGAACGCCGCGACTGCGTCGGCGCTTCCCATGAAGGCGAGCTTTCGCGTGAAGTAATAGCGAAACGAGAGCAGCTTGGGGTCGTCGGCGATGAGCGGGTTCGGGCGTGCCTCGAATGGGAGGCGGATGCAGAGGCCGAATGCCCGCTCGGCGGATGGCCCCTCGATTCCCGCCTGCATGATCCCCGGGCCCGCCCCGGTGATCGTCATCCAGTGGCGCAGCGCCAGAAGTCTCGTGAACTCGCGCGCTGCTCCATAGTCGGGATGCTCCTCTGGCGTGCGCGCGCTCCCGAAGACTGCAACCTTGCGCAGCGTGCGATAGCGGCCGAACATCGTGAAGCCCGCGCGCATCTCACGCAGCGCCTGCCGCATCAGCCGCAGTTCCCCCATGTTGATCTCTTCGCCGTGAAGGCCGAGCGCCGTCGTCACCATCTCCTCGATCAATAATTGTCGCTGCTTCCGCTCCGCGTCAGGGGCATCGCCCCTCGGGGAGTCATCCGGGCCAGCGGCGAGTGCCACCAGCGACTCGATGGCTCGTCTCAGTTCCTTCGGTCGGGTCGAAGGCGTCTTCTCCGTGCTCATCGCAGCGCTCCTGCCGCGGGCGACGTTGAGAGAACCGGCGGCGGCACGATCCCTGGAAGCGGAGCAAGCGATCCCTTGGGGTCAGCAAGTGTTCCGCGCACATCGATCTGGAAGAGTTGATTGGCGACGCCACCGAGGAGGTCGCTGAGGATCGGGGTCGTGCCGCGGTTGCGCAGGCGCAGGGCGAGTTCGCCCGACTCCGTGTCGAGCCAGCCGCCGCCATCGAGCGTGAGGTCCTCGCACGCGAGCGCGAATCGCTCGAAGAACAGGCTGGAGCCGTCGATGGTGAAGTCGAAGATCCCCGTATCGACTGTGGGATCGAAGGAGAAACTCGCCTGCGCCACTTGCAGGATCGCGAGGGCAATCGGCAGGCGCGCGAGATCGACCTTGTGCACGACGGCAGACCCTCGCCCTCGGCGGGTGGCAACGCCGCGATCGTCCCCGCCAATCCCGAATCTCGCGTCGACGATTCCGGGATCGCCTGGAGCCGCAGGCGCCGTGCCCGCGGAGACTCCATCGCCGCGCACGGTCAGCGTCAGGAGATCGCAACCTGCAAGGCGGACATCGCTCGAATACGGATAGGGAGGCGCGCTGGCAATGGACGCATCGATCTCCACATTCCCGGTTCCGAGCGCACCGGTCAGGGAGAGGTCGACCCGGTCCTGCTGGAGTGGACTCGTTCCGATGCGGATGCGCGCGTGCTCGATCGGGCGGTGGGCGATGCGGAGTCGCGCGTCGTCGGATGCGACTGTGAAGGAGTGGGCCGATGGCGTTGCGCGCAGTCCGATGTCGATCGTCGCGTCGAGCCGGTCGATTCCCGGCTCTGCGGTCAGCCGTCCCCCTTGAATGAGCACGGAGGCATCGAGGCTTGCCATGCTCGCTCCTGCGAGGGGGGCGAGCGAGTACTCGGCATGGGCGATCAAGAGATCCGGCGACTCGAACCCCATTGATCGCAGGGGTTGGCGTGCCGGCGGGGGCAGCGCGGCGATCAGGTCTGCAGCACTGCCGGAGGTGGTCACGTCGAACGCAAAGAGTCCACGGTCGAATCCGCGCGAAGGAGTCGCGGACATCCAGCCCGCTGCGCTGGCCGTTCCCCCGACGAATCGCGCGTCAGTCGGATGAAGCAGGATGTCGTGAGTGTTCGCGTGCACATGCGCGGGCGGGTCGAAGGAAAGCGCGAGGCGCCCGTCGCGATCCCCGAGGGCGAGTTCGTCGACGAAGGCATCCACGATGAATCGGCCGGGCGCATCGGGACCGGGAGTCGTGTAGGAAAACGTCGCGTCGAACCGTCCCTGCGGGTCAAACTCGTTGAGCGCGGCGATCGCGGAGTCGCCTCCGAAGATCCGCAGGAGTTCCCGTGTCGCGGGACTCTCGATGAGTCCACGCTCGACCGACCCGGCGAGGTCGAAAGCGCCCGATCCACCGTAGGTGCCGTCGAGGCACACGCGACTCTCGCGTGCGGGGAACGGATGGATGCGTCCCTCTAGCGCATTGCACGTGACTGAGGTGCCCTGCACCGACAGCGCACCCGAGTCGAATTCGACTCCGATCGGCCCCTCTGGCAGCGTGAGGCCGAGCGCGCGCGGACGCACTTCGAGTTCGGTGATGACGGTGGGCTCGTGGGCCGTCGAGAACACCCGAAGATCGGCGTCGAAAACGCCAGTGGGCCGATAGCGCGCCCAGAGTTCGCGGGCCGCTCTTCGCTCCCGATAGGGAACGAGATTCACTGCATAGTCCGAGAGATCGACGTGGCGGAGCCGGACTTCGAGATCTTGCGACTCGTCGACGAGCGACGCGAAGCCATTGGCCTCGATGAGTCCGTGTCCTCGCAAGCCGGTGAATGCGGCGACCGTGACCTTCTCGTCCGTCACCGTCACCTGGGCGTGGCAGTCGTCGAGACCGAAGCCGCTGGGCCACAGAAGCCCACCCGAGTCGAGCGGGTCATCGTCTGCAAGATGAGGGTGGAGCGATCCGCGGTCGAGCGTGAGCTCGCACTGGACATCGAAGGCATCTTCGCGCGAGGAGCCAATCGCTCCGTCGACGGTGATCTCGCCGCGAATGTCGAGGAGCGAGAGGATCTTGCCTCCCTCGGACCAAGCTTCTCCGGGCCACCCCGGCAGCTCACTGCCGTCCGCCGGTGGAATCGCCATCACAAGGAGCGGATTGACCGACTCTTTGTCGAGAGTGAACTTGAGTTCCGGGCGAAACCCCGGGGTCCCGCCCTCGTTCGTGACATGGAGACTCCCGCGAAACTGGCCGTGTGCTCCTTCGAGCGTGGTGAAGTCGATGCCTGCGCCGAAATCGACGCGATCTTCAAGGACCGTGATCTCGCCGGCGTTCGCGCGCCAGGGATAGGGAAAGAGGCGCGGCAGGAAGTTCCCTTCCAGGATCCGGATCGATCCCGTGACCGAGATATCCACCTTGGCCTCCTCCGACTTCGTGACGCGCAGCGTGAACGCGGCTCGCCCGCCTGGTTCAAAGGCTCCACGCGCGAGGATCTTCTTCATGGCCCCGAGGCGCATCGCAACGCTGGCGAGCTCCGATGCGGTGGTTGCTTCGTCGAGAGTCAGCGCGGCGATCTGGGGTTCGAGGCGAAACACTTCGCGCTCCGCCGCGCGCACTTCGTCGGTTCCTGCCAGGAGTCCGGCCTCGCGAAGTCGCTGGAATCCCTCGCGCCAGAAGAGCGATCCGAGAAACGTGCGCATCGCGGGGGGGAAGCAGTCGATCAGGGCGGAATCGATCGGTGCTGATGCGGCCGAGATCTTCAGGTCGACGCCGAAATTCTCGACGATGTTGGTGACCTTGCCAACCATGAGCACCCCGTCGCCGCTCTTCGAGATCCCCCGCAAGTCGGCAATTTCGACCTCGTCGCCGAGGAAGCGCACCGTGGCCGCGACCTTGTCGAGCGGGTACGGGAAACCTGCGAACGCCCCCTTGCCGTTGGTGATGACGAGCGTGCCGGAGGTCTCGATGGCCGTCGGCTCCGGCAGGCCGCCCGCTGATGTCTTCGGCTCTGCGCGCCGCGCGCTGTATCCGAGGTCGAACTCCATCTCTTCGATATTGAAGGTCTTGAGAAACCTTGCCGCCGCTTCGGGCAATTCGATCGCTGCGGTTTCCGCGCTCTTGCCGAGCACGAATCCGCTGACGCTGACGGCAAGCTCGAA
>CANETX010000087.1 GCA_947441435.1 Planctomycetaceae bacterium
AGTACAGCTACACCAAGGACGCGAACTCGAATCTCGAAGGCGATCACACGATCGACTTGCGAGTCACGTTCTCCTTCTAGGCTTCCAAGTCGCGTCGCTCTCAGGCGTACGCCGAGACGCCGTCGCAGGTACAGACGAGATTCCGGTCGCCGAACGGATTGTCGACTCGGCCGACCGCAGGCCAGAACTTGTACTGCTTGAGCCACGGCGCGGGATAGGCCGCCTGCTCGCGCGAGTACGGATGTGCCCACGCATTCGCGCAGACTTCGGCGGCCGTGTGCGGCGCACCCTTGAGCGGATTGTCGTCGCGCGGGAAGGTGCCCGCTTCGATCTCCCGGATCTCGGCGCGGATCGCGATCAGCGCCTCGCAGAACCGATCAAGTTCTTCCTTCGACTCGCTCTCGGTCGGCTCGATCATCAGCGTGCCGGGCACCGGCCAACTCATCGTCGGTGCGTGGAATCCGAAGTCCATCAGTCGCTTGGCGATGTCCTCGTTGCGGACGCCGCTTCCGGCCTCAAACCCTCGGCAATCAATGATGCACTCGTGGGCGCATCGTCCATTGTGGTTGACGAACACCACGGGATAGTGATCGCTCAGCCGCTTCATCACGTAGTTGGCGTTGAGGATCGCCACCTCGCTCGCGCGCGTGAGGCCTGCTGCCCCCATCATCGCGATGTACATCCACGAGATCGGGAGGATGCTCGCGCTTCCGTATGGCGCAGCGCTCACGGGACCGATGGAGGACGGGCCAGCGTTCGAGGGGGGAAGGACCGGATGCCCCGGGACGAACGGGGCGAGATGCGCAGCCACGCCGATGGGCCCCATGCCGGGACCGCCGCCGCCGTGCGGGATGCAGAAGGTCTTGTGGAGGTTGAGGTGGCAGACATCCGCGCCGAGTTCGCCCGGCCTGACAAGTCCGACGAGTGCGTTGAGGTTCGCCCCATCGAGATAGACCTGCCCGCCGTGCGCATGCACGATCTCGCAGAGTTCGCGGATGCCCTCTTCGAAGACGCCGTGCGTGCTCGGGTAGGTGACCATGCACGCCGCGAGATCGTTGGCGTGTTCGGCGGCCTTCGCCTTGAGGTCGGCGAGATCGATGTTGCCCTCGCTGTCGCAGGCGATCGGAACGACTTTCATTCCTGCCACCACCGCACTCGCGGGATTGGTGCCGTGCGCGCTCACGGGAATGAGACAGGCGTTGCGATGGGACTGCCCGTGGCTTTCGTGGTACGCGCGAATGGCCATGAGTCCCGCGTACTCGCCTTGGCTACCTGCGTTGGGCTGGAGGCTGACCGCCGCGAATCCGGTGATGTTCGAGAGCCAGAGTTCGAGTGTGCGGAAGAGCTCCGCGTAGCCGTGCCACTGCTCGCGCGGGGCGAAGGGGTGAAGTTGCCCGAACTCCGGCCAGGTGATCGGCACGAGTTCGCTCGTCGCGTTGAGCTTCATCGTGCAGGATCCCAGCGGAATCATGCTGTGGCACAGCGACAGGTCCTTCGACTCGAGCCGCTTGATGTAACGAAGGAGATCGGTCTCCGAGTGGTGGATGCCGAAGACATCTTGCGTCAGGAAGGTGCCGGTGCGCGCGAGCGGTGCGCCGATCACGGGTGTCGCATCGTCAACCGATCCGAGCGACGCGGTCGTTGGGGCAGGGCGTCCCGTTCCTGAAGCGAACGCCGCAAGCAGATCGTCGATGTCCGCGGCCATCACCGTCTCGTCGAGCGTGACGCCGATGGAGCCATCGGGGAATGAGCGGAGATTGATCTTCTTGCTCGATGCGAAGGCGGTCACTGCAGACGCGGTGGTTCCGTTGAGACGCACGCGCAGCGTGTCGAACCAGAGACCGTCGCCGACCGAGTGGCCCAGCGCGCGGACACCTGCCGCAAGCGTGCTCGTCGCGGCGCGCACCCGGCGGGCGATCTTCACAAGCCCGTCCGGGCCGTGATACGTCCCGTACAGCCCAGCCATCACCGCGAGGAGCACCTGCGCCGTGCAGATGTTGCTCGTCGCGCGGTCGCGCTTGATGTGCTGCTCGCGGGTCTGGATCGCCAGCCGCATCGCGGGGTTGCCGTGCTTGTCGCGCGAGACGCCGATGAGTCGACCGGGCATCCGGCGGACATGTTCGGTCTTCGTCGCCATGAATCCCGCGTGCGGGCCGCCGAATCCCATCGGCACGCCGAAGCGCTGGGCGCTGCCGACGGCGATGTCCGCTCCCCAACTTGCGGGCGGCGTGAAGAGCGTGAGCGCAAGTGGATCGCACGCGGCGACGACCTGCGCACCAGCCGCGTGCGCGTGTGCGGCAACGGCAGCCCAGTCGCAGACACAACCGTTCGTGTCGGGGTACTGAAGGAGGACTCCTGCGCACGTGTTCGGATCGAATGCGGCACTCGCCGGATCGCCGACGACGACCGTGACGCCGAGTCCGCTCGCGCGCGTCTTCACGACGGCGATCGTCTGCGGGTGGCAGGTGTCGGCGACGAAGAAGTGCGTGCGTGTGCCGCCGGTGATCGCGAGGCACATGGTCATCGCCTCGGCGGCGGCCGTTGCCTCATCGAGCATCGACGCGTTCGCGACGGGCAGTCCAGTCAGCTCCGAGATCATCGTCTGGAAATTGAGGAGCGCTTCGAGGCGACCCTGCGAGATCTCGGGTTGGTAGGGGGTGTACGCCGTGTACCAACCTGGGTTCTCGAGGACATTTCGCCCGATGACGCCGGGGACGATCGTCCCCGTGTAACCCATGCCGATGTAGGAGCGCCAGACTTTGTTGCGCGAGGCGAGTGCGCGCAGCGCATCGAGTGTCTCTTGCTCGCCACGTTCGCGGAACTGTCCGGTGTTCGTCGGATCATCGATGTGCAGCGGCGCCTTCACGCGAATCGACGCGGGAATCGTTGAGGCGACGAGTTCTGCGAGCGAACCAAAGCCAAGATCAGCGAGCATCAACGCGACGTCGGCTTCGCTTGGGCCGAGGTGCCGTCGCACAAATGTGTCGGTGGGGTCGAGGGCCCGGGTCGTGGCGGCGGAGGCGATGTTGGGACGGGGAGCATCGAGCATGGACATGGTGTTTCCTGAGTATAGGAACGCCTCTCGAACCTCTATAGTGGTTCGCATGATCGACTCACACTTGCGGACTCTGGGTGGACGTGCGGTGCTTGTTGGGCTTCTAGTGGTCGGCGGGTGCGGCGTGGCCTTCGCGCAGGAGAACCCGGCCCCGGCCCCTGCGGCGGCTGAGGCTCCGGCTCCGGCAGCCGCCCCCGAGTCCAAGGTGATTGAAGGGGCGGTCAATCCATATTCGTACTCCCCGAAGAACACGGAGGGGCACACGGATGTCGATCTTCGCGGGATCCTCGAAGGGCTCGGCCCAGTCGCGATCGACTGGTACCAGCATGTGATGACCCTCTCGAATCCGTTCTTCGAAGGGCGCGTGCCGGGATCGCGTGGCGGAGTCCTCGCGGGTGAGTACGTCGAGTTTTACTTCAAGCAGAGTGGACTCGAGCCGGCGTTCCCCGTGGTCGCTCCTGACCCGGCGAAGCCCGCGCCGACCGTCCAGGTCGCGGCATCGATCGGCGGCGCCGCCGCAACGCCCGACTCGGCGTCGACGCATCCCGAGTGGACGCAGTGGCGGCAGACATTCGACGTCGCGGGAGCGGGGCCGAAACTCGTTCGGTCGGACGTCGCGTGGACCGACACGACGGCATCGGCTGGCGCTCCTGCCGCGACGCTCGCGCGCGGCAAGGACTACGCGGTGCTGGGCAACAGCGGCACAGGCAAGTTCACCGGACCCATCACGTTCGCGGGCTACGCGATCGAAGACGGGAAAGATGGATACACCTCGTTCGGCTCCGGCGACGACTTCAAGGGCCGGGTCGTGATGTTCTTCCGCTACGAGCCGATGGATCCTGAGGGTCGCAGCAAGTGGGCGGACAGCAGGTTCAGCCCGTCCGCGGCGGTCGCGCCGAAGATGGACTCGGTTGCCGCGCGTCACGCTGCGGCGATCATCATGGTCAACCCGCCCGAGTCGCGCGATGGCAAGCGCAATCTCGAGACGAGCGAGTCCAGCCGCTTCGGCGCCCGACTCGACATTCCGGTGATTCAGATGTCGACGGAGGAGGCCGATCGGCTCGTCAAGGCGGCGGATCCGCAGGGTCGATCGCTCAAGGACCTGCGCAACCTCGCCGACAACGGTGCCATTCGTCCGCTCGCCTTCAAGGACTCGGTGACGGTCGCCGTCGATGCGGAGTTGAGCGACGGTGTCCTCCAGACGGACAACATCGGCGCGGTGCTTCGCGGCAAGGGCGCGCTCGCCGATCAATGGGTGATCGTCGGCGCGCACTACGACCATGTCGGTTTCGGCAATTACGGCGCGGATCCCTCGAATCGCGGGACGCTGCATCCGGGCGCCGACGACAACGCCTCGGGCACATCCGCGATGCTCTGCACCGCGAAGGCGCTCACCGACTACTACCGCGGCAAGGACGCGCCGGAGGAGTTGCGTTCTGTGCTCTTCATGGCCTTCAGCGCCGAGGAGATCGGCCTCGACGGCAGCGACTTCTGGACCAAGAATCCAACGCTCAAGAACGAGCAGGTGCAGGCGATGATCAACCTCGACATGGTGGGTCGCATGCGCAACGATGAGTTGGCGATCGGTGGTACCGGCAGCGCGCAGGAGTTCATGACGCTCCTGAGACCGATCTTCGAGGCCAGCGGCTTGACCGTGCGCGCGGATCCGTCGGGTCGTGGGCCGAGCGATCACGCGAGTTTCTACCGCGCCGGGATTCCGGTGCTCTTCCTCTTTACGGGATCGCACGGCGATTACCACAAGCCCACCGACCGCGGCTACACGGTGAATCCGCAGGGAGCGGCGAAGGTCGTGACGCTCACGGAAACGCTGGCGAAGATGCTCGCGACGCTGCCGGCGAAGCTGGAGTTCGCCTCGACCGACGGCGCGGCGACGGCGGGTCGACGCACCGGATCGAAGGTGCGGCTCGGCGTGATGCCCGGCTATGGCAACGACGGGCTCGAAGGAGTCAAGGTCGATGGCGTGAGTGCGGAGACGGCTGCCTCTGACGCGGGGATCAAGATCGGTGATCTCCTCATCGGCTGGAATGACAAACTGCTGACGGGTCCTGCTGACATGATGGAGCGGCTCCGCGAGCACAACCCCGGCGATGTCGTCACCGTCAAGTTGAAGCGCGACGGTGCGGACATGACCGTGTCCGTCACCCTCCGCGCCCCCAAGTCGGAGTGAGCTTGCGATGATCGCATCGCTTGCGGCACTGGCGCTCTCGTCGTGCGCTGCTGCGCAGGGTGCGGAGTCCGCGCCGCCGGTGCGGGAAACGATCGCGCCAAGCGCCGCACAGGCACCCGCCCCGCCGCGCGAAACGATCGTCGCAAGTGCCACGCAAGCCGCCGCGCCGCCGCCGCGTGAGACGATCGTCGCAAGCGCGGAGCCAGCGCCCCATGGACTCGTGCTCTGGTACCGCGCACCCGCCGCCGCATGGACGGAGGCATTGCCGCTTGGCAACGGGCGAATCGGGGCGATGGTCTTCGGCGGAGTTCGCCGCGAACGGATACAGCTCAACGAAGGATCGGTGTGGGAAGGCACGCATCGCTCGCGAGAGACACCCGAGTGCGCCGAGGCCGTTGCCGAAGTGCGCAAGTTGCTCTTTCACGGGAAGTTTCCAGAGGCCGAGGCGCGCGCCCGCGAGACGATGCTCATCGATTCGGTCGATGACTCCTATCAGACGCTGGGCGATCTCATCATCGAGTCGCCGATGAGCGTCGACGCGACGGAGTACCGCCGCGGACTCGACCTTGCGACCGGAGTGACCGCAACGGCCTGGGACGACCGCGGGCATCGTGTCGTCCGGACCGTGTACGCCTCGCACGCCACGAACGCACTCGTCATTCGCCAAGAGACGGACGAGGTTGACGGGCTCTTCCTCAAGATCACGATGGAGCGCAAGCCCTCATGCGACGGCTGCCCGATCTCGGTCGCGGCGAAGATTGGCGGTGCAGGTGCGACGCTCTATCTTCGCGGGGCGACTGAGCTGCGCGGCAAGGCCGCCGGCGACGACGGGGTCGGCGACGACGGGGTCGGCGACGACGGGGTCGGCGATGCGGGGGCCGGCGCGAGTGCCAGCCTTGCGGAGGCTGGGGTTCTCTTCGGCGCCGACGCGATCGTCACCCACGACGGCGGCACGCTTGCTGTCGAAGACGGCGCGATCGTCGTCCGCGCGGCGAACGCCGTGAACATCGTCGTCATTGCGGCGACGGACTTCCCGTTCGTCGGCGCGGGGCGAAGCGCCGCGGTCGCCGCACTTCACGCAGAGAAGGCTCTTCCGCGCCCCGACCTTGAGCGGGCGATCGCGGAAGTGACTGCGACGCTCCCCAAGAACCCAGCCGAATTGCTGTGGGATCACGAGCGCGCGTGGCGCGAAAAGTTCGACCGATTCGACCTTGAGCTCGGTCCGCCCAATGTCGCCGCAGAGGCGATCCC
The DNA here is from genome assembly GCA_947441435.1 of Planctomycetaceae bacterium. Taxonomy (GTDB): domain Bacteria; phylum Planctomycetota; class Phycisphaerae; order Phycisphaerales; family SM1A02; genus F1-60-MAGs104. The sequence goes on from CANETX010000087.1 coordinate 6,495, forward strand.
CACCGATGAACGCATCAAGCGCGCTGCGGCGGGGGAGTCGGATCCCGGTCTCGTCGCGCTCTATACGCAATTCGCGCGTGCGCTCCTTCTCTCATCGAGCGTCGACGGCGGTCTCCCTGCAAATCTGCAGGGACTCTGGTGCGATCACCTGCGCGCCCCGTGGAACGCGGACTTCCACATCAACATCAATCTGCAGATGAACTATTGGCCCGCAGAGGTCCTGAACATCGCGCCGACGGTTGCGCCGCTCACCGAATTCATGGAGCGACTCGCGTTCGAAGGTCGAGCCTCTGCCAGCAAGATGTACGGCGCCAAGGGATGGATGGCGCACCATGTCACCGACGCATGGTGCTGGACAGTGCCCGCGGGGAAGCACACGGTGTGGGCGCTGTGGCCGCACGGCGGCGGCTGGATGACGCAGACGATCCACGATCACTGGGACTTCGGGCGCGATCGCAGCTATCTCGCGCAACACGCGTTCCCGATGCTCAGGGGTGCCGCAGAGTTCTATCTCGACTATCTCGTCGCAGATCCTGACACCGGTGTGCTCGTCAGCGGACCGAGTTCGTCTCCCGAGAACACGTTTCGACTGCCCGGCGGTGCGAACGCCGACACGGGCATGGGCAACACAATGGATCAGATGATCGTGCACGATGTGTTCGCGAACCTCATCGAGGAGGCGGAAGCGCTCGGCCCCGATGCCGCGAACGATCCTGTGGTGGCGCGTGCGCGCGAGGCGATCACGAGATTGAAGGCGCCCCCCATCGGCGCGGATGGCCGCATCATGGAGTGGGCGGATCCGTGGGAGGAGGTTGAGCCGGGCCATCGTCACATGAGCCATCTGTTCGGCGTGCATCCGGGACGGCAGATCACCTTCGAGGGAACCCCCGACCTGATGACGGCCGCGCGCAAGTCGCTCGACTACCGGCTCGCGCACGGCGGCGGTCACACCGGATGGAGCCGCGCCTGGCTCATCAGCATGTTCGCGCGGATGCGCGACGGCGAAGGGGCGTGGGGCCATGTCGCAGCGCTGCTCGGCAAGTGCACGCTGCCGAATCTCTTCGACAATCATCCGCCGTTCCAGATCGACGGCAACTTCGGTGGCGCCGCGGGAGTCGCCGAGATGCTCGTGCAGTCGCACCGCGAAGTGGATGGCGCGGGCGCGACAAATGCCGCAGCCCTAGGGGCGACGACATTCGCCAGCGCGACGAATGGAACCGCCCTCGGCCGCGGGCATGTCATCGAACTGCTCCCGGCGCTTCCCAAGGAGTGGAGCCGCGGCGCGGTGCGCGGCCTGCGCGCGCGCGGCGGCGTCGAAATCGATCTCATGTGGTCCGACGGCGCACTCGTCCTCGCAACCCTTCGCGCGAGCGGCGCCGAGCCTCTGCGCGTCGCCTGGCCAACCGACGCCGCACCCCCGCGAATCCAGGATGCCGCAACGGGCGCCGAGATCACGGCGAGACTCGACAGTGGCACTCTGCTCCTGGCGCCCTCAGGTGCGCCGGGCACTTACCGTTTCTCCCCCCCGCGATAGGCTGACCTCATCTTGTGTGGCGAATCGGCCCGATTTGGGCCTCTTTCGCACACAAGGCGCAGTCACGCGCGCGACGGACTCGATCGCGCTCGCGCCAAGGCCCTTCGCACAGACGAGATGACCCATCGAGGGTCGCTCGTGATCTG
>CANETX010000088.1 GCA_947441435.1 Planctomycetaceae bacterium
CCGCTCCGGCCGAGCAACTCGCGCTTCGACGAGTCCGGGTCGACCGTGCGATCGCCCATGTCGTCGATCGGACCCGAAGTGCACCGCGCAGACGGGCCGGCCCAGTTTCTCCCGATGGGCACCCACACTGGCGTGGCGATCCACTCCTTGAGGGGTGCCCATGGATGCGACTCGTGGAAGGACACTCGCGCCGGATACAGCGCCGGAGTGGCACCACCGTCGATCACAACTTGTGGGTGGCGAAACTCGGGCTCGATGGGACATCGCCCCAAACACTTCACGAACTCGCGAAGGAGAGCCGCGTCAGCGAGCGACACGTGGCCACGCGGTTGGCACGTAGTACACGCAGCCATGCCCCGGCGGCGGGTGTGATTCGACGGAAGTGATCGACGCGTTCAGCGCTTGGAGAACTGGAAGCGACGGCGGGCACCGGCCTGGCCGTACTTCTTGCGCTCGACCTTGCGGGCGTCGCGGGTCAGGTACCCGTTGGTCCGAAGGATCGGCTCGAGGTTCGCGTCGTAGCAGAGGAGACTGCGGGCGAGTCCCATGAGGACTGCACCCGCCTGGCCCGTAAAGCCTCCGCCGCGCACGGACGCGCGAACATCGATCTTGCCCTTGAGACTGCACTTGTCGAGGAGACCCGTGAGACTCTTCTGGTCTCGGTCTTCGACCAAGAACTCCGGCATGTCTGTCTCGTTGATCTGGAACTCACCCTGCCCGGGACGCACGCGCACCCGCGCTGCCGCGGTCTTGCGTCGGCCCGTTCCCCAGTACCAACCCTTGGAATCGGCACCGCGCTGCAGTGAAGCCTTGGTCGTCCCGACGGTCGTTCCGATGGACATGTTGATGGCAGAAGTCATGGATTAGGCCTTGGTGTTCATCGGAGTGGGCTGCTGGGCCTGATGCTCGTGCGTCGGTCCGGCAAAGACGCGGAGATTGCGGGTGATGCGGCGGCCGAGCCGTCCGCGGGGGAGCATTCGGATGATCGCCTCGGTCACCATCAGGGCCGGGTCATCCTTCTTGAGTGTGTCGTAGTTGCGCACGCGCAGTCCACCGGGGTAGCCGCTCCAGCGGCGCAGGGTCTTGAGCTTGCCCTTCGAGCCGGTGATCACGATCTTCGCGGCATTGAGGATGATGATCGAGTCCCCGCAGAGGACGTTCGGCGTGTAGTCGGGGCGGTGCTTGCCCATCAGTGCCGTTGCAACCTCGGTGGCCAGCCGTCCGAGCACCTTTCCATCGGCATCGACGATACGCCAAGTGGCGGGGAGCTGTCCTGGCTTGACGAAGGTGGTTTGGCGAGGCATTGGTCTGGTCCTTCCGAAGTGGGGGATTGGGGAGGCTACCGAAAACCGCCCTCGTGTCAAGGCAAAGGGGAGTGGTAGCGTCCCCCCCCATGACACGCGCAGGACTCTCGTCGGTCGCCGCTTGGGCCGTCATCCTTGGCTGCGTTGCGAGTTCCTTCCTGCTGGGATCGTCGGGCCACGACGAGGACTCCGAAACGGCGATTTCAGAGGTCGAAGGAGCCGAGGCGCCCGACACCGAGGGGGAATGGGTCGGCATGCAGACCATGCTGATGGGGCGGGTCGTCTTGATGCTGGAGGCCCTGGATTCGTTCAGTCCTGGATCGGGCGCAATGGCGATCCAGCAGCAACTCGAGCCGATGATCGCGTCCGGGGATCCGATCGACAACATGTGCGCGGCGGTTCTTCTCGCGCGCACCCGCTCCTACGACCGCGCACGCGAGGCGGCGAAAGCGGCGGTCGATCATGCAGCCGCGGACACTTCTTCGCACGGGCCACCCACGCTCGCTCTCGCCGAGCGTGTGCAACGGGTGATCGACTCGCTCAATGCCGAGAGCCGAGGGAGCCTCGACATCTCCGCCGAGGATCGCGAGATGATCGAAGGACGCCTCGGTTGGATGGGTCAACTGCTGATGTCGACCGCTCGGAACAACGCTGAGTTCGAGGAGAGCATCGCGGGGCTTCCGCTGCGCGTCGGGGGCGCGTTCCTTCTGTTCTTCTTGATCGCCGGGATCGCGGGGCTCGGCGGGACGATCTGGGGAGTCGTGCTCATCGTGCGCGCCGCGAAGGGAACACTTGCGCTGCACCTCAACACGCGCGGCGGGATCGGCAGCGACCTGCCGTGGATCTTCGCGGTCTGGTTCGTCCTGATGTTGGGGGTCTCGGTGGTGGCGGGGCTGATCGTCGAGAGAGAAGAGCGTCTGGGCGGTGTTTCTGGAACGATTCTGCAACTCGCCGTGATGGTGCTTCCGCTCCTTGCGCTGGCGTGGCCGGTGGTGCGCGGGCGTGCGTGGGCCGATGTGCGCCGCGAGCTCGGGCTCCACTCGGGGAAGGGGATCTGGAAGGAAGTCGCCTACGGATTCACCGTGTACGCGACTGCGATTCCACTCCTTCTCGGCGGAGTCATCATCGCCATGATCGCTTCGGCGCTGGCCGGTGGCGGCATCGAGCAAGCGAGTCACCCGATTCAACAGGCGATGGCAGAGGGAGATGTCCCGCAGCGACTGATGCTGTACCTCATCGCCGCAGTCTTCGCGCCGATCATCGAGGAGATCCTGTTCCGTGGGGTCCTCTATCGCCATCTCCGCGACCTCACCCATCGGTGGGGCGCCCCCGCGAGCATTTTCGCCGGCGCCGCGCTGTCGAGCCTCATCTTCGCGGCGATCCATCCGCAGGGAGTCTTCTTCATTCCGATCTTGGGGGCGCTTGCGGTTGCGTTCTGCCTCGGACGGGAGATGCGAGGCAGCCTCATCGCGCCGATGGTCGCGCACGGATTCAACAACGCCCTGGTGCTCTCCCTCGGACTCGCAATTTCGGCGTGACGGTCCCCGCGGGGACACCTCACTCGAGTTCGACGGTCCAGTAGGCCTCGTCGAGGAATGTCTTCCAACTCTGGTACTTGGGGCTGCCAAGCCGGAGCGCGATCGCAGGGTTGCGCTTGGGCTTGATCGGCGTGCGGATGAGCTTCATGTGCGCCTGTGTGGGAGTGCGCCCACCCTTCTTGGCATTGCAACTCACGCAGGAACAGACGAGATTGGCCCAGGAATTCGTCCCTTCCTGGACGCGCGGGATGACATGGTCAAGGGTGAGTTCGCGCGTCGAGAAGTGTCGGCCGCAGTACTGGCACTGGTTGCCGTCGCGCGCGTAGATGTTGCGGCGATTCAGCTTGACCTGTTCGCGAGGAAAACGGTCGTAGCCCAAAAGCCGGATGATCTTCGGAACGGCGATGATGAGCCGCGTCGTCGTGACCCAGTCGTGGACATCGCATTCATGGGCCCTCTGATAGTCGGACGCCTCAGCCCAGCTGGAGAAGTCGTAGGCCACGTAGGTGCCGGCTTCGACGGAGATGACCTCAGCGACCTCCTTCGCCAGCAGCGTGAAGGCGCGGCGACCATTGACCACCCGGAGAGCGGTGTACATCTTGTTGAGGACGAGAACTTTCGAGTCCAAGCCGCCTGCAAATACGGTCAACTCAATCTCCTCTGGTGGAGCCCCTCTGGGGCCTTGGAAGTCTATCCGCGCGGCTCGTCCCGGAGTAGCCCGCCATCGCTGAGGTCGCACCCGACCGCGATGGGAGTGGAGAGGGGGAGGGCGCTCTCAAGCCACTCCACGACGGATTCGTGCGGGATTTCGCCAGATCCCCACTCGACCCGGCGCGGCGCAGTGTCGGCGTGCGCGTCGAAGACGAGGTCCTCAAGGAGGCACAGCGACGCTCTCGGTGCGACCATCTCGACCGCGCGTCGCAGATGGTCGTGAAGGTCCTTGTGCATCGAAGTGGCGATGAGCGTTGCCGGCGAGAGGACGGTTGCCCAACCTGCGTCTGCGTGTTCATGCCAGACGCGCATCTGTCCGGCGACATCGCTCAGGAGATGGAAGTGGTGGGGGATGAATCCGAACGGCACGCCGTGGGAGTGCGCGCGGGGCAGCAAGGTCGCGATCAGCCCCGCAAGCGCGTCGCGCCCAGCGCGCATCCAGTTGCGCGGCTCGCCCTCGAAGAGCGTCGGCCCGAGCGTGCCGCTCCATGCGAGGAGGGTGACAGGATTCCGAGGATCATTCGCAGCGAGGGCCGCATCAAAGCCGCACCGCCCGCTCCACCCGTCGTCGAGGGGATTTCCCGGCAGAACATGAAAGCGCGCAGGCGACCGCGAAAGTTCGTGCGACCGTGCGACAGCGACGCGTGGGTTGGGAAGGCGCGCGAGGCACCCGGGGTTCACCCCTTCTTCTCAGTCGAGTCCTTGCGGTCTTCACGGAGGCGTCGAGCCTTGCCGGTGAGGCCACGGAGGTAGTACAGCTTGCTCCGCCGGACTTCGGCGTGGCGAAGGACTTCAATCTTCGCGACGCGACTTGAGTTGATCGGGAAGATGCGCTCGACCCCTTCGTTGGCGACGATGCGGCGCACGGTGACCACGCGATTGACGCCGCGCCCCTTGGTGGCGATAAGCACACCTTGGAAAACCTGCACGCGCTCCTTGTCCCCCTCGATGATCCGGTAGTGGACGTCGATGGTGTCGCCGATGTGGAGGGTCGGGATCTCGCCCGCTGGCTTCAAGTGCTTGGCTTCCACGCTATCCATGATGGCGGACTTGTTCATGTCAGATTCCTCTCGTGTGGGCGCGGGGCCCGGATGGTGCTTGAGCTGCGAGATCGGGACGGCGTTCGCGCGTCCGTCGAATGGATTCCTCGTGGCGCCACTGCGAGATGGCCTGGTGGTCGCCGGAGAGGAGAACGTCTGGAACGATCCGGCCGCGCCACTCGCGCGGACGGGTGTAGTGGGGGCAATCGAGAAGTGGCTCGCCGTCTTCTCCATGAAGCGTGAACGAGTCCTGCGCGGCAGAGTCTTCGTGGCCGAGGGATCCCGGAAGAAGTCGCGTGACGGCATCCACCACCGCCAGGGCTGGAATCTCGCCGCCGGAGAGGACGAAGTCTCCGATGGAGAGTTCAGTGAGCGAGAGTTCTTCGATGGCGCGCTCGTCGATCCCTTCGTAGTGGCCACAGATCAACATGAGTCGCGCCGAGGCCGCACACGCTCGCGCAAGGGGCTGGGTGAACGGCGTCCCTGCGGGGCTCAGGAGGAACCGTGTCGAGGGGCGTGCATCGAGTTGCTCGACCGCCTCGACTGCGGCAGTGAGCGGCTCGCACATGAACACCATGCCGGGGCCGCCGCCGAACGGACGGTCATCGACCTTGTTGTGGGCACCAGATGCCCAGCGACGAATGTCGTGGACATGCACCTCGACCACTCCCTGCGCGATCGCTCTGCCGACGATGCTCGTCGCGAGCGGCGCGGCGAACATCTCCGGGAAGATGGTGAGGATGTCGATGCGAAGTGCCATGCGGGGATTGGCGGGGATTGGCGGGGATTGGCGGGGCTCGGCGGAATTCGCCGGTGGCCGACTTACTTCTTGGCGGCCTCGGCGGGGGGAGCCTTCTTCGGAGCATTGCGGCGCGCCTTGGCGTGCGTTGCGGCCAGCGAAGGCGTTCCCTTGGTACCGACGGTGTTGGTGATCTCGGCGCGGTGGAGAAGCGAGACGACGGTCTCGCTTGGCTGTGCGCCGACGGAGAGCCAGTGGGCCACACGGTCGGCCTTGAGATTCCACTGCTTGCCTTCGGGGGCGGTTGGGCTGAACCAACCGAGCTCCTCGATCACGCGGCCGTCGGTCGGCGAACGCCTGTCGGCGGCGGCGAGGCGATAGAAGGGCGAGTGGGTTCGGCCGTAGCGCTTGAGTCGAAGAACGACCATTGGGGGACTCCCATGAATCATGCCTCCCGCGGGGAGCGATCCGTCCGCTTGGACGGCGCCCCTCGGGCCCGCCGTGGAACTCGATGTCGTATCGAGTCGTGCGACGGGCCTATAGGTGGCTGGTGCGAGCCCCGGACTATAGCAGAACCCCGGCTAGTCTCCAAGGTCATGATTACGAGGTCCACGACAAGAGAGGGATGCCGGTGACGGGCTGGTGGATCGCGGATCTCTGGCAGCAGGGGGCGACTGTCCTCCTGATGAGTTGGATCGTCTGGGTCATCGCCTCAATTGTCCTGCACGAACTCGGCCATGGAATTGCGGCCCTCTGGGAAGGGGATACGACCCCGCGTGACATGGGGCACATGACGCTCAATCCCATCGTTCACATGGGATGGGTGAGTCTTGTTGTGTTCCTCATCTTCGGGATTGCGTGGGGACTGATGCCGGTGAATCCATCGCGCTTTCGACATGGCCGTCGCGGGTGGTCCTTGGTCGCTGCGGCTGGCCCCGCAGTGAACGTGATCCTGTGTGCGCTCTGCATTGTCGCCTGCGCCGCAGTCATCCGCTACGGACCGCATGACGAGCCACTCGCAGGGAATCTCCGAATTTTTCTTCTTGTCGGCGCGTGGCTCAATCTCTATCTGATGGTCTTCAATCTCCTGCCGATCCCTCCCCTCGATGGCGCCGCGATTCTCTCGGGGTTTTCTGATGGCGCACTGCGCTTCTACTCGAAGCCTGGGGTGCAGCAGTTCGGACTCCTCGCTGTGTTCATCGTGTTCTTCTCGTCGGACTTGGGGAGCCGTGCCCTCGACAAGATTCAGGACTTCACGGCGTGGTCGGTGGGGCAGGTCGCGCTGAACTTGCCGAGCGCGTCGTAGCGCAGTTCACCACCGACGATGGTCGCCAAGACCTGCGGCGCGTCATTGAGCCAATCGCACGAGAGTGGGTCGCGGTCGAGGATTACGGCGTCGGCGAAGTAGCCCGGCGAGAGCCGTCCAAGTCGATCGCTCGCGCCGAGACAGTCGGCAGCGCCCACCGTGTACGCATCGATCGCTTCGACGGCAGTGAGCGTCTGCGAGGGTCCGTGGATTCGTCCGTCGAGGGCGAGCCCCGTGATCGCCGTCCGCATCCCTTCGAGCGGATCCGCCGAGGAAATGGGCCAATCCGAGCCGAACGCCAGACGTGCCCCCGCGCGCAGGAAATCGCGGAACCGAAAGAAGCGGTTCTCGCGGTGGGCGCCGAGGCGGGTCAATGCGAGCGCAGCGTCGGTCGCCTTGTGGAAGGGCTGCATGCTGACAATGCGGCCTGCGAAGCGGGGAAGTGAATCCGGGTCGACCGTTTGCGCGTGTTCGAAGCGGACGCGCTTCGCCCGATCTTCCGTGAGCGCCGCCGCAAGGACGGCGGCGAGTGCGCGATCACCGATGGCGTGCACGGATGGAGAGAACCCCGCGTCGAGCACCTCACGCATCCATGCAGCCAGCTCGCCTCGCGCGGCGTGCTCGATCAGTTCGCCCCGGCCCGTGCCATCGGCATAGGCCTCGAAGACGGCGGCGGTCGATGCCCCCAGCGTCCCGTCGGCGAAACTCTTGAAGCCTCGGATGCCGAAGGCGTCGCTTGCGCCAAGCGCGCGCGCGCGTTCGAAGGGAAGTGGGCGGTCACGATCGAGCACCGTGGCGATGACGCGGAGGCCGAGGGACGCGGTGCGCGCGGCAGGCGCAAGGATCTCGTCGAGGTCGTCGATGTACTCCATCGCGCCGACGCTTGTCACGCCGAGTGCGTGAAGGTGAGCTGTCGCGCGAGCGAGGGCGGCGCGCTTCGTTTCGGTCAGCGGGGTCGGGACGGCGGGAATGACCAGCTTCCACGCAGCCTGCTCAAGGAACAGTCCAGTCGGCGAACCGTCGGCAGCGCATTCAATCGTCCCGCCGGGAACTTCGTGCGAGAGGTCGAGTTGCGCGAGTGCCGCGCCATTGACGAGCGCGACATGCCGATCGCAGCGCCAGGCGACGACAGGGCGGTCGTGCGCACTTCTGAGCCAGTGACGATCAGGGCGTCCACCTCCCCACTGAGCTTCGTTCCATCCGCTGGCTTCGAGCCAGACCCCGGGGGGCAGTTCGCGGTGGCGCGCCGCGATGGCCGCCTCAAACTCATCGCGACTGCAGCACCCCGCGAGATCGAGTTGCGAGAGAGAGAGCCCTCCCATGAGGAGATGGAGATGTGCGTCGATGAGGCCGGGCAGCACCCATCCCTGAGGAGCGTGGAGGACGTCGGAGGC
>CANETX010000089.1 GCA_947441435.1 Planctomycetaceae bacterium
AGCGGCATCGTCGATGCGCAGGATCTCAGCCAAATTCTCTCGTCGTGGGGAGCGACCAGCGGCTCGCCGACCGACTTCAACCACGACGGCGATGTCGACGGGGCGGACCTCTCGGCCATGCTTGGTGGTTGGGGCGTGTGCCGCTGAGGCTCGCCGCCCCAGATCGCCTCACGGGTAGGCTTGTGAGCCGCCATGACACGATTTTCAATGTGCGTCCTCGGGGTGCTGGCAGTTGCGCGAGTTGCCGGGGCAGATGACACGAAGATTCCCGACGATTGGTTCTACGACGGCGCCAATCGGCCCGCAGCGCTGAAGGCGATCGAAGGAAAGCCTGCACCGGAACTCACCACGCAAGCGTGGATCGGCGATGCCACAACGATCGCTGCCTCGCGCGGCAAGGTCATTGTCATCGACTTCTGGGCGACATGGTGCGGCCCGTGCATGGCCGCGATTCCCGAGAATGTCGAATTCGTCAAGAAGATGGCGGGCCGACCGCTCGCCTTCATCGGCATCCACGACGCGAACTCGGGATGGAACAAGGCGGCAAGCGTCGTCACCAGCAAGCACATCAACTATCCCGTCGCGCAGGACTCGGGGGCGACGGTGAAGGCGTATGGACTGTCGTTCTGGCCGACCTACGTGGTGATCGACCACACCGGTGTCGTGCGCGCCGCAGGACTCCTTCCCAACAAGGTTGCGGATGTGGTCGAGATGCTCATCAAGAACGCACCGTCGAGCGGAGGCTCGGGGGCGGCGGGCGGCGGATCTGCAGCGCACTATTTCGGCGGCGAGCGCCGACCCGAATGGCTCAAAGCGATGGAGGGGAAACCGATGCCTCCCTTGCCTGCCGATGCGGCGTGGGCACCGGCTGCAAAGTCAGATCCGGCGTGGTCGAAGGATTCGGTGTCGGCAGAGGCGCTCAAGGGACACGCGATCGTCCTCCAATTCCTCGCGCCGCAGGGATCGACTTCGATGGCGCATCTCGGGGAAGTCGCCGCGATTGCGAAGGAGTTCGCCCCGCAGGGAATCCACTTCATCGGCGTGTGCGACGCGCGGGCGAAGTGGCCAGAGGCGACGGCAGCGCTCGCGTCGAAGGCGCTTCCATTCCCGGTCATGCACGACACCGCATCGGGTCAGACGGCCGGATCGTTCGCCGATGCCGTCGGAGTGAAGGTCGCGCCGATCACGGTCGTCGTCGACGCATCCGGCGTCGTTCGCGCGGCTGGCGTCCGACCGGACAAGCTCAAGGAACTTCTCAACACGATGCTCGCGGACTCCGCGGCAGCGAAGCCATCGACCCCACCTGCACCATGACCGCGACACCATCCCTCCCAGCTCCCTCGATGACGCCTCCCACCGGCGCGTGCCCATTCGCTGACACCGTCCGCACGCAAGTCGCGCGCACCGTCGTCGGCCAGCAGGTCGTCGTCGAGCGGGTCATGATCGCGCTCTTGACCGGTGGCCACCTCCTCCTCGAAGGAGTGCCCGGAATCGCCAAGACGCTGATCGTTCAATCCGTCGCCAAGGCGATCGACCTCAAGTTCTCGCGGGTCCAGTTCACGATCGACCTCCTCCCCTCGGACATCGTGGGATCGGAGATCCTCGACCAGCGCACGAGCGAGTTCCGCATCCACAAGGGGCCGATCTTCACGAATCTCCTTCTCGCCGATGAGATCAATCGCGCCTCGCCGAAGGTCCAGTCGGCCCTCCTCGAGGCGATGCAGGAGCGCAAAGTCTCCATCGGCGACACCACGCACACGCTGCCCGCGCCGTTCCTCGTGATCGCGACACAGAATCCCATCGAACAGTCGGGGACCTTCGAACTTCCCGAGGCGCAGCTCGACCGCTTCATGCTGCGTCATCGATTCTCGTACCCATCCGTGGAGGAGGAAACGGAAGTCGCGCGACGAAGCCTCGCCCTCAAACTCAAGCGCCAGGGAGATGGCGCCATCCCCATGACCGCTTTCGACGCGATCGCCGAGGGGGCACAATTGCATCTTCGCGATCTCTCCGAGGCGATGGCCGCAGTCCAGCAGGTTCATGTCAGCGAAGTCTTCCTGCGCGACTGCGTCACGCTCGTGCAGCTGACCCGCAAGCACAAGGACATCGAGCTTGGGTGCAGCCCGCGCGCGGTCTTGGCACTCGTCCATGCCTCGCGCGCGCGCGCGTTCCTGCATGGACGCTCCTACACGATCCCCGAAGATTTCTTCGCGCTCGCCGATGATGTGATCCTCCACCGACTCCGCCTCTCGTACGAGGCGCTCGCGCTCGGGCGCAAGTCCACGGATGTGCTCGCGGAACTCTTGCGCTCGCTCACCTGACCGTCGCCCGAGGAGAAGATGACCGCCCTCCTGCGACCACCCGACGAGCTCGCCCACGGCGACTTCGAGATGGTGGTGCGACGCCTCGCCGACGATCTCGCCATCGGCAGCGACCATTCGCGCTTCGTCGGCTCGGGGATCGAGTACGCGCAATCGCGTCCCTATGCGCCGGGCGACTCGCTGCGCATGATGGATTGGAAGATCACTGCACGGCTCTCACGACCCTTCGTCAAGGAGTACGACACGCCCAAGCGGACCTGCGTCTACCTCGTGGTTGACACCAGCTCGTCGATGTCGCTCGCCTCGACGGCGCTGACGAAGCACGACCTCGGCGTGTGGATCGCCGCCGCACTCGGCCTCGTTGCGCAGCGGCGTATGAGCCCCGTCGGCATCGTCGGCGGCGGCGAGCGCGAAACCCGCCTCAAGCCCAGCCTCAACCGCACCGAACTCTGGCATGCGCTCGAACCACTCCGGACCTCCGCGTACGACGAGGGCACGCGGCTCGGCGATCGTCTCGACGACCTCGTGTCGCGTGCGCGCCGCTCCAGCGTCATCATCGCGATCTCGGACCTGCATGACCCGCGCGCGATCGCGGCGCTGCGCCACGGGGCGCAGCGGCACGATGTGATGGCGATCCATCTCATGGACCCCGCCGAGCGCGGCCGATTGCGAGCGGGTTTCTTCCGGGGACGCGAGGCAGAGTCGGGTCGGACTTTCGTCGCCCATGGGCACAGCGCGTGGGATCGCGAAGGCTCCGTGCGCACGAATCTCGCGCAGGCCGGGGTCAGCTACCTGCGGCTCGCCACCGACGAGCCATTTCTCGCGCCGCTTCGGCACTTCCTCTCGTTCCGTCCCGCGCTCGGAGGAGGGCGGACATGACGGCCTTCGTTGCCACGCTTGCGATCGCGTTTTCCCTCGCCGCCCCGCAAGGCGATGCGACCCCCCGCGGCATCACCGGCTCTGTGACGATCACCCATCGGGGAGAGCCGCTCGTCGCGCAGCCCGACCAGCAACTCACCTCGCCGGTCCTCGTGCGCGTGACCGACACGACTCCGGGCGCCGCGGCCGATTCTCCCCACACCTACCGCATCGACTACATCGCCGTCGTCGCCGGGACGCATGACCTGCGCGAGCACATTCGCCATCGCGATGGCTCCGCGGTCGCTGAACTCGCCCCCATCACGGTTGCGGTGGTCTCGGAACTTCCTGAACGACACGGGACGGATCTCTTTGGAACACCGACCCGTCCGTTCTTCACGCGCAATCACTATCGCCTCATCGGCGCACTCCTCGCCATCGCTTGGATCGCCGTACCGACAGTCTTCCTCATTCGGCGTGCGATCCGCAACCGCCCGCCCGCGCCCGCGCCGCCAGCGGCACCGCCTCCGACACTCGCCGACCAGTTGCGCCCACTCGCCGAAAGTGCGATGAAGGGTTCGCTTTCGCTCGAAGACCAGGCGCGACTCGAACTCCTGCTCCTTGCATTCTGGAGCCAGCGCCGGGATCTCTCGATGAAGCCGCCAGCAGAGGCGATCGCTGCGCTCCGTCACGATCCCGAAGCATCGCCACTGCTGCTCGCCGTCGAACATTGGCTGCACTCGCCGGAGGGTGCCCCGCGTGATCTCGGCGCGCTCCTTGATCCCTACCGCGCGCACGCGCAGGTCGAACTTCCGGCGAGCGCCAGCGAACCAGCCGAGGCGCAGCGATGACCTTCAGTTCGCCGATCGTCCTCCTCCTGCTTGCGATCCCCGCGCTGATGCTCGTGTCCATCCCCACCCGCGGCGCGGGGCTCATCCTCCCGTTCGACCACCAGCACCACCCGAGGCGACGGTGGCTCTCGTGGACGCTCAACGCCTTTGAGTGCGCGCCTGCACTCCTGCTCGCGGCGACGATCCTCATCCTCGCAGGACCGCAGTCGCTGCAGCAGCCCAAGCACGAGCGTCTTCTCACCAACATCCAGATCTGCGTCGATGTGTCGGGGAGCATGACGATGGAGGATCGGTATCCGAAGGCACGCGCAGCGGTCGAGCAGTTCATCAACGCCCGCGAGGGGGACGCCTTCGGCCTCACGCTCTTCGGCTCCCATCAGATCCGGTGGACCCCGCTGACCAAGGACCTCAACGCGGTGCGCAACGCGCTCCCATTCGCCGACCCCGAGCACCAGCCGATGCACATGGGTGGCACGATGATCGGCGCGGCGCTTCGATTCTGCCGCGCCAACATGGAGCAAGAGGCCACGAAGGGCGATCGCATGATCGTGCTCGTTTCCGATGGTCAGAGTTCCGACCTCATGAACGGCGAAGCTGACACCATCGCCGAGGAACTCACGGACTCGGGGATCACTGTCTATCACGTGCATGTTGCCACCGATGAGATCCCCTCGGAGGTCGTCGACCTCGCCCGAGCGACGGGAGGCGAGGCGTTCCAGGCAAGTGAGGCAAGCGCGCTGGCGCAGGTCTTCCGGCACATCGACCGAATGCGCCCCGCGCAGTTCCGCACGATGTCGACGGTGCCGCTCGACGACTTCCGGATCTTCGCGATCGCCGGACTCGCGTGCCTTGCGCTCCACATTTTCGGCCTGCTCGGCGTGAGGCACACGCCATGGTGAGCGCGCTCGGCGATCTTGCGGTCCCCATCGCCATTGCGTGCGCCATCCTCGTCGCCATCGGCGAATGGTTGCATGGCCGACGCACTCGACGCGTCGCTCGCCTCGCCTTCGGGCCCACCGGGCGCGCGTCGCGCTGGACCATCATCGTCGGCCCGGCCCGCACGATCGCCGCCGGACTTGCCGCGTGGGGACTCCTCTTCCTCGCCTCATGGGATCCCGTCGAGATCGACCGCGCTCCCGCGAAGATCGCGTCCAACCATCTGCTCGTGCTCCTCGATGTCTCGCCAAGCATGCAGCTCAAGGATGCGGGCGCGCAAGAGGTAAAGATCAGCCGCGCCGCGCGCGCCGGGGAGGTCGTGCAGGCGGTCCTCGACCGGCTCGACATGGAGCGCACCCGCATCACGATCGTCGCCTTCTACTCCAAGGCACTGCCGATCGTGCAGGACACCTTCGACAAGGAAGTCGTGCGCAATGCACTCGATGGCCTCCCGATGTATGTCGCCTTCGAGCCCGGGCCGACGGACCTCGTCGCCGGACTTGCCAAGGCCAATGAGATCGCGCGCGTGTGGCCGGCAGACTCGTCGACGCTCCTCATTGTCACTGACGGCGATGTGACCGCGACCGCTTCGGCCTCGACCCCCGCATCCATCGCTGACACGATCGTGGTCGGCCTCGGCGATTCTCAGCGCGGCATGGTCGTCAACGGGCACAGCAGCCGCCAGGACTCGATGGGACTGCGTCAACTTGCGCTGCGGCTCGGCGGCATTTACCACGACGGCAATCGAAAGCACCTCCCGAGCGACGTTATTGCCGGTCTCACGATGGTCGCCCCCCGGGTCGGGGGCAACTGGAGCCTTCGCGATCTTGCGATTCTCAGCACGGCGATCGGATGTTCGACGCTCGCCTTGACCACACCTGTGCTACTTTTTGTCGGCAAGCCCCGGGCGTTCGCCCGGGCTGGACGGGCCGGGATCGCCCCCGTGGCGGTCGAGACCTCACTCTGATGGAGACAGTCCGATGATCACTTCACGACTCCTGTGGGCTGGATGGGCACTCGTTCCGGTTGCTGCGGTCACCTACCACTTCGGTCCAGGCCAGTCGCAGTACGCGCTCGATCGCACGGCGGGGTTGCAGGATCTCGCCATGGCGTCGCAGGTCGCGGCGCAGGCCGCACAGGAACTCGCCTACGCGAAGCATCTCGAAGCGCTCGAGGCTCGCCGCGCTGCGCTCATCGATTCGACGCCGACGCGGGAGGCTGTCGCGGTGGATCTCACCAAGGAAGAGGACGCCCTCTACCGGACAGCCGCGACCAAGTGGGAGAAGACTGCTGAGGACTACGGGACTGTGCTCGCGCAAATCGGCAGCGATTCCGAGGATGCCGCACGCGATATTCGCTGGGCGAAGGCGCATGCGACTGTGCGCAGCGGCGATGTGTGGGGCGGGATCAGCGATCTCGAATCGCTCATGGAAGAGGTCGACGCGCTCGGAGACTCGACGGACGGCGCCAAACGCTCGAAGCGCCAGGCCGCACGCGACGCAGCCCTCATTCAGGCGTCGCGCGAGGAACTCGCGACCGCCTACTACTACGGCGCGCGACTGCTGCGTCTCTCGGGAATGCCTCCGCAGGAGTGGCGCATCGAATCGGGAAAGGCTCGCCAGCACTTCCGCTACCTCGCGGAGACCGACGGCCCCGCGCCCGAGGGGATTCACCAGCGCAATCTCGAACTCGTTCTCAATCTGGAGCAGACTCCGCTCGCAGACCTGCAGGGAAAGCCGCTCCCGAAGGAGTCGCCGGGCAACGGCTCGTGCAAACAGGGCAATCGCAAGGGCACGAAGCCCGGCCGCGGCCCGAAGCCGCCTTCGGGCAAGAAGGACGCGCGCGGTGCCGGCGGCGCAGGCGACATTACGGACGGTTGGTGACACCCATGACACAAATGATGGCGCTCGCTCCACTGTTGTGCTGCTTCACCGTCGCGTTCGCGCAGACCCAGTCGATCCCCGCGACTGCGGCCATGAAACCTGCCGCCACGCTCAAGGCCAGCTCAGTGCGGATGTTGACGGCCGCAGGCGTGCTGGTGGCGCCAGAGGACGAACAAGCTGCGATCGCCGCCGCACTTGCTGAGGCGGGTGGAGCCGATGGGGCCACGCCGACAGTCCCCGCAGGCCCGCCTCTCTCGCCCGAGCAACTCGGCGACCTCCGCCGCCTCTACAACTCGTCGGCACACGCAGAGCGCGAGTCGCTGCGCGTCTACTTCGATGCGATGGGGATTGACTTGACGAGACTCCTCGGCGCGCCGGGAGCCGAGGGATCGCCATCGGCGATGCCGCTGGCACAGGCGATTCGCTCGATCGAATTCACGCGCACGCCACAGTCGGTGCTCGCCGCGCGATCGCGGATCGGTTTCGGAACCAACACCAAGCCCGCCGCGACCGACTCCGCCGGGATGGTGAGCTGGCTTCAGCTTCAAGTGCTCGCCGGGGAGTGGACAGCGCTCGCCGCTGCGCTCCGGGAACTCCCCACCGCCGATGCGATCGCCGCGTACACACAGATCCTCCAGACAATCAATCGATCGCAGCGCGGTGGCGATCCCAATCGGCCGCCGGACCCCGGGCTTCTTCCCGAAGAGATCCTCGCCATCGCCGATGCCGCCCCCGAACCGCTGAGCGACTGGCAAGTGACGACGCTCGCACAGCTCCTCAAGGACGCGGCCGCCAAGTACAGCTCGGCGAAAATGCTGGAGCTGCTCGACGCAGGCACCGCGATGTTTGGTCGCAGGGACACCGCCCAGCGCGAGCGCACCGTCACCTTCCTCGTCGCCGCGAACATGGCTGGTGAGGCATCCAAGTTTTTCCCGCCCCTCGATGCCGCGCGCGCGAACCTTGATGCGCTCGCGCTTTCGAACTACGCGAAGTACCACGAGGCCTTCGCCCGAGGTCCGCAGGCCGGCGACGCCGCGGAGAGCAATCTCCGCACCGCGTGGGGGCTCTACTGCGAGACCGCCCTCATCGGGAGCGCCGATGCAGCGCTCCGTTTCGAGTCGATGAAACATGCGATCGACCTCCTGCCGGAGATGCCGCCGTCGCAGGC
>CANETX010000090.1 GCA_947441435.1 Planctomycetaceae bacterium
CCGTACTTCTTCGGCCCGCAGTACCGCGGCGTCGTGACCCCCGGAAACACGCAGATGGGGGGTCACATCACCGCGCCAGCGAGCGCGACCACTTTCTGTTGCACTCCCTGTCCGTGCGACATCACTGGTGATCGCCTCGTCGACGCTACGGACCTGTCTGCCGTGCTCTCGGGTTGGGGGACGACGGGTGGCGGCGGTGACATCAATCGCGACGGCCAAGTCGGCGGCGCTGATCTCACTGATCTCTTCGCCGCCTGGGGCAACTGCGGCTGACGCTCGCCACGCTTCGCCCCGAGGCGAGGTTGCGCTGCGCACACGACCCCTCGAACAGGTGATTTCGGTCACCGAATCGGGCACCAAAATCACCTGTTGGGGCGGCGGGGGATCAACGCGCGGCTGCGAGGCCGTCGCCGCGCAGGTCGCTGCCGCCCATCCATCCATCGGCCATCTTGACGATCGCCTGCCCGCGGCCGAACGCTACTGAGCGCGTGTCGGCGACGGCGATCCTGTGACCTCGCTTGCGAAGTTCGGCGATCGTCGCATCGTCGAAGCCTGGTTCGAGCTGTACGTTGAGCCTCTCCATCCACTGCCAGCGCGGTGCATCGAGCGCGGCCTGCGGATTCTGGTGGGCATCGACCATTCGCGTGAGGACCTGCACATGCCCTTGCGGCTGCATGAAACCTCCCATGACGCCGAAGGCCATCACAGGTTCCTCGCCGCGCGCTGTCGGTCGCGTGACGAAGCCAGGAATGATGGTGTGGTAGGGGCGCTTCGATGGGCCGATGCAGTTGGGATGGCCTTCGACGCGGTTGAAGCACGCGCCGCGATTCTGCATGGCGATCCCCGTGCCGGGAATGACGACGCCTGAACCAAACCCCATGTAGTTGCTCTGGATCATCGAGACCATCATCCCCTGCGAGTCGGCGGTGCAGAGATAGACGGTGCCGCCGGGCTTGGGGATGCCAGCCGAAAAATCCTGCGCGCGCGCGAGATCGATGCGCGCCGCGAGGGAGTCGAGTCGCTCGGGCGCGAGGAGCGCATCGACAGTCGTCCGCATGTGGGCCGGATCGGCGACATGCGCGTGCGCATCCGCAAAGCCGAGTTTGATCGCCTCGATCCCAAGATGGAGCGCGTCGGGGCAGTCGGGGGAGAGTTGCGCGAGATCACGCCGCGCGAGAATGCCGAGCGCGATGAGCGCGGCGAGCCCTTGGCCGTTGGGGGGAATCTCGTGGAGTCGGTATCCGCGATAGTCGACGAAGATCGTCCCGGACATCTCGGTCGTGTGCGCGGCTAGGTCGGAACTGCGAATGTGTCCGCCGCCGTGTTGTGAGGCGGCATCGATCGACTTCGCGAGCGACCCCTCGTAGAAGTCGCGGCCTCCGCTCGCGGCGATTGCCTCGAGCGTGCGCGCGTGGTCGGGAAGGCGGACGAGCGACCCCGCAGCAGGGGGCTCGCCGCCGAACAGAAACGTGGCGCGCCACTCAGCGACATCGGATCGTTTCGCATAAGCCGCCGCCGCGCGTTGCCAGAGTTGCGCGGTGAGCGGCGCAAGGAGATAGCCCTCGCGTGCGTAGCGGATCGCGGGAGCAAGCGTCGTCGCGAGCGGGAGTTTCCCGAGGCGCGCAGCCATGTCCGCCCACAGCGCGATTGCGCCGGGGACGGTGACCGGCCCCCAACCCGTCGTCGGCATGGCTGAGGCGCCCGAGAACGATGCGGGGTCGAGTGCAGCGCCCGATCGCCCGCTGCCATTCACGCCGTGCAGTCGGCTGCCGTCCCACACGATCGCGAACGCATCGCCGCCAAGGCCGTTGGTGGTGGGCTCCAACACCGTCAGCGCGGCTGCGGTCGCGATCGCCGCATCGACCGCGTTGCCTCCGGCGCGCAGCGTGTCGAGTCCCGCCTGTGCGGCAAGGGGCTGACTCGTCGCGACCATCTCACGGCCGAAGACAAGTGGCCGCGCCGACGGATAGGGCATCGCAGCCGAACACTCGATCGCGCTTGGTATCACCCCCTGAAGGTACCGGAGCAAGAGCGCGGTCAGCGCGGCGGCGCGCCCGACGGCGGTCAGCGCGGCGGCGCGTCGGACGCGGTCGACTCGTCGCTGAACTCAACGATCACGCGTGGGTTGCCGCCGCGGCCAGCCGCCAGCACGCCGCCCACGAATCCCGCCGCGACCGAGCGCGCTTCCATCCGAACTTCGGCGAGCGCGGGTCTCGAACTCCCCGTCTCGATCACGCTGGCGCGGACGAGCGCCTTCGCGCTGTCGACATCGCCGCCGCTTGGAATCAGGTGCTCCGCCCAATCGTTGTCGATGAACACCCTGAACTTCGCGGGATCCGACTGCACCTCGACGACATCCTTGTTCACGATCGGCGGCGGGATCGTGACGATGAACGTCTCGGCATCGACCGCGCGAATCGTCCAAGTCGGATCCACCGGCACCACATATTGCACGCGATTCCCCGGCACATCGATGCGGATGTGCACGCTCCCGAGGGGGACTGAGAAGCCGAATGCGTCCACCGTTGTCGTGCGATCAACCTCGACTGCCGTGTCGATAGTCCGCCAGCCGATCTGCAGTCCGCCCTTGGCGCGCAGTTCCCCGAGTGCGCTCGTCAACGTCGTCGATGACGTCGATTGAATGTGAGGAAGACTCCCCGCAACCCAACCCGTCGCCGAGCGCCACGCCACCGAGATGCCGTACCCCGTGAGCACGAGGGCAGCAAGCATGAGCAGCAGGCACCCGCAACCCGGGCCGGAGCAACAGCCACCGCGCGTCACGCGCCGGCGGGAGTCGTAGACCTCTCGATCCAGGATGGCGTCAGGCTGTCTGGACAACCTTGCCGGCCTTCGCCGCGCGCGCGCTGTCGATGCGACGCTTCGCGAACGCAATCGCCGCGTCCGAGGTGCTGCTGGCGTTCGCGCTCTCGCGCAGCACGGTCAGCATCGTCTCTTCGATGTGCGCGACCTTCTCGTCGACCTGCCCCTCGGTCATCCCAAGGTAAAGGCCGCCCAGGCGGATGAGTCCGCCCGCATTGGCGACGAAGTCTGGGGCGTACAGGATGCCGCGGTTCTTCAGTTGCGCGCCGTCCGTGTGCGGGTTGAGCAGCTGGTTGTTGGCCGTGCCGCAGACGATCTCGCAATTGAGTCGGGTGATCGTCGCATGGTCGAGACCGCCGCCCATCGCGCAGGGGGCGAGAATGTCGAGCTTCTCGGTGAAGAGGTTCCTGTCGTTGCCGAGCGCAACGCAGCCGAGTTCCTCGACGGCGCGCTTCATGGTGGGGACATGGACATCGGTCACCATCACAGCCGCGCCGGCGGCGCGCAGCAGTTTCGCAAGCTTGTAGCCCGTCGCGCCGCAACCTTGCACGCCCACCGCGAGGTTCGAGAAGTCGACCTTGCGTCCGAGGTGCGCAAGGCACGCCTTCATCGAGTTGAAGCATCCGAGCGCAGTCCACGGGCTCGGGTCTCCGCCGTGGGAGACCGCCTCGCCCCCCATGATGTGCTTGCACTCTTGCGCCATCCAGTCGCAGAACTGCGGGCTGACGCCGACATCTTCTGCCGCGATGTACGCGCCGTTCATGCTCTGCACGAATCGGCCCATCGCACGACCCTGCGCTTCGGTGGGTTGTTCACCCTGACGGTTGAGGATGATGACGCTCTTGCCGCCGCCGAGTGCGAGATCCGCCGCAGCAGCCTTAAAGGTCATTCCTTCCGAGAGTCGCAGCACGTCGAAGATCGCATCGTCCTCGTTGGCGTAATGGAATCGCCGAGTCCCACCGAGCGCGTTCCCAAGCACGGTCGAGTGGATCGCGATGATGGCGCGAAGTCCAGTCGCGGGGTCGTTTAGGAACGACACGCGTTCGTGGCCGTGGTGAACCATGCTTTCAAGAGTGTGCATTCAAGGCTCCAAAGGTGAAGGGGCGCGGACGAGACAGACGCAGGAATAAGAGACTATCCGAGGGGGGTGGACCGACCAAGCGCGCGGCGCTAGTCCAACTTGCGCCCGGAAAACGCCGAGCCAGAGCCGAACTGCGGGATGCCGTTCGTGGCAGTCGGAAGCCCTGTGCCGCGCGCGGCGATGACCGGCGTGCGCTCGGGAATCGAGTAGTCGGCATTGGTCAGCGAATCGGCCTGCGCGAGCACGCTTTCCGCGCACGCACGCGCACTGGCATCGAAGTTCCAGCGCAATCCACGGGTTTCCTCGTCGATGTTGGCGAAGGCGATGGCGCACAGGTGATCGACGATGGCGAGTTCGTGGTTGACCGCACCGCTCCCGAGCCCACTGCGTAGCCGCGCGTCGCACTTCGCGAGGGTGCAGGCCACCGCGTGGATCCACAGCGCCGAGTTCGAGAGTCGCGCCTGGATGAACTGGTCGGTGACCAGCTTCTCCTCGTGCTCCTTGAACATCATCTTGACGTTGTACGAGTGGTCGCGGATCCGGAACATGAGTTCCTGCGCCTGGCGCACGAGCTTCGGATGGATGTCCGTGAACTTCGGCACCGGCCGTCGCATGCCGAGGAAGAGTTCGCCGCCGATGCGCGCGGCAGCGCCGAGTTGCCGGAATGGCTTGGCGCGCAGCGACATCATCCACTCGCCGAGCTGCTTCGAGCCGTAGGCAAAGATGAACGAGTGCATGACTTCGTTCGCCCCTTCGACGATCGTGTTGATGCGCGAGTCGCGCCAGATGCGCTCCACATTGTTCTCGGTCATGTAGGACTCGCCGCCCATGACCTGAAGGGCGTCGTCGACCGTGCGCCAGCCGTACTCGCTGCAGAAGACCTTGCACATGGCGGTCTCGAGCATGATGTCCTCGTCGCCTCGGTCGAGGAATCCCGTCGTCATGTAGAGCATCGCGTCCATCGCGTAGACGTACGCCGCACTGCGCGCGAGCCGCTCCTTCACGAGATCGAACTCGCCGAGCGCGCGATCGAACTGGTGGCGGTACTTCGCCCACTTCGTCGCCTGCTCGAGGGCGAACTCTGCACCGCCGAGCATTCCCGCCGAGAGCGTGCACCTTCCGTAGTTGAGGCAGGTCAGCGCGACATTCAGGCCGCGCCCTTCCTTGGAGAGGAGATTGGCCTTGGGCACGCGCACATTGGTGAACCGGATCCGCGCCTGCCATGTCCCGCGGATGCCGCATTTCGCGCGGTTGCGGCTGAAGATGTCGATCCCCTCCATGTCGGGGGTGCAGATGAGTGCGCTGACGGCATCCTTGGTCTTGCCGGTCTTGGGATCGGTGACGCGATGCTTGGCCATCACCGTGAAGAGGCCGCTGAGCGCCGCACTCGTCGCCCATTTCTTCTCGCCGTTGAGTACATAGTGCGTGCCGTCGTCAGTGGCTTCGCAGTAGGTTTCCTGGCCGCCGGCGTCGCAGCCGACATTGGGCTCGCTGAGGCAGAAGGCGCTGAGCGAATCGTGGGCGAGCCGTGGAAGGAAGCGAGATTTCTGCTCGTCGGTGCCGAAGAGCATGATGGCCCGGCAGCCGATCGACTGATGCGCCGAGACGAGCACCGCGGTCGAACCGCAGGTGCGACCGATGCGCACGAGGACTCGGTTGTAACTCGTGATGCCGAATCCACCGCCGCCATGGACTGTGTCGATCGTCATGCCGAGGACGCCGAGTTCGAAGAGCCGACGGATCACCCAGTCGGGGATGTGCTGCTCTTGGTCGATGAGATGGGTCGGGTGCTCGTGCTTGAGATACCCATCGAGTCGCGCGAGAAGTTCGTCGCAGCGCCGGGTCTCCTCCGCGGCACCCTTGGGGTACGGGAAGAGGAGATCTTCGCGGAAGTTCCCCCAGAAGACGTTCTTGACGACTCCCATCGTGGCGGGATCCGGCCCGAGCATTTCCTGGGCGGCCTCGATCTGCTTGCGGTCCTTCGCAGAGATGTTCTTCAGGTTGTCAGCGAGGTTGGTAGTGCTCATGGGAGAACGCCAACAATAGTGCAAAGTGCCCGTCGGAGGTAGTGGCTTCGCGGGTCGCGCTTAGCCCGCAGGCTTGAGGAATTGCGCGAGTTTCGCGCGAGCTGTCGGCGTGTGACGAAGCGCGATCAACGAACGGCGTTCCAAGGCGGCTGCCGCAGCGAATCCCGACGCGAGACCAACTTCGACGCAGGCGAACGCTGCGCGCGCAGCCTCCGAGGCCGGGACCGAGTCCTTCGCCGAAGCGAGTCCGTCGGCGACGCCGCTTGTGCGATGCGGTCCGATCGAACGCGGTTCGTGAAGTTCATGATCGCGCGGATGAGCGATGAGCCATCGCAGCGCTGCCTTCGTCGGGTCGTCGCCGGCGGCCACGGTCATGTCGAAGAGCCCTGAGGGAACCGTAGTCACAGGATTCGTCTCGCCGGTGGCGGTCTGCGCGATCGCGACCTTCGGGGCGATGCGCGCGGGGTACATCACCGTGCCTCCCCAACCCGGGCAGATCCCGAGCGAACACTCAGGCAGTCCGATGCGCCACGGCTTGTCGCTCGCGCCGGGCATGACACCGACGATGCCGTCGCAGTGCATGGCAATCTCGAGGCCGCCACCGAGCGCCGCCTTGTGGATGATGGCAACGCTGGGGCAGGGGAGGCGATGGAGCATCGCGAACGCTTCGGCGCCGCGATTGAGATAGATGCCGAGCGCACGATCGTCGAGACCGTCGATCTCTGCAAGGTCTGCGCCTGCGACGAACACGCGTTCGCTCGAGGAACGCAGGATGATCCCCTGTGGATCGCTCGCGGCCAAGGCATCCAGCGTCAGCGCGATTTCGTCGATGAGCCAGCCGTCGAGAACGACGACGCCACCGCGTGGTTTCGTCGGATTGGGGACGAGCGAGACGATGGCGGTGCCGCAGGGGGCGTGTTCAACGGGGAGCATGGTGGGACTCGGGTGCGTCGGCGGATGGAGCGAGTCGGGCGCGCAGACGCTGCTGCGCCTCGTGCCCCGCGATGACTCGCGCGCTGAGCGCAGCCGCCTCGGCGGCGATGGATTCGTCGAGCGAGTCGTCGAGTTCATTGAGGAATCGCTTGGTGGCGGCGAGCGCCATCGGTCCGCCGCTGATGAGGCGCGCGGCAATCTCGTCGATGGTCGCATCGAGCGCCGTGGCCGCGACGCAGTGGCTGACGAGTCCGCGCGCTCGGGCTTCCTCGCCGCTGATTGTCCCGCCCGAGAGGAGCATCGCGCGCGCCGGGCCCGCGCCGATCTTCTTGATGAGCCACGGTGCGACGACCGCAGGGCAGATTCCCAGATCGACTTCGGGATAGCCGAGCTTCGCCTCGGGATGTGTCACTGCGAAATCGCACACGATCACGAGTCCGCATCCGCCTCCGACCGCCGCGCCCTGCACGCGTGCGATCGTCGGCACGCTCAGTCGGCGCAGTTCGAGGAGCGCAAGCGACAGCTGCCGGAGCATCTCGCCCATCGCCACGGGATCGTCGGCGACGGCCTTGAGGTCCATCCCTGCGCAGAACGCCTTGCCCTCGCCAGCGAGGATGGCAACACGGACTTCGTCCGGGTTCGCCGCGATGCGCGCCGCAAGCGTCGCAATCGCCTCGCGCAACTGTGCGATCATCCCGAGGCTGATGGCATTTCTCGAATCCGGTCGGGTGAACGCGATCGTCGCCCGCTGCTGATCGACCGAGAGTCGCACAAGATCGCCCATCGATCGGGCAAGGTACCCAGAGGCCGCGTTCAGTAGAGCGGCTCACCGCATTCGGGGCAGCGTGCGCTCCAGAGGTTGCCATCGACTCGGTGACGGCACTTCGGACAGAGCCCGCGACTGCGCAACGCCTTTCGAGAAGCCTTTCGCCGGAGTGCGTCGAGAGACACGATGACCCACGTAAGCCCGATGGCCGCAGAGAAGACCGCGTACACGATCGGCCAGTAGACGAGCGCGTTGAAGAGGAGATGGCCCACTCGCAGCGTGGGAGGGGCGGTGTCCACTCTCGCGGCGTCGTACGCGGCGAGAACGATGGC
The DNA here is from genome assembly GCA_947441435.1 of Planctomycetaceae bacterium. GTDB lineage: Bacteria > Planctomycetota > Phycisphaerae > Phycisphaerales > SM1A02 > F1-60-MAGs104. Next base: position 7,960 of record CANETX010000090.1, read on the forward strand.
TCGGTGCTCAGTCCACGGCCCCCTCGTGGTGCG
>CANETX010000091.1 GCA_947441435.1 Planctomycetaceae bacterium
GTCCTTGCGCTGCGCGAGGGCCAAGGCCAGCGCCACGAGTTCAAAGGATCCCGGCGCCCTCACGCGCACGAGGTCGCTCTCCGCACCGCCGAGAGCGGCGAAGGCATCGACCGCCCCCTGTTCAAGGGCATCGCAGATCTCCCGGTGATAGCGGCTCGTGACGACACCCACCCGCAACCCCGCTGCGCTCACGGCAGGATGCTCGCGTGTCTCCTCTGGTGGGCGTCGACTCATGGGGGAGGGGCGATGCTACCTTAGGCTTGTGTCAGGGGTCTCGCGCAGCGTGGTTTCCGCCGTCGAATTGACGCGACTGGCGATGGCCTTCGGGGCGATCGCCGACCTCCTCTTGATCGTCATCCTCTCGCGCAGCGATCCGCAATACCACTACATGCCGGTGGCGTCGATGCCGCTCCTCCAGGCGTTCGTCGCCGCCACGGTGACTGCGGTCGGATTGTTCTCCTTCGCGGCCGCGCTCAACGATCTCCTCGATGTCCGACATGATCGGGTCTTCAGCCCCGGCCGGCCGATCGCTGCGGGGAGGATCAGCGCCCTTCAGGCGATGTCCCTCGCGCTCGCGTCGCTGCTTCTGGCGCTCGTCGGCGTCATCTCGTTCGGTCCCGGCGGGATCTTTGTCGCGATTCTCGTCGCGGGAGGATCTCTTTTCTACAACGCCACGGCGAAGCACATCCCGGCGGTCGGACTCCTCACGATCGGGGGCATCCATGCGGCGCACATGCTCATCCCGAACGATCAGTTCACCTTCACGCTGCCAGCGTGCCTCGCGCTCACCCACGCGACGGCGATCGCCACAATCATCCACGTGATCCAGTCGAAGCGCCCCGCCCTCTCGCGGCGCTCCTCGTGGACGGTCGTGCTCGGTTGGCTCGCCTGCGTGGCCACGATGGGATGGTTCGGATACTCGCGCAGTTCCGACGGATTCTGGCCAGCTTCCACTCCATTCTGGGGTCCGTACATCCCCCTCGTGGCGATGGCCGCGTGCGTTCCGGTGATCCACCGGAAGATCCGCCGTGCCACGAGTCCAGCAGTCGCCGCCGAGAAGGTCGCGCGCTACGGCGCACTCTGGCAGGCGCTCTACGCCGCGAGTTGGCTCTTCGCGTGCGGCGAACCGGTGTGGGGCGCGGGGGCACTCGTCTTCGCCGGACTCGGCTTCGGCACAATGACGCTCCTCAAGGAGTTCGCCGGATCCACCGGGCATCCGCTCGCCTTCCGTGGCTGAGTTACTTCGTACCATCGCGCCGAGATGAGGTTGTCTGCCGCGACACTCTTGGCGCTCGCCCTCCTGACCACGGGCGCGCGCGCGCAGGAACTCCGCGACGTGCCCATCACCGGGGAATCCCTCGGCGGTTTCGTGATCCCCGTCGAACCTGTGGCAAGCGACATCGTGATCGAGGCGGTGCGCGGGTGGGCGTGGGATTCCGACGATACGAAGCGACTCCAGATCGAAGGTGATGTCCGCGTGCGCTTCGGCGGCTACTACTTCTCGGCCAAGGATGCGGTCTTGTGGATCGACCGAATCCCGAGCGACCAAGGACTCATCAATCAGATCGCCGTCTACTTCGCGCAGGCTGAGGAACCGACCCGCCGCGCGGGACTCGGCGCCGCCGGCAAGGACCTCCTCGTCACCGGCAGCACACGTGGTGAGATCACGCTTTCGGTCACCATGCTTGAGCGCACTCCGGCGCCGCCGAACCCGATTCTCTCGCGGGGGGTGGCGCGGCTCAAGGGACACCTTGAATCGATCGCCCGAGGGGCGCTCCTCAAGCCTCGCGCGGAAGTCGACTCGCCTCCGGTGATCGTCGAACCACCGCTGATTGTCGGCGAATCGCCCACTCCGACGGTCGCGGCACCCGCAACGGCCGTCACCGTGCGCCGCAGCGTTGATGAGACGCAGATCTTTCGCCCCAAGGGAACCTTCTCCTTCTCCGCCAAGGCGACCACCATCGAAACGAAGGACGACTGCATCATCCTCTCCGAAGGAGTGATGGTCGACTACGTGAGCCCGCCGGGAGAGGGGCAAGTGCGGGAACTTCAGTTGTCAGCGGATCGCGCCGTCGTCTTCCTCGACACGGGGGCGCTCGGGCGGCTCGGCGCCGGATCGGGAATGCTCGACGCGAAGGACGTGCTCGGCGTCTACCTCGAGGGCGATGTCGTCGCGACCGACTTCCAGTACACGCTGCGAGGGCGCAGGATCTACTACGACTGCCGAGAGAACCGCGCCATGATCATGGATGCGGTCCTGCGCACGAAGATGCGCATCGGGCTTCTCGCCTACGCACGCGCCGATGAGATGCGCCAACTCGCCGCCGACGAGTTCACTGCGGAGCGCGCGCGAGTCTCGACGAGCGAGTTCTTCACCCCGCACCTCTCCATCGGCGTCGAGCGACTCACCATCACCTCGGCGTCGGAGGCCACCGGCGGCGACTCGTACTTCACCGGATCGCATGCCACGCTTCGGGCCGGAAACACGCCTTTTCTCTACTGGCCCTACATCGCGGGGAGCCCGAATCAGGTGCCGGTGAAGTACCTAAACGTCGGATTCCAGGACTACCGAGGCGTCGTCATCAAGAGCGAGTGGGATCTCTTCGACCTGATGGGGGTCGAGAAGCCTGAGCCACTTTCGGAAGTGACGCTCATCCAAGAGGCGTTCACGCAGAACGCCGCCGGGCTCGGACTCGAAGCGAAGGCGAACCTCCTCGGTGGCAACGGGAAGTTGAAGGCGGTCGGGTGGTACGACTTCCTCAATCAGGAGCAGACAGCTGCGGGCGGCGTCGTGACCCCAACGGACCGGTTCCGCGGCGAGCTGCAGGGAGACTGGAATGGGAAGTTGGCGAGCGATGTGACGATGGATCTGCAACTCTCGTATTTCAGCGACGAGAACTACATCTCCACCTTCCGCTGGGACGACTACCTCAGTCGCCGCGAATTCGAGACGAGCGGATACGTGAACTGGCAGTCGGGGAACAGCTCCCTCTCGCTGCTGACGAAGTTTAACCCCAATCCCTTCCTGAGCAACGCCTACATGATCGCGTCGCGCCCCTACGCGGTGAACAAGTTCCCCGAACTCGCCTACCAGCGCTACGGCGACTCCCTCTTCGGGGACCGCGTCACGTGGACGCAGCAATATTCGGCGAACCTCATGAATCTGCAGATCCAGTCCGGCAATCCGGCGGCATTGGGCATCGATGCCCTCGCCTTCTCGGATGTGCCGGGATTCTCGTCGACCCAGTCAATCGAGCAGGCGTACAAGAACGCGGGCTACGACAACCTGATTCGCGGTCGCCTTTACACGCGCCAGGAACTCTCGATGCCGACATCGATCGGCCCCGTCAAGATCGCTCCGTTCATGCACGGGCAGGTCGCCGCCTACATCGTCAACAAGTTCACCGACTATTCCACGTCGAGTTCCGACTTCCGCACCCTCTTGGGGGGCGGCAGCCGATTCTCCTCCGAGTTCACCTCCAACTACAACTCGGTGCGCAGCGCGTTTCTCGACCTCAATCGACTCCGGCACATCATCCAGCCCAACGCCATGCTCTGGTACGGCTGGAACTCGAACAGCGTCCTCGACGCCCCCGTCTATGACCAAGAAGTCGAGGCCGTGTCAGGTGCGGCGGCCGCGCAGGTCGGCGTGACGAACAAGCTGCAGACCATGCGCGGCGGCCCCGGCAACTGGCGCAGCGTCGATTGGGTCGTGATCGATATCGGCGCGGTGTTCGACAATCAGGGGAACGATCTCATGCCGACCTCGACGGCGAGTGACCCTTACGCTCTGCAGTACGCGCAGAGTCCGATGCCTTCCTTCTATGCGTGGCGACCTGAGTATTCGCAGTGGGGCAACCACATCTACTCGTCGGCAACCATGCAGTGCAGCGACGCCCTCGCCCTCTACGGACAAGCGACCTATCTCCTGCAGAGCCGCGGCAATTCGATCAACAGTTTCGGACTGACCGACCTAGGCCGAGGCACCGTCGGCGCGAGCGTGATGCAGTCGCCCGATGTGCGGCTCTACCTCGAGTATCGCTATGTGAACACCTTCGATGCCTCAGGGACCTATCCGGCCGACGAGTTCCTGCAGGGCGGGATCGGCTACCAGATCTCGAAGAAGTACGCGATGAACATGACGCCGCAGTGGGATCTCGTGAAAAACAACTTCCGGGCGATCTCCGTCGGGCTCTCGCGAACGTTCCCCGACTTCAACGTCTCGCTGGGCGCCTCGTTCAACCAGATCGTGAACAACACGACGTTCTTCGCTTCGATCCGGATCCCCGGTGCCGGTGGCGCAGGACTCTCCGTGGATCCTCAGTCGCTCGCCCAAGGGGGCAGCCTGATCCCGGGAATTCAGCAGCAGGACTGAGGGCGGCGGCGCGGCCGCGGCTCACTCGCGGAAGAGTCCGCCCGCGCCATCTTCCGAGACAGCGGCGGTGGTCTTGAACGCGACGCCGACATGCTCTGCCCCCGCCCGGGTGATCCGCCGACCCTGCCGAGTGCGCGCGACGAAGCCTGACTGCAGCAAGTATGGCTCGACGACATCTTCGAGTGTCCCCGCGTCTTCTCCGAGCGTTGCGGCAAGCGCCTCGACCCCGGTGGGTCCACCCTCGTAGGTTGTTCCGAGCACCGTCAGGTAACTGCGGTCGAGGGCATCGAGTCCCATCGCATCGACAGACTCAAGTTTCAGCGCCGCCTCGACGGTCGACTCGCCGACCGTGCCGTCACCGCGCACGATCGCGTAGTCGTGCACGCGGCGCAGGAGCCGCAGTGCGACTCGCGGCGTGCCACGACTGCGCGCGGCGATCATGGCCAGCGCCCCCGCCCCGACCGCGCCAACCTCCATGATCCCGCAGGCTCGCGCGAGGATCTTGAGGAGATCCCCCTCGGGATAGAACCCGAGATGGTGCGTCATGCCGAAGCGCGTCCGCAGCGCCTGCGTGAGCATCCCCGGCCTCGTCGTCGCCCCGATCAGCGTGAACGGCTTGAGGTTGATGGTCACGACCTTCGCATGCATCCCCGCATCGAGCGTGAAGTCGATCCGGTAGTCCTCCATCGCGGGATAGATGTACTCCTCGACCGCCGCCGGGAGCCGGTGGATCTCGTCAATGAACAAGATGTCGCGATCCTGCATCTTGGTGAGCGTGCCGACGAGGTCCCCACCCTTGGTGAGCGCGGGGCCGCTCGTCACCGAAGCGTGCGATCCCATCTCGTTGGCGATGACATGGGCCAAGGTCGTCTTGCCGAGCCCGGGCGGCCCATGCAGCAGCACGTGCTCCATCGCCTTGCCCCGCTTGCGCGCGGCGGTCAACGCGATCCCGAGCCGTTCCTTCAGTGCGCTCTGCCCGACATACTCCGCCATCGTCCGAGGACGGATCGCGGGGACGACGGACTCCTCGTCCGTAGGTTGCGCCGATGGTTCAACGACTCTCTCTTTGGCCATCCGTGCCTCAGCCTCGCGCACTCAGAACTTGACGACAGGAACGGCGCGATCCGCCTCATCGGCCTTGAAGAAGTCAAACGCCTTGAAGCCGAAGATCCCGCCCACGATGTTGGTGGGAAACTGCGCGAGCGTCGCGTTGAACCCCTGTGCGGAGCCGTTGTAACCGCCGCGCGACTGCGAGATCCCATTCTCCAGATTGGAGAGTTCCCCCTGCAATTGCAGGAAGTTCTGGTTCGCCTTGAGATCGGGGTAACTCTCCGCGATGGCCATCAGCCGCCCGAGCGCCCCACTGAGTGCTCCCTCAGCCGCTGACTTCTCGTTGACGCTTCCCGCGGACATCGCCGAGGCGCGCGCCTTGATCACCGCCTCCAGCGTCCCCTTCTCGTGTGCGGCATATCCCTGCACCGTGCTCACGAGATTGGGAATGAGGTCATGACGGCGTTTCAACTGGATGTCGATGGCGCTCAGCGCGGACTCGGTCGCCACGCGCAACCGCTGCAGCGTGTTGAAGATCCCCACCACCCAGATCCCCACGATGACGGCCAGTCCGATGATGATGATCAGCCCGACGCCGACTGCTCCGATGAGTCCGCCCATATGCCAAGGCTCCTTCGGCGCCTAGCGCGCCCGTTGTTCCACACTGGCCTCGTGCAAGGCCTTCACAAATCGGGCCTGATCCCGGAAGTCCGGGAGGACGGCCTTCGCACCTGCCCCGACGAGACGCGACGCGCGCTCGCCGTGACCGATGCCCACGAATCCGCAGCCCGACGCCCGCGCCGCTTCGACATCCCAGCGACCGTCGCCGACATACACGCGCGCCATCCTAGTTGCTTCTGCCGCCGTTGCCGCGCGGCGAATCGCCCACGCGATGATGTCCGTGCGGGCGAAGGCGTCTTCGGCGGTGGCCAGCGCGGCCGACGCGGAGCCGATCCCCGCGCTCTCTAACTTGCACCGCGCCGAAGGCTCCCAGCCTCCCGTGGCGATGGCGCATCGCCACCCGAGGGCGGGTAGCGCCCGAAGCATCTCCGCGGCGCCATCGACTTCCTCGAATCCGCCAACTCGCCGCCGTTCTTCCTCGACGAGTTCGATGAATCGCCGACGCACGCTTCGGACATCGCGCTGCGAGGCCACCCTGCCGCATCGCGTCGCCACGATCTCCTCGAGGATCCCGACATCGGTCGAGTGGCGATAGTCCCCCCAATCCGTGGAAAACCCCGACACTCCGAGCACATCCTCGACCGCCCGCGCATAGCAGGAGCAATCGACAGCGTTTGTCTTGGTCAGCGTGCCGTCGATGTCAAAGATGACGAGGCCGCCCGTCCCGCTCGCGTTCAGTTCCAACTCACTCCCCGCGGAGGCTCGTCGCCGACTTGGCGCTGCGCCTTGGCGATGAGCCGATCGGTGCGCTCGATGTCCGCCCAGATCATCCGCGCCCTTCGGTAGGGGTCGGGCTCGGCGAGCACCTTGTAGCGAACTTCTTCGTTGGTGATGACGGAGAACGCCACGAGTTCGATGGCCCCCTGATGGGAGAGTTCCGGCCGATCGATCCACTCGAGCACTGATCGAACACTGTGAAGCCGCTTCATCCGAAGTCCGCCGAGGAGATTGCGCATCTCGGTGCGCATCCGCTTGAGCCCCGGCACGGTCGCCGATGGATTGTCGAGCGGCCTGAGGTGCGCTCGTCGATAGAGGTGCGCCGCGTCGGGCTCCTCGATCTTCAGGATGGCCGCGCGGCAGAGTCCTTGCAGGATGATGTCGAAACTGTTGTCCGGACGCCGCTGCTGCTTGACGATGTGGCCGACGCAGACCGCCTCGCGTACCGCGGGGTTGCGGGCCAGGATGTCGACCCCCGGCTGGATCGTCGCGATGGCGATGGGCTTCGCCTTCCCCCGGCCTCCCTCTTCGAGCGTCCGCTCAATCATCTGTCGGTAGCGCGGCTCGAAGATGTGCAGGGGGAGCGCCGAGTGAGGAAGCATGACCACTCCCGGCAAGGGGAAGATCGGGATCGGTTCCGCGAAACTCAGCGCGATCGAGTCGGGCATTGGGCAAATCCTATGCCGCCTATTCTCCTGAGGTGACGTGGATCGCCGAACACGTCTGGATACTGGCGCTCGCGTGTGCATGCGGGGCCGTGCTCTTGTGGTGGATGGGCACCCGGCGAGGGTCTTTCGCGATGTTGGGGCTGGGCGCCCTTGCTGCGCTCGCCATTCCTGCCTTCGCCACTATCGCGTGGCTGACGACAACCCCGGCCGATCACGGGCGAGAAACGGTCCTCACCCTCGTCGCGGCTGCGGAGGCGGGGCAGCCCAGCGCGGCAAAGGCGCTCTTCACAGCCGAAGCCACCATCCATATGGGGACTGCCGGCGCTCCGGGAGCACCTCGCGAGCGAATCGACCGAGCCTTCGACTCGTTCGCCGGTCGCCACCGGATCGAGGAGAACTCGATCTGGTCGATCGAAGCGGCTTCGCTGACGCCCACACGGGCGCAGGTCGACCTCAC
>CANETX010000092.1 GCA_947441435.1 Planctomycetaceae bacterium
TCCAATCGCCTCGCCTACGAGAGCGCTCGACACATGGCGCAGTCGGACGATGCAAGCCTGAAACTCCTGTGCGTGCATGGCGCCTGCGGAGTCGGGAAGACCCACCTCCTGCAGTCGATCTGCCGAACATTCCGCCAGCGGCGTCCCGTTGCCAAGGTTCGCTACGTGACCGGCGAACAATTCACCAACGAGTACATCGCCGGGGTGCGCGAGGGGACCATCGACTCCCTCCGCAAGCGTTTGCGCAGGCTCGACCTGCTGGTGATCGATGACGTCCACTTCCTCGCCAACAAGACAGGCACCCAGTCGGAGTGCCTCCACACCATCGACGCCATCGGCTATGCGGGGTCGAAGGTCGTGCTGGCGACCGATGCCCATCCTCGGGAGATCGCCCGCCTGAGCCCACCGCTGGTGAGCCGATTCTTGGCGGGGATGGTCGTGAAGGTCGAGGATCCGGATCGGGAGACCCGGCGTGCCTTGGCGATGACCTTTGCGGACCGACGACAGACCCCGATGACCGGCGAGGCGATCGATCTCCTGATTGACCGCGCTGGCGGAAATGCGCGCGAAATCGAGGGCGCCGTCATGACGGTCGCGGCCCTGAGGTCGCTCGAGCCCGAAGGTGGGATGTGCACGAGGCTGCTCGTCGAACGCGCGCTCGGGCGGCGAGCGATCGGGACATCCGGACGCCCAGTTCGGGTCGTCGACATCGTCACGGCAGTCTGTACGACGACCGGCGTCGAACGCGAGGATCTCGTCGGGAAGGGGCGCCACCGGCGGGTGGTCACCGCGCGCGCCTTGGCCGCCCACTTGGCGCGTGAGATGACGACGCTCTCCTATCCCGAGATTGCCGATGCCCTCGGGCGGTCGACTCACTCGACCGTTCACGCCGCTGCGGGGAGATTCCGCGAAATGGTCGACCGCGACGAGCCCTGCACAACGGCCGGCGACATCGTGCGGGCAGCGGACCTCACGGAGCGGACGCGTCGCGAGATTCTCCGCGCTCGTACGTGAGAGGCGCGGGGCGGGACCCCGTTACACTTCGACTGTGCCCTGCGTGCCCTCACTCGTGTCGCCTCGCCGTCGGGTAGGCATAGGAACATGGCTGCGCCTCTGCGCCGTCGCGGCAGCCTGCCAGGTCGGACATCACGCGCAAGGGCAGTACACGCGAACCGATCACTTCGATGGATCCGTTGCAACGCTCAAGCGCTGCGTGCTCCCCTCGGATGCGCGGGAACACCACGCGCTGATCGTCTCGCTGCGGGCGCTCAGGGATCCCTCGCTCAAGCCATTCTTCGAGTCGCTGACCCGCTCGTCAAACTGGAGTTCGAGGGTCGATGGCATCCTCGGACTCGCGGAACTCTCCGAGTCGCGCGACATCGATCCGAATCTCGTGCAGCGGCTCACGTCAGCAGAAGACCGATCCACCGCGGTGCGCAACGCGGTCGGGTTCCGGCTGCTCACTCCCGCGACGATTCGACAGCTCCTCAAGATGCCGGACTGGCCTTCGCTCGATCGCGTCGTCCTCAACGCCGAACTCAATCGGCTTGGGGAAAAGGTCGATGAGACGGATCTGCGCGCCGCGGCGGCCGATCAGTCGGAGGAGATCGCGGCCCTCGCCTGTGCACTCCTCATCGCCCATGGCGATGAGGACGTGTGGAACGCCTTCGAGGCGCGGCTCGCGCGACGCCCTCCCGAAGTGCGCAATCTTGTCCTCCAGGAAATGGCCAAGGCCGTTCTCTTGTACGACATCGTCGGTGCTGTCGACCCGATGCTTCGGCTCATCGAGGATGAGTCGATCACGACTGCCACCCGAATGATGGCGATCGGCTCGGCACTGGCCCTCAAGGGACCTTCGGGGCAGGAAGCGTGGAAGCGACTGGTGCAGAAGGAGCGTTCACAGACCGCGCTCGTCAGGGCGGGACTGCAGTTGATGTCGCAGACCACGCCGATCGAGCCCGGTCTCGGCTCCGCCATCCGCAATGGCGAGCCGCTCGTCGAAGCGATCGCGGACGCGATCGAGGCCAATGCCTCCGGGGATCCCGAGGCTCTCGCAGGGGCGCTCATCGTCGTCATCGACCGGGCCAACCGCCAGAGTGCCGAGTGGGCCGTGCAGCGCGCGAAGGCGCTGCCCACAGCGCAGGGGGGGCGCGTGTGGCGACACCTCTTGGAACGATTCCTCACCGTTCCCGACAACACGCTCGCGCTCGGTGCGGTCGTCCTCGATGCCGCGCGACGGCTGGCGATCGCCGATCCTGCCGCGATCGAAACCTTGATCAGCGCTGCCAAGGACGAACCGCAGGTGCAGGAGATCCTCGTCTTGGCGCTCTGCGACGCAGCCACGCCAGAGGCCGCTCGGATTGCACGCGCGCTGCGTGGATCGTTCACGAGACGCGGCGACTCCTTGGCAATCCTGGCAGTCGCGCGAGGGCAACCTTCGCTCGACCCTGACACGCTGCGCGAACTCGGCATTATCGGGGCCGGTGGCGGAGACCTCGACCCGACCCTTCTCGTGCAGGCCGCGTGGCTCTTTGCGCGCCACAGCGGTAGGGCCGATCAGGCGCTCTCGCAGATCAATCCGCAGTAAGAGCCCGAATGAAGTCCGCATGAAGTACGACATTCCCCTGAGCCGTCCTGACCTCACGGAGGACGACCGCCGCGCCGTCCTCGCCACGCTGGACGGCAAGCCGCTGTCGATGGGCAAGTCGCTCGTGGCGCTCGAAGCGGCGATCGCTTCGGTGGCGCGTCGCACGCACGGGATCGGCGTCGCGAGTTCGGGGAGTGGTCTCGAGATCGCGCTGCGGGCGCTCGGCATCGGACCCGGCAGCGAGGTGCTGGTCCCGGCTCTCTCCTACGCATCGAATGTCAATGCGGTGATGGCGGTCGGCGCCACGGCGGTCTTCGTCGACTGCGATCCTCGCACGCTCAACATGCGGGTCATCGATGCGGAGGCCCGGCTCACCCCCAAGACGCGCGCCGTCCTCGGCGTGCCGATCCTCGGCAACCCCGCCGGACTTCCCGAACTCATCGGGCTTTGCGCGCGCTACGAGATTCCAATGGTGGAACACGCGTCCGAGGGACTCGGATCGACCATCGGCGGGGACAATGTCGGAAAGTTCGGGCGGATGAGCATCTTCGGCTTTGGCCCCAACCGCCCCATCGCCTGCGGCGAAGGTGGAGCGATCGTCACCAACGACGATCGATTGATGGCCACCTGCCGCGCCCTGCGTTCGCAGGGGCGGGTCGACCGAGCGTCATTCGTCGGTCAGCCGATGGATCTCGGGATGATCATGGAGTTCTCGGGGCTCGGCCTCGATGCGCGCCTCCCGGAACCGCTCGCCGCGCTCGCGCTCTCGCAGTTGCGTCGACTCGATGCCATCAGAACCGCGCGCATCGAGATCGCCAACGAGTACATCCGCCGACTCGCCGGACATGGTGCGCTGATCCTGCCGACCGTTGCCGAAAACGTGCAGATCTGCTGGCCTTTGTTCTGGGTGAGGCTGAGCGACCGCTTCGGCCGCGAGGACCGGGACGCCGTGATCGCGGGGCTCCACCGCCACGACATCGGCGCGGCCAACCATTACCCACCCGCCCACCTGCTTCCGCATGTCCGCGCCGCCTACGGCACGCGCGAGGGAGACTGCCCTGCCGCTGAGTCGATCGGCGACCGGATGATCGCCCTCCCCATGTTCACTTCGATGAAGACTTCTGAAGTCGCCACGGTCTGCCAAGCGCTCGACGTGATCCTCTCGGGTCTCGTACACGAGCGCCCCTGACGGAACTGGAAAGCCACCCATGGGATTCGAACCCACGACCTATGCTTTACGAAAGCATTGCTCTACCACTGAGCTAGGGTGGCGTGTCGGTCAGCGCCTTTTTGCGCGCTGATCGGCGAAGTGTAGCGAGGGGAAATTTCGGTCGATCGGTCAGGGGGTCGGCGCGATGATCAGCGAGACCACGTCCTCGGGAGAGAGGCCGAGCGCCCCATGCACCGCCCCTGCGGCGTCCGCCTGCGAGCCGGTCGCCGCACGAATGACGCCGCGAAGCCCTTCGATCTGCCGGGGAAGAAGACGATTGCCGAACTTGCGCGCACTCGTGGCCACCGCGTCTAGAAGCGAAGGCTGCTCGTCGGCGCCGGCGGCAAGCGCGGCATCCATCAGCGCGCGCTGTGCGTCCTCGGTTGGAATGAGCGCCAGCACTTCGGCGACGCTCAGCCGCTGCGAGGACTCACCCGCAGAAAGGGCGGCGATCAGCGTGGCTTCCGCATCGCGGATGTCGAAGACGGGACTGCTCGACTGAGCGACGATCCTGAGGGCCTCGAGCGCCGCTGCGGAGTAGCCGGAGCCTTCCTCATCGCCGATGGCGAGACCTCCCGAGGCGCCGACGGCCGACTCGACCGCCTTTGCAAATGCGGTCTCCGGGGCACTGGCGACGAAGATCGAGACGCGCGCGTCCGATTCGTAGTCCGAGGAGAGAGCCGTGGCATCTCCGCCACTGCTGATGACGACGACGGGGGCCGTGGCGGCAGAGCGCGAGACCCGCAAGGCGCGGACAGCGTCATCGATCGAGGCACGAGTGCCCTGCACGACGACGAGGTCGATCGTCTGACCGGGCGCAATCGAGCCATCCGCTTCGCTGAAGGTGCTGCCGGTGACGACCGATGCGATCCCGAGGGCTTGGATGCGGCCCGCGAGCGCCTGTCGATCCTCTTCGGTCGAGGCGATCACGGCGCCGATGCTTCCGCCCGACTTGACCATCGAGGCGAGGATCGGAATCACGAGCGAGTCGTTGGTGAACGCGACCTGAGGCAGGGCACGCGAGAGGACAAGCGCGCCGTCGAAGCGCACCCGGCGATCTGCGAACGAGAGGCACTCGACCACCGGTGATCGTCCTGCTTGCGCGGTGACGAGCGAGCCCGCAGACGCGTTCTTCGCCAGCACGGCGATGACCGCACGTGCCAGCAGTGGATCATTGGCGTCGATCGCCATCGCGAGCGCCATCTGGCCGATCTTCGCTCCGGCGGCGGTCGCGAAGAACTCCGCGCTGTACTGGCTCCGCAGGACTTGAGGAATGGCGCTGATCGCTTCCTCCGAACTCTCGTCACCTTCGGCGGCACCCGCCGTCGAAACAAGTCCGAGGTGCCCCATGAGCACGCTGCGCCGGAGATCTGCCGCAACAAACACGCTGAGGGCCGCCTCGGAACTCGGATCAAGGGAGAGTGCACGCTGCGCTGCGAGCACTGCCATCGTCTCGCAGTAGAGGGGCGTCGGGATCTCGGTGCCGACGAGCCCGTAGGCGGTCGAGTGCTCCCACACGGGGTTTGTCGCGTCGGCCGGGTACGGGATGAGCGCCGGTGTTTGGTCGAAGTAGCGGCGCCCGAGCGCGGCAAACTGGCTGGACGCACTCGCCGAAGTGCCACCCAACTTGGCGTAGGAGCGCATCGCTGCCTGGCGCACATCTTCCGGCGTGCCCGCCGCATTCGTGAGCGCAAGGAGGTACGGCTCCGCTGTCGGGTAGCCGATCTCGCCGAGGATCTCGCAGAGCTTGCGCTGGGTGTTCGGTTCGCTCCCCTCGAGCGATGCGCACAGCGGTCCCACCGCAAGCCGCTTGAGGTCAACGAGCGCACTGCGCGCTGCTGCGGCGAGACGGGGATCCGAGTCACTGCCGAGGGCGCGCACGAGGGCGGGGACGGCGTACTCGCCAGCCGTCAGGAGTCGTCCGCGGGCGATCATCTGCTCCCGCATGGAGCCGCCGAGATCCTTGACGGCCTCTTCGATGCGCAGGGCGTTGCGGCTCGTCGCACGTGTCCCGGCGAGGATGCGTGCGTCGAGTTGGGTCACGAGGTCGCTGGCGCCTTCCATCGAGCGGCCGCGGGAGAGCGCGCGGTCGACGCGCTCGCGGATTCCCCGCTCGTCGACGAGTTGCGCGAGTTGCTCATCGGTGATCCCCGAGTCGAAGAGCGCCTGAATCGTGCTGGTGGCAAGTTCAGGCTTGGCGATCAGGATGTAGTGGAGGGCCGTGTCGAACTGGCGAGCCTGATCTTCGGTCGCAGGAGAAATCGCCACCGGAGTCGAATCTTCGACAGGCTGCGCTGAGGGGTCGGCCGGCGCATCGTCTCCGGAGGCCGGCTCGGAGTCTGCCGGGGGATCCGCAGGCGGATCCTCGGAGGGCGCTGGGTCCTGCGACGGATCGGCGGTGGGTTCACCCTGCGCAGCCGGTGCGCTCACCGCGGGGGTGGCGCCGATGAGGGAGATCGTGGCCGCGCCGACGAGGATCGAGAGTGAAAGAGTGCGAAACAATTGGTCGGACACGGCGATCGGCTCCTCTGGGGTCGTGGGCAACGAACTCGCCGCAGGGCGGCGAGGGGTAGACGGGGAAAAGTATCGCACCCTTGCGGTGTTTGCAATGCTTCACGAGGTGCGTCCGTGGAGGTAGATTCCGCATCGTGATTGTCCCCCGCCATTCGTGTGGCGGGGCACGCCTCCTGCGGAAGCCCCGCGGACGGCGTGAGGGAAGGCGGTGAAACTCCGCCATGGACGCGCCGCCGTGACGGGCGGGGACGACAAGTCCCCACCCCTGGACACGAAAGGCCACTGAGATTCTCCCGCGAGTCTTGGGAAGGCTGGTCCAGGTGCCCGAAGTCGGAAGACCTGCTGTCACCATGCGTCGCCCCCTCGCGACGAGCGGATCTTCACCGCTCACAGGGTCAGCGGCGTCGGCTCCCTGTGGATTCAGCCCATGCACCTGATCGAATTGCTCATGCGGCGCGCCGTCGTCGTCGTCGTCCTCGCAGCGACGTTCTCCCCTGCCCATGCCGATGACTTCGCCCACGCAGTCGTCGAGTACATCCCCGGATCGAACCCTGCGACGGGGTACACCAATCCCGTGCGCGCTCTCGGCGCTCCGGCGAGAGTGACCGGCGAGGGATTCGACCCCGGGGCCGTCACGCCGTTTCAATCCGCGTGGCAGCCTGACGAACTCGTGTCCATCGGAGCCGGCGGCTCGCTGACGCTCGCGTTCGATCCGCCCCTCGCCAACGCCGCCGACAACCCACATGGGATCGACTTCCTCGTCTTCGGCAACTCGTTCTTTGCTGACCTCTCGTATCCCGAGGGAGTCGTTGGTGGACTCATCGCCGATGGTGGCCTCGTTGAAGCGTCGCCTGATGGAGTGACTTGGGTCGCGTTCCCACGCGGTGCGGCGGATGGGTTCCTGCCGACGATGGGCTATCGCGATGTGGGACCGTATGCGGTCGATGCCGGCGCCGTGATGTCGGACTGCCACCAGCCGGTGGATCCCTCGATCACTGCGGCGTCGCTCGTCGGAGTTGATTACGCCGCGCTTCGCGCGGTGTACGCAGGGAGCGCCGGGGGCTCAGGGTTCGATCTCGCTTCGGTGGGACTCTCGTCGGCCGTTGCACTGCGCATTCGGGTCCCGTCAGGTCCACATCCCAACGTGGAAATCGATGCAGTTGCGCGGGTGAAAGCGCCTCCGGCTGTCGCTGACATCAATCGGGATGGCGCCATCGATGGACTCGACCTCGGATACATCCTCGCGACATTTGGCAGCGCGGACTCGGCAGGTGATCTCGATGGCAGCGGAGTCGTCGACGCGAATGATCTCACCGTTGTCCTTGCGGGGTGGAGCGTCTGATGGGGCGACGGGGCGTCACGCTCGTCGAGGTTCTCGTCGTCGTGGGTCTCGTCGCGTTGCTCGCGTCGCTCCTCGTGCCGGGTGTGCAGGCCGCGCGCGAGGGATCACGCAGCAGCGAGTGCGCGGGCCGCCTGCGGCA
>CANETX010000093.1 GCA_947441435.1 Planctomycetaceae bacterium
ACCTCGACATACCACGGTGCGTCGCCCCGTAACCGTTCCACATCGATGAACCCTCGGACCGTGAGCATCTCGGCAGTCGAACCGCTGGCGGCGGGCCGGAGGATGTCCATCCGCAGGATCGACTTGGCGCGGATTCCCCAGATGTAACTGCCGCTGAGAAAGTGAGCCTTGCGATGCCCAAGATCCACGCGGGGGTCTCGCTGACTCGCGAGCCCCGCTGCCATCAGTTCGAACGTGCGCGCGTCTCCAGCCCACGCGAGGCCGGCAGCCTTCACGCTCGAATACGTGGCAGCAAGTTCGGAAACGAGAGTTTCGGCAATCCCGCGCGACCTTGCTGCCTCACAGAAAATCCGAACCCCCTCGTTCCCGGGCAGATAACGCACGATTTCAAACGGGTCCTCGGCTTTGGCAATTCGGCCCAGTTTCCAAGCCAATTTCAGGTCGATCCCGAAGCGTCCCGTGAGATCCACGCCCCGCACTGACTCCCCCGAGGCGTCGCTTCCGATCACTGCGAGGAGTGCGTCGCGCAGCGCTTCGAGCGCCGTACGGACCTGAGGCACGGGACTTGGGGACTCACTTCGAACCAGGGGCACTCGGAGAGACTACTCCGTTGCGGGAATTATGCCAGAAATACCACATATGCGTTGACGGAGAATTCATTGAGACTATTCTGGAATAGTTCCCACGTTCGCGTCGATCGTGTGAAGCGTCGCAACCCTCTGTCAAGGACCAACACCTATGCGCTCGTCTCTCCTCTCTCCGTCTCGCCAAGACTCGACTGTCCGCGGCTGGATCATCTTTGATTCTCAGAATCTCTGCGTCTGCTCAGCTCTGGTCGCGGCAGTGATCGCATCAGGGGCATCCGCACAATCGTGGCAGAACTTGATTTCCACGACCGACACAACGGTGCCTGGCATCGCCGGCGCGGTGTGGGTTCCCAACCAGTTCAACAACCCGACGATCGACGGCGCTGGTCGGGTCACCTTCCGCGGCCAGATCGGCGGCGCAGGGATCACGACCGCGAACTCCAAAGTGATCATGCAGGGGAACGCCTCGGGATGGACACTCATCGCGCGTGACGGTTCGCCAGTGCCCGCGAACACTCCTTCGGGCTATGTGTTCAATACCACGACTGGCATCAACGGGCTGGGCGGTTCCAACACGATCAACGAAGCAGGCGGAATCCTCGTCAGCGGCAATATCAATGGCGCGGGCAACTCAGCGACCCTCGACACCGCGGCGTACTTCGTTGATTCGACCGGCGCCCCCTCGTTCATCGCGCGCGAAAGTGACGCGTACCCAGGGGGCGGCGGATCGATCGTGACGAGCTCATTCTCGCTTTCCTCGATGAAGGTGACCTCTGCCGGGGCGTTCGTTCTCCCTGTGACGCTCTCCGGCGGCGATGTGTCGGGCACCCTGAACAATGCGGCGATCGTGCAGTATTCCCCGAGCGGGGCGACCGCGATCTTCCGCAAGGGATCACCAGCCCCCGGTTTCGCCGATGGCACCACGATGACGCCGGACACGTTCGGCATCAATCTCGTGGGTTCCAAGCTCGAATTCGGCGGCACGCTGGTCGGCGGCGCGGTGACGACGGCCGACGACAAGGCCCGCTTCACGAACATCGGTGCGGCACCTGGCGAACTGCGGATGTATTACCGCGAAGGCGCACCAGTCCCTGGAATGACCGATGTGTTCTACAAGCCGACAACGAATGCCAGCTCTGCGGTCTCCCCATTCATGGGTGACGGGATCCTGTTCACCGCTGACCTTTCTGGCGCGGGCGTCGTTGTCGGAATCAACGACCGGGCAGTCGTCGTCGAGAGCAGTGGATCAGTCGAAGTGATGTTCCGTCGCGGCGAATCTGTGCCGGGTGTCACAGACGGACCAACATTCTTTGCGATGAACAACACCTCGTTCATCCCCAATCGCACCGGCATGATCGCCTTCCAGGCCATCCTGCAGAACGCGGACGGGACGGGCATTCCGACGACCGGTACTGGCGTTTATGTGGGCGTCCGCAAGGCCGATGGCACGAAGCTCATGATCTGCCGCAAGGGCGACCCGGTTCCAGGAATCGCCAACTCGGCGTTCGGAGCCCTGAACGGATCGACGAGCATTTGCGTCGGGGACAACGGCGTCGTGGTCTTCTCGAACACCGCGGTCGTGAACGCCGTAAACACCATTGTGTTGCTTGCGTGGGATGAGACGCAAGGGCTTCGCGTCATCGCCAAGCAGGGCGACACCAATTTCACCGGCACGCCGGCGAACCAATTCACTCTCATCGGGAGCACTGGCCAGAGCGGCGATGGCGGCGGCACGGGCATGAATGCCTCGGGCACCTTGGTGATCAAAGTGGCCGACTCAGCCGCCTCGATCCACACGATCGCGATGATCGACCTCGCACCGCCTGCGTCGTCCTGCCCCGCCGACCTGAACCAAGACGGTTCCGTCGACGCCATCGACTTGTCCGGTGTGCTCTCGGGTTGGGGAAACCCGGGTTCCGCAGACATCAACGACGACGGAGTCGTCGACGGGCAGGATCTTTCTGAAGTCTTCGCCGCTTGGGGTACATGCGGCTGATAGTCGGTGGTTCACACCCGCCCGTGGGCAGCGCACACTGCCCACGGGCTGTTTTCTTCGAGAACCCCCTCTGAGCTAGGAATCACACCATGCGAATCCGCCTCACATCATCACTCCTTCCAGTCCTCGGGACCGCACTGTGTGCGCCTCTCGCCCACGCCGGAGAACTGCACTTGCTTGGCGCAGTTCCCTATGCCTATGCGACGGGTGTCAGCGCGGATGGCGCGGTGGTCGCCGGCTATGACTCTGGGAGCTACTGGTACTGGACTGCCAGCACCTGGGTTGTCCCCCTCTCGGGGACGGTCACGCCCGGCGCCGGCGTTGGCGGCAGCGCATGTATCACCGACGACGCGACGAAGATGACCTGCTCGACACTCGTCGATGTTGGTGGCGTCATCAAGGCGGAGTCCACGACCTTCACCTTCGCGACAGCCGAGTACCGGCCCATCGGCAGTTGGGGCTACAACTGCGACATCGAGCGCAATGGCGCGTGGGGAATGTCCGGCGACGGTTCGACCATCGTCGGGCTCTCATGGGACAACGGCTGTGCGGCTCGCGGCTACAGCTATCGGGAGTCGACGGGGATCGTGAGTCTCGGCACGCTCTACTTCTTCAAGCCCACACGCGCGAACGCGTGCAGCAACAACGGCAATGTGATCGCCGGTTGGAACGACGACTACAACGGATTCCGCCAAGGTGCGGTCTGGATCAATGGCGTCGAGACGCTGTTGACTGCTCCGCCTCCGGCTGGCTCGACGATCCCCATCAAGCTCCGGGAGTCCGGTGCCGTCAGCGGGAACGGCACGTGGGTGGCGGGCCTCGGCAAGACCACGCTCGATGCAGGTGCCCCATGGCGTTGGAGCGTCGCAACCGGGTACCAGAGCCTTGGTCCTCAGCCAATCGCTGGCAATGGCGGCATTACGGACATGAACGGCGACGGCAGCAAGGCGCTCTGCTTCCTCGGCTTCGCGGCCGCGATGGGTGAGGGCTTCATCTGGATTGAAGGGCGCGGCTATGTCGCGCTTGAGGACTACGCAGCGGAGCACGGCGTGGTCGTCGAGAGTGGAGTGCGGCTCGCGCTCCCGATGGCCATGTCGGCGGATGAACTCACGATCGTAGGAACGGCACGTGGCCCCTTCGGCACTTCGCCGTTCGTCCTTGATCTCCACCCATCGGCGGCGCCATGCCCCGCCGACATCAACGGCGATCAACTCGTGGACGGCCTCGATCTCACCGCAGTTCTGTCGGGCTGGGGTGACTGCCCCTTCGGCAGCGACTGCCCCGCAGACATCAATGACGACACATTCGTTGACGGCCTCGACCTCACCGCTGTTCTGTCGGGTTGGGGCGCCTGTCCCTGAGCCCTGGGCGAGCGCATTCACTGACCCGAGCTCTCAGCGGCGCGCGCGCTGCACGATCCACGCCACGACAAAGGTCCCCGCGGCGACCGCGACGATGCTCGCACCTGCGGGTAGATCGGCGTGGAATGCAAGGAGGAGTCCGGCCGCGACTGCTCCCCAGCCGAGTGCCGTGGCGATCACCATCATGGGAAGAAGTCTTCGGGTGAACATCGCCGCAGTCGCAGCGGGAGTCACGAGCAGCGCACTCGTCAGGATTACTCCGACGACCTGCACCCCCGAGACGACCGCCAGCGCGACGAGAACGAGAACGCCCAGGCGCAGTCGGGTCGCGCCGATCCCAATGAGGTTGGCGTAGGTGGCGTCGTAACTCGTCAGTTCCAGCTCCTTGTGGAAGAGTGTCAGCGTGAGGCCGACGAGCACGGCCGTCGCGACCATGAAGGTGAGATCGCCACCCGTGACCGAGAGAATGTTTCCGAGGATGAGGTGCGTGAGGTCGCGTGAACCGCCGAGCACGCTCGAGAGAATGACTCCCAAGGCGAACATCCCCGTGAAGACGACGCCGATCGCTGCATCGTCGCGGACGCCACGACGCTCCGCGACTCCTCCGGCCGCTGCACCGATGCCAAGCGCCGTCAGGAGGTTGCTGACGAGCGCGCCGAAGGCGAGGCTCCATCCCTGGCTCTGCGCGATCACGAGTCCGGGGAGCGTCGTGTGCGACATCGCCTCGCCGGCGAAGGCCATCCGCCGGAAGACCACATAGACGCCCAGCGCCGCGCAGGATGTGGCAGCAGCGAGCCCCGCCGCGAGGGCTTCGCGCATGAATCCGAAAGCCCAAGGGTCAAGAAGCCATGCCATAGGGCAGTGCCTCCAGTGAGCCGTTCTCGAGGGCGAGGAGACCATCGAAGGGATGGTCGTGCAAGCCGACATCGTGCGTCGAGACGATCATCGACTTCCCTTCCTTCTGCAGCCGAGTGAGGAGCCGCGCGACGACAGCACGCGTCGAAGCATCGACGGCGTTGAGCGGCTCATCGAGCAAGAGGAGATCAGCTCCCTGTGCCACCGAGCGCGCAAGCATCACCCGCTGCCTCTGACCCCCTGACAATTCGCCGATGGGTGACTTCCGGATGGCATCCAGATCGAGTTCTGCGAGCACCGAGTCAACGACCGCATGGTCGCGCGCATCGGGCCTGAGAAGCCAGCCGCAGTGGACATAGCGGCCCGCCAATACGAATCGCTCGACGCACACAGGAAACTCCCAATTGATTTCCTCACGCTGGGGGAGATACGAGGTCCGGTGATGGCACGCGCCGACGCGGAGTCCGAACACGCCGATGTCGCCGCCTCGCGAAGGGAGGAGCCCGGCGATCGTCTTGAGCAGCGTGCTCTTCCCCGATCCATTCGCACCCACGAGCGCGAGCCGCGCGCCGACGGAGAGGTCGAACGAGACCCCGCGAAGCACGCTCGGCACCTTGCCGGGATAGCCGACCTCCAAGTCGCGTACGCGAAGGGCTGGGGCGGAGGGATCAGGCGCATGGAGATGCCGTCCACCGTAGGCGAGCCACTCGACCTTCACGGAGTGAGCGCCTTCACGATGCACGTGGTGTTCGAGCGCATCAGATCAAGATAGGTGCTGCCCTTGGCGAGCCCATCGAAGCGCACGCCGTCGTCGAGCTTCACGCCTGCTTCCTTGGCGACGGTGCGTTCGATTGGCGAAGGCGTCGTCGAGTCGGCAAACACAACTGCAGCCTTCGTCGCACGCACCGCCTCGACAAGTCGTGCGACCGCCGCAGGCGAGGGATCCGCAGTGCCTTCGCCGTCGTGGCCCATCTCCAGTCCCACCAACCGGAATCCGTAGCGCGCCGCGAAGTAGCGCAGTCCGTCGTGCGTCGTGACGAGCAGCCGCTTCTCCGCTGGCACCGCACCGACCTGCTTGGAGATCCACTCATCGAGCGTGGCGAGCTCCTTGCCGTACGCGGCCGCGCGCGCCGAGAACCGCTCGGCACACTCTGGGCGAAGATCCCCGAGCGCCTTCGAGATCCGTTCGACCATCAACCCGACCTTGGTGGGGTCGTGCCACAGGTGGGGATCGAACTGCGCGGCCTCGTGTCCGGATCCTTCTTCGTGATCGTGCCCCGCGTGGGAGTGTTGCCCCCCGCGCGCGAGCCCGAGTCCTGTTCCAAGCTCGATCACCCCCGCGTTGGGCGAACCGCCGCGCAGCTTGGCGATCGCCGTGTCCAATCCAAGACCGATCGTGAAGACCGCAGCGGCCGAGGCGATGGCCTTCGCGTCCGACACCGTTGGTTCTGCGTGATGGGCGTCCGCGCCCGCACATGCGAGCGTCACAACACGCACATCCTCTTGTGCGATCACTCGGACGAGATCCGCGACCACCGCGTTGGATGCGACGACCGTCGGTGGCTGCGGCGGCTTCGCCTGAGCCCCGAGCATCACAAGCGCTGCCGCCGTGAACACACTGCCGAGCCTGCGTGGGGACCCTCTCACGGGTACTGCGCTGCCACCACACGGAACGCGGGAAGACACGCCGTGAGCAATTCAATGAACTCGGGGTCGAACTGCCTCCCGGCATTGACCGTCATCTCCGTGATGACTCGGTCCTCCGGCCAGGCCTCCTTGTATTGACGCTTGGAACTCAGCGCATCAAAGACATCCGCCACCGCCACAATCCTCGCGAAGAGCGGGATCCGCTCGCCAGCCATCTGGGGGCCCGCTCCGGGGAGAGTTCCGTTCGCCACCAGCAGTGGGTCCACCACGACATCACCGGGATACCCCGCTCCATCCCACCGTTCGTGATGATGGAGCGCCACGTCGAAGGCGGCACGATCCAGCGGACTCCGCCGATCCGCGAAGAGGCGCGCTCCCGTCACCGCGTGCTGCTGGATCGTCCGGTACTCGTCGACAGTCAGTCGCCCTGGCTTCTTGAGGATCGTGTCCGAGATCCCGACCTTGCCCACATCATGCAACATCGCCGCGATCTTCAGGATGTCACGCTCGCTCTCCATGCGCAGGCCGTCGACTCCATGGCGTGCCGCCCACGCCTCGTAGAGGATGATCGAGTACTCGGCGACGCGCTGGACGTGGGCTGCCGTCTCGCTGGGGTCCCTCATCTCCGCCATCTCGATCATGCGCATGACCATGGCCCGCGTGGTCGACGCCTGCTTGAGTGCGACAGTCGCCGCCGATGCGAAGTGGTGAATCGCCTCAAGATCGTCGGGGGCGAATCCAGTGCGTGGTGCACCGTCAGCTTCCAACGGGTTGAGCAGTTGGAGCACACCGATCACTTTGCCCGCCGCCTGAAGGGGGATGGCGAGAACGCTGCGCGTGCGGTACCCCGTCGAGTCATCGACGGCGCGATTGAAGTGATAGGGGGCGTCGCTGGGGATTGCGTAGGCATCGTCGATGAGTGCAGGTTGTCCGGACATGGCGACATAGCCGGCAATGCTCCCACCACCCACGGGAATGCGGGCGAACTGGACGCGGAACCGCTGCCCGGGGGCGAGCCCTCGACTGAGGGTGTCGTTCTGAACCCACTTGAGGTGCAATTCCTCGCCCTCGCGCAGCAGCACACTCCCCGCATCGCAGCGCAGCAATTGTCGTCCCACGCCGAGGATCCGATCGATCAGGATGTCGAGATCCTGGATCTCGTGCAACTGGACATCCACCCGGGCGATGGCGACGAGTTGCTCCTCCTTGCGCGCCACGTCCGTGCTGAGCGTCGCATTCTCATGGGACAGTCGCTCGCGATCTGCAAGTCTCATGGCCATGATGTTGAGGTCCGC
>CANETX010000094.1 GCA_947441435.1 Planctomycetaceae bacterium
ATGGATACATAGTTCCCCAGCGCCACCTGCTGCGGAAGGGTGGGTCCACCATTCACCGACGGAATGAGGAGATCGCGCAAGAAGCCGGGATTGCCCGATCCAACTCCACCCGAGGGCGCAACGCCGAGAACCGGCGGCAGGTAGCCGAGGTCGGTCTTGAACCTGACGAGCGCGCTGGAAATCGTTCCCATGAGCGCCCGTGTGCTTGTCGCCTGCGCAGCCTTGGCCGAACTCGACAGCACCGTGACCAGGATTCCCACGAGCAGCACGATGACCGCGACGACGACGAGCAACTCGACGACGGTGAATGCCCGACGGACGAGGGTGCGGCGCATCAGTTCTGGCCTCCGGACACGCTCTCGATCATGGCCACGAGCGGAAGGAAGAGTGCCAACACGATCGTCCCGACGATGCCGCCGAGGATGACCACCATGAACGGCTCGAGCAGCGACAGGAGGCTGGCAACCGCGACATCGACTTCCTCTTCGTAGTTGTCCGCGATCTTCATGAGCATCGCATCGAGGTCGCCCGTCTCCTCGCCGACGTCGATCATGTTCACGACGATCGCGTCGCAGACCTTGGCCTCGCGCAGGGGCTTGGCGAACGACTCGCCCTCACGCACCGAGTCGTGCACGCGGGTGAGCGCCTTCTCGAAGACATAGTTCCCCGACGTGTCGCGCGTGATGAGGATCGCCTCGAGAATCGGGACACCGGCCGCGACCAGCGTGCCAAGCGTGCGCGTGAAGCGGGCAACCGCCGTCTTGCGGATCAGCATGCCGATGACGGGAATCTTCGTGCGAACCACATCGGTTGCGGCACGCCCAAAGGTCGTCTTGCGGATGATCTTGAAGAAGAAGAAGAGGAGGAACGGGGAGCACATCACCCAGACCGCCCCCGGCACGCGCTGCCCGACATCCTGCCCGGCCACCCACTTGCTCGCCGAGATGAGCCACTTCGTCAGGGCCGGCAGCTCAACTTCGAAGTCGTTGAAGATCTCCTGAAACTTCGGGATGACGAAGTACATGATGCCTGTCACGATCGCGACCGCGATGGTGATGACGACCGCCGGATAGATCATGGCGCCGATGATGCGCCGCTTGAGCCGCTGCCCCTTCTCCATGAACTCGGCGAGCCGCTGCAGGATGACATCGAGGACACCGCCGATTTCGCCGGCGGCGACCATCTTCACGTAGAGGTTCGAGAACACCTTGGGATGCTGGGCGAAGGCGTCCGAGAGCGAGGTGCCGGAACTGACCGACTCGCACACCTCGCCGAGCACGTTCTTGAGCTTCCCGGGTTTCTGCTGGTCCTCGAGGATCTGCAGCGATCGAAGCAGCGGGAGACCGGCGTCCTGAAGGGTCGACATCTGCCGGGTGAATGTCGTCAGCACCTTCGTGCTCACCCCACCGATGGAGAGGTTGAACCCCTTCTTCTTCTTGACGTCGAGGCTCTTGGGACCCTTCTTCTTCCCCGCCCCCTTGCGCTGCTCGCGGACGGAGGTCGGGAAGAGACCCTGCGACCTGATCTTCCGGACGGCGTCCTCGCTCGACTCGGCGTCGATGAGCCCCTTCTCGGTCTTTCCGGCAGCGTTGGCAGCTTCGTATGCGTAGTTCGCCATGGATCACTCCTCGCTGATGGTTTCGCGGACGATCTCGTCGATGGTCGTCTGCCCCTCGTACAGGGCGATCAGCCCCGACTCGCGCAACGTCCGCATCCCTCGCTTACGCGCCTCGCTGCGCAGCACCGCCGTCGACGCCTGCTGCATCACGAGTTCCCGGAGTTCATCGTCCATCATGAGGATCTCGAAGATCGCCATGCGCGACTTGTAACCCGACTTCGTGCAGTTGTCGCACCCACGCCCACGGTAGAGCGTGCGCCCCTGCACATCGGCCGGGCGCAGGCTCAGCTCCATGAGATGCTCCTCGCTCGGGCTGAACTCTTCCTTGCACAGCGTGCAGATCCGCCTGACGAGTCGCTGGGCGACGATGGCCTCGATTGTCGCAGTCAAGAGGAACGACTCGACCCCGAGGTCGAGGAGTCGCAGGATGGAACTCGGTGCATCGTTGGTATGCAAGGTCGCGAACACGAGATGCCCGGTGAGGCTCGCCTGGATGGCGATCTGGGCAGTCTCAAGGTCGCGGATTTCACCCACGAGGATGATGTCGGGGTCTTGCCGGAGGAAGGACCGGAGGAGCTTGGCGAACGTGAGTTCCTGATCGATGTTCACCTGGCACTGGATCATCCCCTCGATGTCGTACTCAACCGGATCCTCGGCGGTGAGGACCTTGGTGTCGACCTGGTTGAGTTCGCGCAGCGCGGCGTACAGAGTCGTCGTCTTTCCTGAACCCGTCGGTCCCGTGACGAGCACGATGCCGTTGGGCTTGCCGATGATCAGCCTCATCGTCTTGAGCTCATCTTCGCGGAGGCCGATGCGGTCGAGATCAAGTTGGACCGCGGAGCGATCAAGGACACGCAGCACGACCGACTCTCCGAACATCGTCGGAAGCACAGCGACGCGAAGGTCGATTGGCTCGGCTGTAACTCCCTCGTAATTGATGCGACCGTCCTGCGGGAGCCGCCGTTCCGCGATATTGAGCTTCGCCATGATCTTGATGCGGCTGATGACCGCCATCGCGATGCTCTTCTCGGGGTTCTTCATGTCATAGAGGATGCCGTCGATTCGGTAGCGCATCTTGAACTCATCCTCGAACGGCTCCAGATGGATGTCCGAGGCTCGATTCGCGATCGCCTGCATGAGCATGTTGTTGACGAGCCGGACGACGGCATTGTCGCTGGCCGCACTCTCGAGCGAGCCGGTGTCCACCGAGTCGCCGCGCCCCTGGAGATTCTTCACCGCCTCGGATCGGTTCACTTCCGAAAAGAGTTCGCCCGTATCGACCTTGCGCGAGTACTCGCGCTTGATCACTTCGTCGATCTCGGCCGCAGGGGCGATCACGACGGTCACCGCGTAGCCCGCCATGACGTTCATCTTGAGGTTGTCGACCGCCTGGAAGTTCGTCGCGCTCGCGATGGCCACCGTGGCGGTCTTGAGGTCCTGATCGACGGCGATCGGAACCACCTTCATCACGTTGGCTGTCTCCGACGAGATCGTCCGGAAGACCTCTCCGGGGATCTTGAGGGCAACGATGCTCACGTAGTTGAATCCCCGCTGCCCGGCGAGGGCGACCGCCAGATCGTGGGGGGTGATGAGCCCAGCGTCGAGGAGCATCTCCCCCAACTTCTTCCTGAGCTTGTTCGAGTCGTTGGCGCGCGCTTCGATGGCCTCGTGGACCTGCTCTCGCGTCACCTTCCCCATCTTGGTCAGCACCCGGCCCAACTTGCGACCCTTCAACTCGGAGGGGTCGATGATGTGAGCCGTTTCTGCCATGGCGATGCCTCCGGAATATACGGACAAACCACATCCAACGCTCAAATTTTACGGTTTGGTTATGACAACCAGTATTCGGGAAACGTTTCCTAGGCCTTTACATCGTCCTCATCCCACTCGGCTCGACCGATCTTTCCACCCGCGCGGTGGACCTTGTCGCGAATTGCCCCCGCGTCCTTGGCCTTGTCGATCATCTCCTCCGCGTCGATCCGGTTCTCGGTGTACATCCGCCAAAGGTGGTCGTCGAGCAATTGCATCCCAAACTTCTTGCCGGTCTGGATGGCCGAGTCAATTCGGAAGGTCTTGTTCTCGCGGATGAGGTTGGAGATGGCGGGAGTCACCATAAGGAACTCGTACGCCGCGAGTCGTCCAGGCCTGTCCTTCCGCACGAGCAGCACCTGGCTCAAGACCGCGATCAGTGACGTCGACAGCTGAACCCGGATCTGCTCCTGTTGGTTCGTGGGGAAGGCATCGATGATTCGGTTGATCGTTCCAGCAGCGCCGGTGGTGTGCAGGGTTCCGAAAACGAGATGGCCCGTCTCGGCGGCGCGGATGGCGGCTTCGATTGTCTCGAGGTCGCGCATTTCGCCCACGAGCACGACATCGGGATCCATTCGGAGCACTCGCTTGAGCGCTTCGGTGAAGGAGGGAACATCTTCGCCCACCTCACGCTGGTTGACCACCGACTTCTTGTGATAGTGATAAAACTCGATCGGGTCCTCGACCGTCACGATGTGTCGCTCGAAGTTCTGGTTGATGTGGTCGATCATCGTTGCCAGCGATGTCGACTTGCCGCTGCCGGTGGGGCCCGTCACCAGAAGAAGTCCTCGCGGACGCCGGATGAGGTCCAAGCAGATCTCGGGAAGACCGATCTCCTCGAAGGTCATGAGGCGATTGGGAATCTGTCGCATGACCATCGAAACGGCGCCGCGCTGTTTGAAGATCGAGCAGCGGAACCGAGCCAGCGTCGAGAATGCGATTCCGAAGTCTGAACCCCCGTTCTCCTGCAGTTCCTGCTGGTTGCGCTCGGGCGCAATCTGCTTCATGAGCGACATGGTGTCCTCTGACGTGAGGACTTTCGTCGCGAGCGATCGGAGCCGACCATTCAGGCGGAGCGTGGGTGGACGGCCGACCGTGACGTGGAGATCCGACGCCCCCTGCCGGACAACAGTGTCGAGCAGGCGGTCGATCTGCATGGAACTGGACTCGACCTTGGCGCGCGGGGTGTCTTCAGTGGATGACATCGTGTGCTCCTTCGTTCAGGCTTCAAGTACGCCGCAGGGAATCATCATGGCGCCACATCCGCTTGGGCGAACGTCGCCACCTCGTCGGCAGTTGTGATTCCCTTCAGGACCTTGATCTTCCCATCGCCGAGCAGCGTTCGCATTCCAGAGCGCACCGCCGCCGCCCGAATCTTGCCGACGGTCGCCCGTTGGAAGGCGAGATCGCGGATCTCGGAGTTCATGAGCATCATCTCATAGACACCCTTGCGCCCCTTGTAACCGATCTTGGCGCACTTGGGACACCCAACCGGCTTCATCATCGTGCCACGGGCAATCTCCTCGGCAGTGATCCCCGTGATCCGCGCCCAGTGGGGATCCGGCTGGTCATCCGGGACCTTGCACTCTGGACAGAGGATTCGCGCAAGGCGCTGCGCGAGCACCGCCTGGATCGAACTGGCCACCAAGAAGGGCTTGACCCCCATGTCAATGAGACGTGTGATGGCGCTCGGAGCATCGTTGGTGTGCAGCGTCGAGAACACCAGATGTCCGGTGAGCGCCGCCTGGATGGCGATGTCGGCAACTTCGCGATCTCGGATTTCGCCCACGAGGATGATGTTCGGCGCCTGGCGGAGCATCGACTTGAGGATGACGGGAAAGGTCAGCCCAATGTTCTCGCGCACCTGCACCTGATTGATGCCCTTGAAGGAGAATTCGACTGGATCTTCGGCCGTGATGATCTTGCGGTCAGGACGGTTGAGATCGTTGAGCGCGGAATAGAGCGTCGTCGTCTTGCCCGATCCGGTCGGACCCGTCACGAGGAAGATGCCGTTGGGACGGCGGATGACCTTGTTGAAGGTGTCGAGCGTGTCCTGCTGGAGACCAAGATTCAGCAGGCCAATGCGGGCTGACTCCGGCCGGAGGATTCGCATGACGATCGACTCTCCCCAGTACGCCGGGCACGCACTGACGCGAAAGTCGATGTTGGAGTCACCCACCTTGAACTTGATGCGCCCGTCCTGAGGGACGCGGCGCTCGGCAATGTTCACCCCGGCCATCAGCTTGATGCGGGCGAGCATCGCGCTCTGCAGGCGTTTGTCGATCCGCTCCATCTCCACGCACGAACCGTCGATGCGGTACCGAAGCATCACGTACTGCTTCATCGGCTCGATGTGGATGTCGCTGGAACGCTGCTCCACCGCGTCGATGATGATCCGGTCCACGAGTTTCGTGGCACTCATCTGCGCTTGTCGATCGGCGCGGTCGCTATCAACGCTCGCATCGCGCGACGCATCACGCGACGAGTCTTGGCTCGAGTCGCGGCTCGTGTCCTTGGACTGCGTGATCGACGCCGTCATCAGGCTCTTGCGGTTGAGGAGGCTTCCCTCTTCCTTGCCCCCCTCGAGGAATCGCCGGATCTGCCCACGGCTGGTGATGAACGTCTCGAATTGGCAACTCAATCGGAACTGCAGCGCGGTCAGCGCCTCAAGGTCCATCGGGTCGTGAATGAGCAGCCGGACGATGTTTCCCTTCTTCTCGTCGAGGGGAAGAATCAGGAACTTCTTGGTGACATCCTCGGGGAGAAGCTTTCTGTTGACCCGGTTGGCCCACTCCGGGCGATCGAGGTTGGCGAATTCCATCCCGAACTGCCTCCCGAGCGCCTTGGCGACATCTTCCTCGGTGCAGGCTCCCATCTCGACGAGAACCTCGCCGGTCCGCTTGCGCGAAGCCTTCGCCGTCGACACCGCCTGCTCGACCTGTTCGGACTTGGCGACTCCGGCCTCGACCAGAAGTTCGCCGATCTTTCGCCGTTCCTTACGCGCCACAGGATGCTCCGAGGTTCAGGTCAGTGTCCATGGCGTGCGCAATCTGCGAAGGTCAAATGGTAGCAGAGGTCACTCTCAAACTGACGGACGAGGCGGCGAGGGGTAGGCTTCCACGCTCGCGCCGGAACCATGGCACCTAGAGGAGACTGACGAATGCAACTTGGCATGATTGGACTTGGACGGATGGGGGCGAACATGACCAAGCGCCTCCTTCGAGGCGGACATCACGTCGTGGTCTTCGACCGCAACGCTGCTGCTGTTGCGCAACTCGCGGCCGAAGGGGCCACCGCGGCCACCAGCGTCGCGGACCTCGTGTCGAAACTCAGCGCGCCGCGCAGTGTCTGGCTGATGATTCCCGCCGCATTCGTCGACGATTCCATCGGCGAAGTCGCCCCGCTTCTCTCCAAGGACGACACGATCATCGATGGCGGCAACTCCTACTACAAGGACGACATCCGACGGTCCAAGGCCTTGGCCGCGAAGGGACTCCACTACGTGGATTGCGGCACCAGCGGCGGAGTCTTCGGACTCGAACGCGGGTACTCGCAGATGATCGGTGGAGACAAGGTCGCCGTCGACCGGCTCGACTCCATCTTCAAGACGCTTGCGCCGGGCAAGGCAAGCGCTCCACCGACTCCCGGTCGGACCGCCAAGGGAACGGCTGAGGAGGGATACCTCCACTGTGGAGCTTCTGGCGCAGGCCACTTCGTGAAGATGGTCCACAATGGGATCGAATATGGCCTGATGGCGGCGTACGCGGAGGGACTCAACATCCTCAAGAACGCCGATGTCGGCTTGCGCACCCACGCGCAGGATGCGGAGACAACTCCTCTGCGCGATCCCACCGAGTACCAGTACCAGTTCGACCTTCCGGAAGTCGCCGAAGTGTGGCGGCGCGGGAGCGTCGTCGCCTCATGGCTCCTCGATCTCACCGCGCAGGCGCTCGCATCGGACCGCCACCTCTCGTCGCTCGGCGGCCGCGTCTCCGATTCCGGCGAAGGGCGATGGACCGTCCTCGCTGCCATCGAAGAGGGAGTTCCCTCCCACGTCATCAGCGCCGCGCTCATGGATCGCTTCGAGAGTCGGGGCAATGCGGAGTTCGCCAACAAGGTGCTCTCCGCGATGCGGCTCGGCTTCGGCGGCCACCTCGAGCAGCACTAGGACCTCCCACCATGTCGCTCCATCAACCCGCCGATGCGATGGTCTTTTTCGGCGCCACGGGAGACCTCGCGCACAAGAAGACATTCGATGCCCTGCAGGCGCTGATCCGCCGGGGCACCCTCAACGTCCCCATCATCGC
>CANETX010000095.1 GCA_947441435.1 Planctomycetaceae bacterium
AACCGCCCGTCCAACACGATTCTCGCGCCTCGGCTCGACCCCGCGACGCTCGGTCGCCTCGTGGCCCTCTATGAAATGAGTGTCTTCACGCAGGGGACCCTCTGGCGGATCAACTCCTTCGATCAGTGGGGAGTGGAGCTGGGCAAGCAACTCGCGCAGCGGATCATCCCTGAACTCACGGCATCGACGCCGCTGGGCCACGATTCCTCGACGAACAATCTCATCCAGAAGTACCGCGCCTCGCGCGACGGCTGACCGGGTCAGGACCCGCCGAGGGCACCGCTGCCTGAGCGAATCTGGATGCGGCCGCTCGCGAGATCCCACACCATCGACGCAGCACGCACCGGAGCTCCCTGCCCCTTGGGGAGCACGTTCACGAGTCGTCCCGGACGCGCCGTCAACTCCGCGATCTGCGTAACGGTGTCGTAGTCGAATGACTCGCACTCGACGTCGTACTGCGCCGTGCGGATGAAGCAGCGCCCCTGCCCGCGCACCCGCTTGATCTCCGCGGACCCGCCCAAGTCGAAGGCCCCGGACTCCGCCGCGTCCTTCGCCCCGCGATCCATCGTCGCTTCCAATCGGTCGCAGGTCATGGTGAGCGTGTCGTCCTTGCGGGGACCCGAGCGCACGAGTTCGACCGACTGCTCCATGACCATGAGGTACCGATCGTCGACGATGCGCTTCAGGTTCATCGACGCTCCCCAGCGGAACCTGCTGATGCCCTCGACTCCGCCGCCGGGGACAAGCGCATCGCGCGAGCGCCCCTGCGCCACACGCGAATCCTGCGACGATCCCGGCGGCACATAGATCAGCGCACTGCCCGCGCAGGGAATGTTCGCCTCTCCCGCCACTGCGTCGTAGTCGACTGTCTCTGCTTTCACCTGAAAGAGCCGGGGTTCGCCGCTTCGTGCCGCGCTCGCCCACTTCTGGTTCTCGAGGCGCGCATCTCCCTTGGCGAGCAGGCGACGAGGGCGAACTTCTTCTCCACCGGTCCGATCGAACTCAAGGTGCACGCTCATCGCATCAAGCGCGTCGAACTCGTCAGGCTCGGGTTGGGCGCGGACCTTCACCTTCCCATCAAGGTCGAGGACCGCGCCACCCTTGTCGCGATCGACGAACGACATCCCACCGCCCCACGCAGCGTCGAGGAGCGGAACTCCCTCGGGAGCCTTCGGACGATCGACCCGCGTCGTCGGCTGGCCCGCGAGGAGCGGCAACGACCAATTCCGGGCGCGTCCCCCTCCGGGAGCAGCCGCGCTCCGCGCCACTTCATCGACATGCACCGAGGCGAGCCCCTCGATGAGGACTCCACTGCGCACGAGCATCACATCGGGACCGGCGAGATCAGCGGTCTTGGCCTCGGGAAACGCGACCATCGAGTTCGCGAAGACGCGCGCGCCATCCTTCAACTGAATCTGGACCGACTCGGTCGCATCGACCCGCTCGACCTTCGCGGCACCGAGCACGGGATCGACCGCCGCGGATTTCGCCGCCTGCGCATCGGGAGCGAACTTCGCGCGCAGCGCGCCACACCACACGGTCTGCAGTGAGTCAGTCGCCTCCACATCACCGCGCGCAACCAGCAGCGCGGGAGCGGTCGTCCCATCCTTCGCCCCGACGAGGTCGATGTCGATTTCCTTGCTCCGCAGGGCCATCAACTTGTCGGTCGCGATCTCGACGACCCGTCCGTCGATGGCCACCATCATGTCCGTCGGATTCGCGGGAACCGCCTGTCCGGGTGCGGCCGGCTCAAGGAGCAATTGCCCCGTGAAGCGGACGACGATCAGATCACCTTGGGGTTGGGCTGCGCCCCCCGCTTGCGCGATGGATGCGGCCGCCAACTGCGAATACATCCCCATCATCGGAGCGCGCTGCGGCGGCTCCGGCGCTTGCGCCGGCGTCGGCCCAGCAGCAATCTCCTTCGACACGAGATCGCTCTCGAGGGTGAAGATCGCCGTCAAGAGATCCCCCCGCGTCCACGCGCGATCGGTCGCGGAGTACCGAAGCACCTCGACATCGTCATGGAGATCGAGCCGGTAGAACTGCGCACTCGCCGGCGCAGCCGCACGCACCGGCGCGGGAACTGGCACTGCCGCGGGCGCCGGCCTCGCCCCCGACTGCGGCTCGACGAACGAAACCGGCGTCGCGTCATACATCGCTCGACCCATCACTGAAGCGGTCCGACCTCCGGAGGCGCGCGCGCGATCGATCACGATCGGCCCCAACGGGTGGTCTACCGACAATCGCTGAATCGTCTTCCCATCGGGAGTGAGGAGCAGTTCGAGCCCATCGCCATCGAAGGTGAGCATGTCCGTCGTGAGCCGAAACGGTCCCGGGCAGGCGAGCGATCCGAGCACCTGATCGAACTCGAGGTCGTCGGCCTCGAGAATCAGCGCGGGAGAATCCTTCGCCAGATCGATCTTCCCACGGGAATCGGGGCGGTACATGCGGACCACGACCGCCCCTGAAAACGCCCCCGACTCAAGCGCGCGATTGGGGACATGCACGCGCCCTGCCGCAGCACGAATCGTCGCCAATCGACCGTCATCGAGATAGAAGACCGCACGCGGCTCCTCCATGCGCATCGCCGCACCCGGCTGCGGATCGATTCGCTGCGCGGCGTACTGCTGCACGACCTTCCCGTCCTTCCCGGCCACCTGCACCCACGCCCCGCGGTCGAGTTCGATGGTCGTGCCCATTGGCGCGCGCGAGGCGAGCGCGGCCCGCTCCTCGGCGGTCAGGGGATCCGGCGCGACAAGTTCCTCGATGGGGACCCGTCGCGCTCGATCGACCTTCGGCAGACTCTCGTCGAACTTCCACGCGACATAGACGAGCGCAGCCGCCACAGCGAGGGCGACGACGATCGGAATGGTGCGTGCGACACGGGCATGCATCGGAAGGCGCGAGTGTAGGTCGGAGAGCGCCGCGAGCGCCCTCAACTCTCCGCCAACAGCGCGAAGACAGCGATGTCGTACGCGGAGTGCGCTCCGACGGCGATGCCGAACCCGCGGACGCTGTAGATCGTGCCGAAGTAGAGCCCGGCGAGAAGGAAGAAGGCGAGTCGCGGCCAGGCGACTCCACCGGTCGGCGTGTGGATCGGGTGGTAGACGGCAAACAGCACCGCCGACACGACAATGGCGATCGTCGCCCCCCACCGCTCGTCCATGCGCAAGAGGTCGACGAGCAGTCCGTGCAGAAGCGCGAGGAGGACCATCCGAAACACGAGTTCCTCGTAGATCCCGGCGCCAATGCTCATGGTCACCCGAGCGAATGGGGTCAACTTGGCGATCGCCTCGTCGGGGGCACCAGCGGCAACTGCGGGGAGCGCACTCCAACCGATGGCCGGGATCGCCGCGCGCGAGATCACCTCGGCGAGCACGAGGAGCGGGATCGCAAGAAGCGCACTCTCGATGACCATGGCGCCAACGGTCGGCAGGTGCAGCGACCACGGTCGGCGTGCGATCATCTGCCAGAGGATCAAGATGAGCACGACTGCCACCGCCGGAAGTGCAAGCGCGGGAAGGCTCATCCGCTCGGCATCGATCCCGAAACTCCAGAAGAATCGAAACAGCCCCTCGTGAGCGGCGTTGGTCAGCGTTCCCTGCGCGCTGCGCTGCGCGCTGACGAGGCCAACTTCGTAGAGGACGACGAGCGGCGCAACGAGCGCGAGAATCTCAAGCGGCCGTCGCGATCGATCGAAGTATGAATTCGTGGCGTGCGCATCCGAGCGACCAGACGCTCGGGTCTCCCCCGTGCCACGCCGCCCTTCGCGACGGGATTTCGCCATGGGTGCGTTCGGTTGTCGCCTTGGCCCGCAGCAGCTGCCGAGTGGCGCCGTCAGGCCTTCGCCGACGCGGTCAACTTGTTGAGACGCTTCGCGAGACGACTCTTGCGCCGAGCCGCCGTGTTGCGATGCATCGTCGGCGTCAGCGCGAATCTGTCGAGCAGCCCTGAAAGCGAGCGGAGCGACTTCTCGGCGCCTACACGATCGCCATCGTGGATGGCCTTGAGGAACACCTTGGTCTCATCCTTGACCTTGGTGCGGCGCCATCGATTGCGCGCGGCTCGGTCAGTGTTCTGTCGGACTCGTTTCTTCGCTGATTCGCTATTGGGCACTTGGGTTCCTCGTCGTTGGCGCGGCCACTCTGGGCTTCACGCCGGACGGGAAAGTATGCCAGATCTTCGGAGATTCCGCAAGGGCAGGTGAAGTGAAGACTTGACGCGAGTGCGGCGGTCGGGGACGATACCCCTTCTATGGCCATCCGCTCAGGAAACACCGGTCCCCTCGTCTCCCTCGTCGTGTTCGTCATCCTGACGGTCCTCTCTTTGGTGGCCGCGATCTACTTCTATTCGGAGGCAGAGAAGGCCCGCGTGGAGCGCGCGACCGCTCAGCGGGAACTCGCCAAAGTCCTCAAGCCCGACTCGAGCGAGTCGCTCGCGTCCCTCGAGGCTGCGGCGCAGGCTGAAGGGGTCACCCTCGTCGAGCATCTCATGGCCCGCGAGGCAGCGCTTGCCACGCTTGTCTCGGGTGATTCGAGCGGCGATCTCAGTAAGATCCGCTCGTCACTCGGACTTTCGGACAGCGAGACGGCGAAGCAGGCGCTTGACGCAGCCCGTCGTGCGGCGCAGGATGCCCAGGCCAAGTTTGCCGATCAGGTGAAGGCCAGCGAAGCGGCCATCGCGCAGGCAGACGAGGTGAAGGCGGAAGCCGAGGCGATCAAGCAGGCGGCCGACGAGAAGGTCACGCAGCTCACCGCGACGATTGCTCCCTACAAGGAGTCGACCGATCGGGCCATGTCCGAGATCGCCGATCTCAAAACTGAGTTGACTCAGGTTCGCGAGCAGGCCCAGTCGGAGTTCGCGAACCAGATCGCGGAAGAGCAGGCCAAGCAGGGAGCACTCGTGGCCTCCAACCAGAACCTGTCCGAGCGCGTGCAGGTCCTGCAGCAGCAACTCGAGCAATTCCGCATCAAGCCGAGCGATCCAGCGCTTCTTGCGGACGGCAGCATCGTCGATCTCGGCACGAACAAGGATCAGGTGTTCATCTCCCTCGGCCTGCGCGACCACGTCCGGCCGGGGATGACTTTCGAGGTGTATCCCGACGCCGCAGCGATCATGTACGACCCCAAGACCGATCGCCAAAGCCCTGGCAAGGCGTCGATCGAGATCACCAAGGTCGGCGACACGACGAGCACGGCGCGCGTGACCCGCCAGCGACGCGGGCAGGCAATTCAGCGCGGCGACGTCCTCGCCAACGCCGTCTACAGCCCGAGCTACAAGTACAAGTTCCTCGTCCACGGCAAGTTCGATGTCGATGCCGATGGCAAGTCCTCCGACGACGAGTCCAACTACATCCGTGGCAAGATCAAGGAGTGGGGCGGAGTGATCGTCGAGGGTGAAGAACTCACCCCCGAAGTTGACTTTGTTGTCGTCGGAACGCTGCCTCCACGGGTGATGGCGCAGCCGCTAGGTGAAGACAGCAGCGGATACAACGCATACCTCGAGTCGAAGCGCGCCTCCGATGCCTACGAAGCGCTGATTGCGTCGGCACGCGCGGCACAGGTTCCGGTGCTCAACTGGAATCGCTTCCAGATCCTTACCGGCGCGGCAGACCGCTGACGATCGCGTGCGTCTCGACGGCGCGATCGACCAAGGCACGCACTTCGCGCAGTACGCCGCACTTCGGGGACTCTTCGGCCTCTTCCATCTCTTCGGGGTCAATCAGAACATGCGCACGGCCGCTGCGGTTGGCAGCGCCTATTACCGATTCGGCGCGCGCCACCGCCGGCGAGCGATCGGCCACATCTCGCGGAGTTTCCCGAACCTCGCAGCGCCGGAGGTCGAATCCATCGCGCAGCGCAGCGTCCAGAGCCTCCTCCAGATGTTCATGGTCGAGAGCGTGGCAATCCCCCGCCTCCTCACCCCGAGTGCGTGGCCGCACTACGTCGGAACCGGCAGCGTCCAAGCACCCCTGAAGTTGCTTCTCGAAGACCGGCCAATCCTGATGGTGACGGGCCACTGCGGGAATTGGGAGTTGCTCGGGTTCGTGCTCGCGCTCCTCAAGTTCCGGATTTCCGCGCTCGCACGTCCTCTCGACAATCCTTGGCTCGACCGCTGGATCCGCTCGGTGCGCGAGGCGCGCGGCCTTGAGATCCTGACCAAGTGGGGAGCGACCGCTGAAGTGCAGCGACTGATCGAGCAGCGCGGGCGCGTCGGATTCATCGCCGACCAGAATGCCGGAGATGATGGGCTCTTCGTGCCATTCTTCGGCCGACTCGCCTCGAGCTACAAGTCGATCGGCCTCCTGGCCATGCGTTACGAGGCTCCGATCATCGCCGGATGCGCGCGGAGGATCGGCGACCGGTTCCAGTACGAACTCGAGTCGGGCGACATCATCCTCCCCGA
This sequence comes from Planctomycetaceae bacterium, assembly GCA_947441435.1. GTDB lineage: Bacteria > Planctomycetota > Phycisphaerae > Phycisphaerales > SM1A02 > F1-60-MAGs104. The sequence continues at coordinate 6,406 of CANETX010000095.1, forward strand.
AGAGTGGCGCGATCAGCCCGATCCCCTCTTCTACATCACGGCGCGATTCAATCGGGCCATCGAGACGATGATCCGCCGCGCCCCCGAGCAGTATCTCTGGGTCCATCGAAGATGGAAGAGCCGCCCTCCCCATGAGCGCGCGGGGAAGCCGATGCCCGACAGGCTGCGCGCGAAACTGCGTGAACTCCCGTGGATGACCGACGAGGAGATGGACCGGCTCGCGAGTCCGATCGAGCCCGTCAACTCCCCGAGGTGACCCTCCAACAACCGTCCGAGATTCTCCTATCCTTGGAGGTGGATGCGCCATCTCGTCGTGATTTCGAATGAGCCGGGCAGTGACAAGGGGATGGCTCCGCTGGGATCGCGCACCGAGATCCTCACGAAACTGAGCGCGCTCAACACCCACCCCGAAGCCACAGGGGGGGACGTCCTCTACGGCCCCGGCATCGAATTGTTCCTGAGCCCGCAGCAGGATCCGATTCTCCAGATGATGCTCGATGTCACCGACGAGGACATCGCATGGCTCGTCATCGAGCGGATCGGTCGGACTCTGCAGTGGAAATTCGTCGATCTGGCGACGGGCAATGAACTCGCGTTTGCCACGCAGTCGTGACGCTGGGCGGCGAGGCGCAGCGGGCACCCGAGGGACGTTCGCCGTAGTCGCGGGAGCGATGCTCGCAGCCGCGAGCGCCCATGCGGGAGATCTCGACTGGCCTCGAGCGGCGACGGTCGCATCGGGTCATCGAGTCACGCTGAGCCAACCGCAAGCAACGCAGTGGAACGAGGGAATCCTCGATGCCAAGATCGCCGTCGCCGTCACCCCTCCCGGTGCGAAAGAAATTGTCGGGACGATTTCTGTGCGCGCGCGGACGACCATCGACCGTCCGAGCGCGACGATCGTTCTGCGGGAGTTCACAATGCCCGCGCTGCGGTTCGGCGCCGATGAAGCGACGACCGTAGCGTGCCGCACCGCCGTCGAGTCGGCGCTTGCATCGGGACCGATCGTCGCACGATTCGACGATCTGCTCGCGCTCCTTCCCGCGCACGGATTCCCTGAGGCGCCGCGCGAACCTGGACCGCCGAGTTCCACGCCGACGATTCCCTCGTTCGCCGACTCGAAGTTCGAAGTCGTGGTGCCGGGAGCGCTCGAAGGAGCGCCGGATGCGCGCGGATTGCTCTTCCACTCCATCGGTGGCGACCACTACCTCTT
>CANETX010000096.1 GCA_947441435.1 Planctomycetaceae bacterium
CCGGAGAGCACGTACGTCAGGTCGAGGCCATTGACCACGCCGTCGGTATTGATGTCGCCCGCGCCGGTCCCGAGCCAGTTGCTGAGGATCGCCGTCAGGTCGAGGCCGTCGACGACGCCATCCTGATTGAGATCCGCGATGTCGAAGGCGGGCGCCGGGGAATACCACGCGAGCGCAAATGGCGGAGTGCCGACGAGTGGAGCCCCTGCGCGCTTCGCTTCGATCATGTAGTCGCCCGGGGTCAGCCCAGTGATGTAGAGGTGCTCGACGTTGTCGACAATCGAACGGCTCGCGACATTGCCGGTGGCGTAGTAGGCGGCTCCCGCGTCACCTTCTAGGGGAGTGAGCGTGCCGGCCGCATCGGTGCGGAAGAGGGTGAGATCGATGTTGGGAACCGTCGGCACCACAATCGAGGTCGACTGAGTGCGATGCCAAGTGGCGACCACCGAGAGTTCCGCGACCGGCTGCGTGACATGGAGCCGCCAGTAGCGGGACACGGAGACGGGAATGAGCTCGAAGTCCCATCCTGAGGCGCCGACCGCCGCCGTCGCCGCAGCAGAGGTGGCCGCACCATCACGTTCGCCGCCGGTGAGCACCTGATGGGCACGATCGATGTTTACGACATCGACGCCATAGGTCGTGTCGAGCGGCTTCGCGGTGACGCCGCGCGCGGTGCCGCTCGTTTGCGGATTGTTCGTCCAGCCGACGCGATGGTTCGCTCCAGCCATGAGCGCGGCCTTGATGACAACCGTCTCGTCGGCATTGGGATTGAGCGAAAGGCTCGGGTGCGTCGCGGCCGTCTCAAAGAGGAGCGCGGCGCATGCGCCGACGACTGGTGTCGCCCAACTCGTCGCCGAGCCAGGTGCGACGATCTCGGGCTTCATGCGGCCGACGCCATCGCCGCCGGTGGGTACATCGCCATGGGAGTGTCCGCCGCCGGTCATCCCGACCGAAAGCCCGTGATAGCCCATCGCCATCAGCGGATAGGTCGCGCTTGTTCCACCGTTGTTCATCCCGAGTGTGTACAGGACGTCATCGCGATTCATCGCGAAGTCCGCGCGACGGAGGATCTCGTTGTCGGCGGCGATGGGCGTCGGGGTTCCCCCTGCACCGCCGATCCAACTGTGGTTGTAGACCTTTAGCGCCGTCGATGGGGGTGCTAGAGGCGGGTTCGTCGATCCCGCGCCGTAGCGCAGCGTGGAGTTGATGAAACTGTTGGCTTCCCAGAGATGCACCTGGGGAATCCCACGCGCGACGCTCGTCGGGTTGCCGTAGAACTGGAGGCCGACATAGGTCGCATGCGAACTCACCTGCGGGACGCCGCTCTGCGCGGTGAAGACTCGACCGGCGAATTCCGCGTGCGTCTGGTCGGGACCGTAGATGGCCGGTGTGGTGGCGGCCTCGACTTGGCCGACACGGATGCCGAGACCGGATGGAACAGTCTGCCCCGCAAGCCTTGCGACAAGCGCGTCGTAGCCGATCTCGTCCGCGAGCGAACCGACGGTGACTGCGCCGATCATGGCGGCAGCGACAGCGATCGTGGATGACAGCGACAGACTTCTGGGAGACATCTCGAACCTCACCCCCTACCCTAGCATTCGGACCTGCCATTTCAAGGCGAATCTGCGAATGACCCACGAAAAGCCCCTGATCCTGGTGACCGAGAGGCTGGCCGAGCGACCGCTCGCGTGGCTCAAGGAGCGCTCGGAAGTCGCGGAATTTGCCGCAGATTCCAAGGCATTCTTGGAGGCTGCCTCCAGGGCCGAGGGGCTCATCGTCCGCACGCACACGCGCGTGACCAAGGAATTTCTTGCAGCGCTCCCCCGGCTCAAGGTCGTCGGCCGAGCCGGGGTCGGTCTCGACAACATCGACCTCCTCGCGTGCGAGGCCCGGGGGATCGCCGTCGTGAACACTCCCGACGCGAACACGCAGGCCGTCGTCGAGTATGTGACGAGTCTCCTCGGCTGGGCATTCCGGCCTGTCGAGTTCCTCGATCGCGCGGTCACGCTCGGCGAATGGGAGCGACTGCGCTACTCGCGGGTGCCACCGCGGGAGATCCGCGAGATGACGCTGGGAGTCCTCGGGCTTGGGAGAGTCGGCGGACGGCTCGCCTCTGTCGCGCGCGCCATCGGATGCCGGACCGTCTACAACGACATCGCGGAGGTCCTCCCCGCGCGCGCCGAAGGGCACGAGTCGGTCAGCCTCGATCGGCTGTTCGCCGAATCCGACATCCTCTCGCTGCACATCGATGGCCGCCCATCCAACCGTCACTTCGTCGATTCGCGCCTCATCGGTGCGATGAAGCCCGGCGTGCTCCTCATCAACACAAGTCGCGGCATGGTGCTCGATGCCGACGCGCTCGCACGGCATTTGCGCGCGCACACCGCGGCCCGCGCCATCCTCGATGTCCACGACCCCGAACCCTTCACGGCGGACTACCCCCTGCTCAGTCTCCCCAATGCTCACCTCGCCGCCCACATGGCGAGCCGCACCGAGACCGCGATCGAAGCGATGAGTTGGGTGGTACGCGATGTGTTCGCGGCGCTCGGGCGACGCTAAGCGAACGTCGACGGTCCAGCCGCGATGAGCTCTTCGCCCTTGTCCTTCGCGATGCCGAGTTGCACGAGATGCGCGCTTGGCCCGTGCGGGATTTTCGCAGCCTCGGCGAGCGCGGCCTTCGCCTTGGGGCTCGCGTAGGTGCTGAAGACCATCGCCTTGATCGTCGCCCACATGCCTGGAACGCCGGAGAAGGTGTAGTCCACCGCCGTGGGTTCGTAGCCGCAGTGCACCATGCAGTTCTGGCACTTCGCGTTGCCGCTCGCGCGGCCGTAGCGCTCCCACTCTGTCTCTTCCATCAATTCGGCGAAGGTGTCGACATACCCCTCGTTGAGGAGGTAGCAGGGCTTCTGCCAACCGAAGATGTTGAATGTCGGATTCCCCCACGGGGTGCACTCGAAGGATCGCTTGCCCATCAAGAACTCGAGGAACAGCGCCGACTGGTTGAACCGCCACGGCTTGCGGCCGTCACGCCTGTTGGAGAGGACCATCTCGAAGAGTTCATGCGTCTTCTGGCGGCGCAAGAAACTCTTCTGATCGGGAGCCTTGTCGTAGGCGTAGCCGGGGCTCACCATCATCCCCTCGACTCCCAAGTCCATCATCTGGTCGAAGAACTCGCGCACCGCGTTGGGGTCCGCGCCGTCGAAGAGCGTGGTGTTCGTCGTCACACGGAAGCCGCGCTCGACCGCCAGCTTGATCCCCTCGACCGCCTTGCTAAATGTCCCCTCACGGCAGACGGCGAAGTCGTGATGCTCCTCGATGCCGTCCATGTGGACGCTGAAGGTCAGGTACTTGCTCGGTTCGAACCACCCGGCGAGGAGTTTCTCCTTCAGGAGGAGCGCATTCGTACAGAGATAGATGTACTTGCGCCGCTTGACGAGTGCCCGCACGATTTCCGGCATCTCCGCGTGGAGGAGCGGCTCGCCGCCGGGGATCGACACCATCGGGGCGCCGCACTCGTCGACCGCCTTCATGCACTCGTCGACGCTCAACTGGCGCTTGAGGATGTGCGCCGGGTACTGGATCTTCCCGCACCCCGCACAGGCCAGGTTGCACCGGAGCAGCGGCTCCAGCATCAGGACGAGGGGGTACCGCCGCCGTCTTCGGAGCTTTTGGCCCACGACATAGGTCGCGACGGTCCACATTTGGCTGATGGGTACTGGCATGATTCCGCCGAACTTTCGGGGGGGAGCGATCGTAGCAACCGAGTGCATCCATGTGAAGCAATAGTGATCCCACAACCCGATCTCTTTCGGGCTGTCGCGGCTGAGTTCGCTTCGCTGTTGCACACGCCGCCGAGGACGCGCGCGCGGGGCGTCCGAAGCGAACGACCCAATCGTCGCTCGGGTACCCTCGACTCAATGTCAGAGTCCCGAGCCGAGGATGCTCGCAGCGATGAGTCCCTGCTGAGCGACCACCTGGCTGGGGATGCCGGAGCGCTGGAACTTCTCATCAATCGATACCGGGGAGAGTTGCACGGATTCCTGACTCGCTTCCTCGCATCCGCAACCGCCGCCGACGACGTCTTCCAAGAGACGTTCCTGCAAGTGCATCTCGCGGGGGCTTCCTTCGATGTCGAGCGATCCTTCAAGCCGTGGCTCTTCACCATCGCGGCCAACAAGGCGCGCGACTTCCATCGGAAGCGCAAGCGCCGCCAGGTCGCAAGCCTCGATGCGCCGATCTCGGCCGGCGACGACCGCGCAACGCTCGAAGACATGATCGCGGGCGATCTGCCGCTTCCGGAGGCGCGCAGCGTCGAGGCCGATCAGCGACGCGAAGTGAAAGCCGCGCTCGACACGATGCCCGAGGGCCAGCGCGAAATCATCCTGCTGGCGTACTTCCAGAAGCTCAGCTACCAGCAGATCGCGGAGATGCTCAGCATCCCGCTCGGGACAGTCAAGAGCCGCATGCACGCCGCCGTCGCCCTCTTCTCGCAGCGCTGGGGAGACGCGCATGACGAGTCTGGGGCTGCGGCGCGCAGCGGCGACACGAACACCAAGGGCACGCAGAGGCGCACATGACACAATCAGAATCATCAGACTTGCCACAGATCCACGAATTGGACGCGCAGGCACTCGATCTGCTCGTCGAGGCGGGGTTCGATCCTTCGGCGATCGACGCGATGCCCGAGCACTTGCGCGACCGCGCGCGCCGCTTGCTCGGGACGCTCGGGAAGCTCGATGCGTATCCGACTCCGCCAGCATCGGAGACGCTCGTCCATGCGACGCTCGCCCGGATCGACCAAGAGGAACGCCGTCAGCGCGACCGTCTGCGCCTTGAACCGGCCGCGCGTCGGCGATGGAACATTCCCAATGTCGTGGCGGTTGCCGCGGTGCTGCTTGTCGGCGTGGGCATTCTCTATCCCGTCGCCAACGAAGTCCGCTCGACCAACTCGCAGGCCATGTGCGCAAGCGGCCTCAGGTCGCTCGGCAGCGGAATCGCCGGATATTCGGCGGACCACGGCGGCGCGATGCCGCTGACCGCATCGCTTGTTCCAGGCGCGGGAGCCTTTCCCGCGGCCGATGCCGGTGTCCTCGACAATGCGCGCCATCTCGAGATGCTCGCGAGCAAGGGATACTGCGATGCGGGGTGCACGAAGTGCAACGGTGCGCGGACGCTCTCCTACCGAGTGCCGATCCATCCCGCCCAAGTGCAGTTGGCCGCGCTCCCTCGGAGCCCGATCGCCGGCGACGCCAATCCGGTGCAGCCGCTCGCCCAGCGCGCCGGCAGTGTCATCAACGCCGACTTGCGCAGCACGAACCACGGCCAACGGGGACAGAACCTGCTCTACTCGGATGGAAGCACGGGATGGACGATCAGCCCGGTCATTCGCATCGGCCCCTCGGGTCGCGAGGACAACATCTGGGTGATCAGGGGGAACAATGGCGCCCATTCGCTCGATGTCCGGGCGGGGTCGGGGGATGTCTGGGACATCTTCCTCGCGAACTAGCCGACCGAACCAGCACCACCACGCCCCCCACTCCCCAACAGGTGATTCTTGTGCCCGATTCGGTCACCGAAATCACCTGTTGCGGGGGGCAGCGCGGGGGGGAGGCGCGCGGGCGGCGAATGGTCGCTCTCCGCGGGTTGCGCCGCGGACCATGTCTAGGTAGCCTCTCCGCCCCGACATCGGGAGTCCCCATGCCCAAGCACAAGAACCACAAAGGCCTCGCCAAACGCGTCAAGGTGACCAAGAACGGGAAGGTGAAGTTCTTCACTCCCAACAGCCGCCACCTTAAGAGCAACAAGCGAGGCGTCACCGTGCAGAGCTACCGCAAGGCGCGGTTTGCCCGCAGCGGCGACATGAAGATGTTCGGCAAGATTCTCCGCCGCGGGCTTCTCTCGCAGCAGCAGGATGAGGCCAACGATTTGGCGACAGCCAACACCACCCCAGCCGCCACCAGCGGCTGATGCACGCACTGCCCGCCGGGCTTGAAAGCCCGTCCAAGTCGGACGGCCCCGTCGAGCGTTTCAGGAGTTCCCCATGCCCCGCGCACGCAAAGGCGCCGCCCGCACCCAAGCCCGTCGCAAGCTTCTTCGCGAAGCTCGTGGTTACTACGGCACCAAGAGTCGTCTCAAGCAACAGGCCAAGGTCGCGCTCATGCGCGCTGGCCGCAACGCGTGGAGCCACCGTCGTCTCCGTCGGCGCGACTTCCGCAGCCTCTGGATCACCCGCATCACGGCCGCGTGCCGGATGCGCGGCATCCGCTACAGCCAGCTGATCCCGGCCCTGAGCGGCGCAAACATCCTGCTCAACCGCAAGATGCTCAGCGAAATCGCGATCCATGATCCAGGCACCTTCGACGCGCTCGCGGCCAAGGTCGCCGGCGCGACGAAGGCAGCGGCCTAGGCATGGCCAAAGCCGTCCGCCCGCGCGGTTTCCAACGCGTGGGCTCCAAGGACGGTTCTGGCGATGACGGCTCGGCTCGACCTCTCAAGATTGCACTCGTCTCCACCCTCGCCCTGACGGGGGTGTGGCTTTTCTTGGCGGGTGGACTGACCCTCGACAATGCGCATCGGGGATCGCTCGCGGTCGTGCGGGTGCTGATGCATGCACCCGGCCCACTTGCGTGGATGCTGAGCGCGTTCGGGTTGGGGCTCGCGATCGCGAAGGCGCTGCGACTCTCGTCGCTCCCCCACTCCTTCTCGCTTGCGCTCGGCTGCTGCGCAATGCTGATTGTCGATGCGGTCGCGGGTGTCGCTGGCGTCTTTGGGATCGCGGGCGGCACGGCACCGGCTGCGCTCTTGCTGCTGCCTGGGTACTTCGGGCTCTGGAAAAACTACAAGCTGCCGTGGCCGCGCAAGACGCCTCGCGCTGCCGACGACCGTTCGTCCGCGGCGTGGTTCGCGTGGACGCTCGCGGCGCCGCTCGCCGTGCTGGTGCTCGCATGCGCGAGCGCACCCGGCTGGCTCTGGTCGACGGAGTTCGGCGGCTACGACGCGCTCAGCTATCACCTTGAACTCCCGCGCGAGTGGCTCGCGCGAGGGCGGATCACTTCGCTCGACCACAATGCGTACTCGCTGCTGCCTTCGTATATGGAGGCGGCGTACCTCCACTTGATGGCGCTGCGCGGAGGGGCGCACTCGGCCGCGCTGAGCGCGCAGGTGCTCCACGCGCTCTTCGCCCTTGCGGCTGCCGTGATGACAGGCGTCGTGGCACGTACCTCTCTCGCCCGAAGCGCGGCGGGGGCAGC
>CANETX010000097.1 GCA_947441435.1 Planctomycetaceae bacterium
CTTCTACCTCGCAGGCGGCGGGTGCAACAACACCGCGTTCTCGACGGTCGTCCACCACGAGTATGGCCATCACATGGTCGCGACGGGCGGCAGCGGCCAAGGGGCCTATGGCGAAGGCATGGGCGATGTCGTCGGCGCGCTCATCAGCGAGACCTCGCAACTCGCGCTCGGGTTCCAGACCTGCGCATCCGGCATCCGCAATGCGAGCAACGCCTGCCAGTATTCGTCGACGGGCTGCTCGAGCTGCGGCAGCGAGATCCATGCGTGCGGCCAACTCATTTCTGGCTGCGTGTGGAACACGCGAATCAACCTCTCGAGCACCGAGCCAGCGAACTTCCGGACGATCATCCGGAACCTCTCGGTGAACTCTGTGCTTCTCCACACAGGGACGACGATCGCGTCGGACATCACCCTTGACTTCCTGACCCTCGACGACAACAACGCCGACATCAACGACGGCACGCCGCACTACACGGAGATCAACTCCGGGTTCACGGGCCACGGGCTCCCCGGTCCGGCGGTACAGCCGATCAAGTTCAACTTCCCCGCCGGACTCCCGGCGACTGCTGCGCCAGACGCTGCCGTGACACTCTCGGTGCAAGTTGCGCCACTCGGTGGCCAGCCGCAGCCCAACACCGGTCGCATCTATTGGCGAACCGGCACGGGGGCCTTCCAGAGTGCGGCGATGACGCAGACCACACCGAACAACTACACGGCGAGCCTCTTGCTCGGCGCCTGCGGGACATCGGTGAACTACTACTTCGAGGCCAAAACGACGACCAACATCATCGTCTACAGCCCATCGAATGCACCGACTTCGTTCCACACGGTGGCTGCCGGATTCGGCGAGGTCTCCACACTTGACGACAAGCTGGAGATCGCCAGCGGATGGACGGTCGGCGCCAAAGGCGATGCGGCGACGACGGGTCTCTGGACACGCGTGGATCCAAACGCCACCGCGGCACAGCCCGAGAACGACCACAGCGATCCAGGCACGATGTGCTATGTGACCGGCCAAGGCTCGGTGGGCGGAACGCTCGGCGAGCAGGACATCGACGGCGGAGCCACGACGCTCACGACACCGACCTTCAATGGACTGCTCGCTGCGAATGCGTCGGTGAGTTACTGGCGGTGGTACTCGAATGACACGGGCTCGACGCCCAACACGGACTCGATGCTGATCCAGATCTCCAACAGCAACGGCGCCTCGTGGGTCACCCTCGAGACCGTCACGGAGAACCTGAACGCATGGACGTTCAAGAGTTTCCGTATCGCGGACTTTGTCCCCCCGACCGCAACAATGAAGGTCAAGTTTGTTCCCAGCGACCTCGGAACCGGATCGCTCGTCGAGGCCGGCGTCGATGACTTCAAGGTCGCAGGCGTGAATTGCACGCCCCCCTACGACCCCTCTGACCTCAATCAGGACGGCAACGTCGACGGGCTCGACCTCGGCATGGTGTTGAGCGCATGGGGTACTTCCGGCGGGGACATCAACCACGACGGCATTACAGATGGCGCTGATCTGACGAACCTGTTCTCTGCTTGGACCGGCTGAACCCGTATACTCCCCGCCCCTGATTGCCCAGGTGGCGGAACTGGCAGACGCGCCAGCTTGAGGTGCTGGTGGGAGCAATCCCTTGGAGGTTCGAGTCCTCTTCTGGGCATTCGATGGAAACAAGTGCCCGCACGCGAGTGCGGGCACTTTTCGTTTGGCGATGGCGACGCGATAGGCTCAGGTCCGATGGCACTGCGTATCAACGAGATCTTCTTCTCCATCCAAGGAGAGTCCACCTGGGCGGGACTCCCCTGCCTGTTCGTGCGGCTGTCGGGCTGTCCGCTTCGATGCCACTATTGCGACACCGCCTATGCCTTCCGCGAGGGATCCCAGCGTTCGGTTGACTCGCTCGTCGCAGAAGTGTTGGCAAACCCCTGCCGCCTCGTCGAGATCACCGGTGGCGAGCCGCTGGCGCAGCGCGAAGTTCATGGACTCATCACGCGACTCTTGGATGCGGGCAGGACCGTGCTCATCGAGACCTCAGGGGCCATCGACACCGCCGAAGTCGACCCGCGCGCGCATCTCATTCTCGACTGGAAGACCCCGGGATCGGGCGAGTCGCGCCGGATGCGCCCCGACAATCTCGAGCGGCTTCGCAGCCACGACGAGGTCAAGTTCGTGATCACGTCCCGCGAGGACTACGAGTTCGCTCGAGAACTCACCGAACGCGAGGCGCTTCTTGGCCGATGCCGCTGCGTCCTGTTCTCGCCGGCGCATGCGCAACCCGGGTGCAGCGAAATCACGGGGACCGAGGGACTCAATCCCAAGGAACTCGCGCAGTGGATTCTCGAGGATCGGTTGCAGGTGCGGCTGCAACTTCAGCTGCACAAGTTCATCTGGGACCCTGCGACACGCGGGGTCTAGGGACGCCGCGGTGCCTCGTCGCTAGTAGATCCATCCTTCGACGAGTCCCTGCTGTGGGACTGCCGTGGGCAAGGGATCCATCAGCAGGATGAACGCATCCAAGATGTCGCCTTCCGTGTCGTCGACCGCCTGTGCGCACTGCGCGGAGGAGAGTGGAATCGAACGCTCCGAGAGTCGACGCACGAACTCTTCGCGGCGCCGTCGCGGCGGATCGCCGCCACCCTTGTAGCCATGCGACGGCCAGCCGTGAATCCTGAGGAGGCTCGCGGGGCATCCTTCGCAGACGACGACGCTCGACGCGGTCGGCGCCATGGGGACGATCGACACCCCAGCCTCGTGGAGCGGGAGAAGCACCTCGGCGATGAAGGACCATGTCTGCTTGAAGACCCGGAGATTCATGGGTGCGAGCGGTGCCCGGAGTTCCTGATCCGTCTCGCGACGCGGCTCGACGCGGGAGACGCTGCGCAAGGCGTTGCGGAAGGCGCGTGCACTGCCGAAGTCGCGGGCCCAGCGAGCCGCTGCCCCCCAGTTTCCCTCCACCCCATGCGCCGCGAGCGTCGCCGACGGAAGTCCGCCGGGAGCATCGATCCTCCAGAGATGGGACTCGCCGCGGAGGGCACCGTCACGGATCGAGCGCACGAGCGCGGCGCGATTCGTTCGCTCAAGTTGCACGACACCGCCTTCGGGCCATGAGGCGACTCGGATCTTGTGCGTGCCTCCATCGTCAGCCCCCGAAAAGTCAACGCCGTGTCGATGCATGACCGCTGCTAGTTCCCGCACCGCGACTGCGGCTTCCCGCACGGGCACGAGGGGCCGCTGTGCACATGCGCGCTGGAACTGCCTCGGCCTCCCTGCGTCCCGAAGACGCTCAACTTGCGGGTGAACACTCGCCCGCGCCCCTCAGGGTCTTCGACCTTTCCGTCCGCTTCGGCCATGGTCCGCAAGAGGATGATCACCTCTCCATCGTCCTCGCAGATGTACTCGTACTGTGGCATGCGCTCGAAGTGTAGGCGCGCTGGTGGTGCCGTCGTCGTCACTTCTGCGCACGGCGACGGTGGATCGTCGCCGCATCGGCGAAGGCGTGCTTTCTGAGACCGACCAATTCGGCGTTGGTGAGATCGCGCCACGCGCCCAGCGCCAGCCCGCGCAGCCGCAGCGGCCCCATGCGGATGCGGCGCAGTCGCTTCACGGGGTGGCCAAGGTCCGCCATCATCCGGCGGATCTGGCGATTGCGTCCTTCGCGCAACTCCATCGTCAGCAGCGTGCGCATCGGTTCGCGCCGGAGGATCTTGAGATGCGCTTCGCGCGTGCGCGTGCCGGGAGCATCGTCGTCGGGAAGGAAGATCCCCTCTTCAAGTCTCGCGACATCATCGACGCGCAGGCTTCCCTTCACGAGCACCTCGTACTCCTTGTGGATCTCGTAGCGCGGGTGCGTCAGGCGATTGGCGAGTTCGCCGTCATTGGTCAGGAGGAGCAGTCCGCAGGAGTCCATGTCGAGTCGCCCGACCGGGTAGAGGCGCACGTGCGATGGGTGCTCGACGAGTGCCGTCGCAAGCTTGCGTCCCTGCGGATCGCTGTTGGTGCAGACATAGCCCGTGGGCTTGTTGAGCATGACATAGACATGACCGACGCTCTTCCGCATCAGGCGCCCATCGACCTCAATGCGGTCCTTCGCTGGATCGACCCAGGCAGGGAGCGCATCGATCAGTTCGCCATTCACTTTGACCAGACCTTCGACGATCATCGCTTCGGCGGCTCGACGCGAGGCAACCCCCGCGTCCGCGAGCACCTTCTGGATCCGCACGCCGTGTGAGGCATCGGTGAACGAGTGGCGTGGGGCGCTCTGACGACGGGGCATCGCACAAAGGTAGCGGGAATGGACCTCGTACCATCGGGGCGTGCTTCGTAGGACCTTCTGGACCATCCTGACTGCCGTTTGCCTTCTGCTGGGGCGAAGCGCTGCACACGCGCGACCCATCGACGACCCGCCCACCGAACCCGCCGCCGCCGATCGCTTTGCGGAGTGCTGCGCGGCAGCGGATTCCTTGCTTGACACTCGTCCAGAGCGAGTGCCGCTCGGCGCCTTGATCGACCAGCACGCGATGCGCGAACCGCTGGCGAAGGTGCAAGCGGCGATCGCGCGTTGGTGTGGTGGTCCTGCGGCGAGCATGCTCACGGTGCCCATGCGAAGGGCCATCGACTCGCCGCTCGGTCTGGCTGGGACGACCCAAGCGCTCGCCGGCGAACTCGCCGTGCCAGTGCCCCTGCCCGGAGGGAGCCGAGCCAAGTCGCCGCAGCGACTCGCTGCAGACCTTGTGATGCGTTCGTTCGGGGGTTCTCCCGGCGATCTCGCGGCGTACCAGGGAGCCGTCCCCGTGCCGTCGCCGCAGTCGGCGATCTACGCGATGGACTTCTTCCTGAACGAGCCGCGCCTGAAACTGGAAGGGGCGCTCGCGGCACGGCCCACACCGGCTGCCACGCTCGCGTTTCTCCAGTGGATCGGCGAAGTCGTCAGCCCGCCCGAAGTCCCCGCGGAGCATCGCGCTGCGATCGAACAGTTGCGTCGAGGCGTTGACGCATCTGACGAGGGGCTCATGCGCGCGGTCGCGTCAGCGCTCGCGCATATCGATGCGGACATCCGCGTCGAGGCCGCGTGGGAGTCGTGCGAAACGGAGCCCGTCCCCGCGGACATCGCGGGCGCCGTCACCGGGACGGTCCTCGCAGCCGAGCAGGTGCCGGGCATCGGGTGGGTCGTCGTCGGCGGCGTCGGCGTCAATACGTACGACCTCTCCGTCCTCGCGGCCGTCTTCGACCCCGGCGGCGACGACACATACGTTTGGCATGCAGTCAAGACGGGGAACCAGGGAATCATCGACCTCGCCGGGAACGACCGGTATCAGGGCAGCCACGATCAAGGACCAGCCTGCGGGATCTTCGGGCTCTCGTTCATCGACGACCGCGCGGGAAACGACGTCTACGAAGGAGATCGATTCGCCTGCGGAGTCGGCATCGTCGGCGTGGGCGTGTTGATCGATCGCGCCGGCAACGACCGCTACTCGTCGCGATCGTGGAGCATGGGTGTCGGCGCGTGGGGCGCCGGATTTCTCTTCGACGAGGCCGGGAGCGACTCCTACATCAGCGGCGAGTACTCGCAGGGACTCGGCGGACCGCTGGGCATCGGGGCAGTCGTCGACTCCACGGGCGACGATCTCTACCGCGTCGACGGGATCGTCCCGAGCAACTACGGCATGCCCGCCGTCTCGTACGCGATGAGCCAAGCGGTTGGGTTCGGAGCTCGTGGACTCTGCCCAGGAGGGGTCGGTCTCCTCATCGACCGAAGCGGCAACGATCGATACGAAGCCGGAGAGTTCGCACAGGGTGGCGGCTACTACCTCGGCGTCGGTGCGCTCATCGATGTCCAAGGAAGCGATCTCTACCGGGCCAATCGGTACTCGCAGGGGTGGAGCGCGCATCAGGCGTCGGGGACCCTCATCGATGTCGAAGGCGATGACACCTATTGGGGGACTATTGCGGACAGTCAGGGTGCGTCGTGGGACACGACGGTCGCGCTCCTCTTGGATGGACGCGGCGATGACACGTACCGGGGAGCGATCGGGTCGCAGGGATCCGCGGCGCATCAGGCAATCGCGGCACTCTGCGACCTCGATGGGAGCGATCACTACACCGCATCAGGTCCGTTCGCGCAGGGAGAGTCGGGGGACAACACTTACCACTTCGCCGCGACAGGTGCGCGATCCTTCAGCGTCCTCCTTGATGCGGGAACTGGAACTGACTTCTTCTCGATGCCGCGGACGATTCACGGTGTCACGGTCCCGGGACCTGCGCTCGAACCGACAGCGCCAGCCGGAGCGGGACTCTTTGGTCTGTGCATCGACCTGCAGATCGCACCAGCAACTGCGAACGCCAAGTAGACTTTTCTCGTGAGTTTCATCGCCCGATCAAGTCGTGCCTGGGTGATGGCGAAGTGGTGCGTCTCCCATCTCGCTGAGGTGCGCGCACCCGAGATGGCGGCGGCCCTTGCCTTCCGGACGCTTTTCGGGCTGATTCCAGTTCTCTTCGTCGCCACACTGGTCACCCGCAGTCTGCTTGGAGACTCGTTCCCGAAGTTCGTCAGCTCGCTCGTGGAATTGACGGGGTTGGACCGAGTAGGTGTGCCCTTGGTCGATGCCGCGGCCGCCCCCGATGCGCCCACCTCCGCACCCGATCCCACCGCCGTCGCTCCCCTGAGCCGCTGGATCGAGGATGTCGTCGCGTTCACTGGCACACTCAACCTCTCCGCAATCGGGGTCATCGGCGTGCTCGTCGTCCTCTTCTCCGCCATCTGGCTGATGGTCGCGATCGAAGAGTCCTTCAATGTGGTCTGCCGCGTCCCCAATTCGCGCTCGTGGCCCAGACGCATCCTCGTGTACTGGTCGGTGCTCACGCTGGGACCAATCGTCCTCGCGGCCCTCCCACTCTTGACCAACGAGTTGCGCGACTTCGTGGGGCGCGAGTCGGCGGTCTATGGTCTCTACCGAGTCAGCGAACCCGTCCTCGCCTTCGCCCTTCTGTGGGGACTGCTCACGTTCTCGTATGCGGTCGTCCCCGCGAGTCGACTCTCGTGGAGCGCAATCCTGATCGGCGCACTCGTGGCAGCGGCGGGTCTGGAACTTGGTCGCAACTTCCTCGGCTTCTACATGGAGCGGGCGTTCACGGTGAATCGCCTCTATGGATCGCTTGGTCTGGTCCCGCTGTTCATGTTCTGGGTCTACGCGATGTGGCTCATGGTCCTCTTCGGACTTCAGGTGGCCTC
>CANETX010000098.1 GCA_947441435.1 Planctomycetaceae bacterium
CTCACGGCCATCGCTGGCGGATCGCAGACCGGAGTCGCGGGACTCGAAGTGCTCGCCACGGCGCTTTCGGGAGCAACCACCGATCTCATTGCGGCGATTGAGGGAGGGGCGGCGCCCGAAAAGCCTGATGACGCCAAGCCGGCCACCCGCACCACACGAAACGCCAAGGCTGCCCGTCAGAAGGAACTCTCCGCGAAGGTCAAGGAGCGGCTCGAGGCCCTCGTGCCCGCGGCCGCGACGTGGCAACTCGGACGGCTCATCAACTCGGCGGTTCCGGACGAGCAGGGCGCCGTCGCCGGCGAGTTCCTCGCGCACCCGGAGTTCGCCCGCGCACTGGCGCTCGTCGTCGAACCCGGATCGGAAGACCCCGCCAAGGTCCTCCGCGTGGCGCGCGCGCTGATGGCCCAGCGGCCCGAAGCGGTCGATCATCTCCCCGACCTCGCTGCGGCGATCTCGGTGGTCCTTGATGCTCCCGTCGTCGTGACGGTGAACGAAAACATCGCCCACGGCTGCGACCCGATCGTCGCCTTCGACCACTTCGCAGCCAACGAGCGCCGGATGTTTTTTGGACTCCGGGGAATCGCCCCGGAACTTCTCATCTATCTCGTTGATGTGGCGGCATCACCAGACGAACTTGCGTGGGCCGTGAAGCAGTTCGCTGGCCATCCAGCAGTCGGGGACCTCTACGACAAGATTGAGTACGACTTCGACTACCTCGAGAAGGGCCGCGAGAAGAAGGTGACCGCCGCGGGGTGGAACCTCAGGAATATCCTCCAGTTCGGCGGCATCTGCGCGGATCAGGCGTACTTCGCGACGACCATCGGCAAGGCGATCGGTGTCCCCTGTGTCTACACGACGGCCACAGACGGAGTGCTGTCGCATGCGTGGATTGGATTCGTCGCGAAGTCGGGCAAGCATCCGCAGTGGATGGAGACCGGGCGGTTCGGGACCTATCAGGCGGTCGAGGGAATGACGCGTGATCCGCAGACGATGCGCACCGTGTCGAACACTCAGATGCCGATGCTCGTTCAGTACGGAATCGAGCCCGCGTCCGACCGCGCCTACGCGGCCGCATTGCGGATCGCCGCGCGCAGGCTGCTCGGCGACCCTGCCGCAAAGACCCCGCCCGCGGCAGACGCCGTTGGCAAGGCACTCGATCTCACGCTCCTTGCGGTGCGAGCGTGCCTCACGGACCCGAGGTCCTGGGGACTCGTCGCGGCCGCCGCCGACACAGGTGCGATGACGACGCAGCAGAAACGGCAATGGGCGTCCGATGTGATCGAACTCTGTGGAGAGAACTACCCGGAGTTCGCGCTGCGCACGATCAGCCCGATGATCGAGTCGATCACCGATCCCGTCGAACGGCACGCCGCACTCGATGGGGCGTACGAGATTTTTCAGGGGCGTGGCGATCTCGCCGGACAGCTGCTCCTTCAGCAGGGGATGCTCTTCGAACTCGAAGGGGAGCTTCCCGCTGCCGGGAGGTGCTACGAGACCATCCTCACGCGGTACGCCAACGATGGACCGTTCGCCATCAACGCGCTGCAGAAGGCCTCGGCAATTCTTGGCGCGACGAACAACGCGGTCGCCAATGTGACCTTGCACGATCGCGCCTTCCGGTCCATGGAAGTCCCCGAGGGAATCTCGCCGCAGTTCGCGCGGCAGAGCAACTGGTTCCGTTCGGGAGTGATGCTCGCGCAGGCGCTCAGAATCGCGGGACGCGAGCGCGATGCGTCGTTCCTTGAACAACGCATGGCCAACGTGATGAAGTGATCAGCGTCCGAGCGGGCTGAACGCCCGGACGATCGCCCGGAGAAAACTCACTCGCCTCGTTCGACGTGCCCTGCGACGGCGCGGCGTCGGCTGACGCAACACTTCCTGCGGCACCGAACAGGCAGGGATGGTCGCGCGCGGAGGGTGGCCTGCAATCATGAGGAGGGCCCGCCACTCCGGGCCATGAGGGCGAATGCGCGGTCCATGCAGGGTGTGCGCCGCAAGGTGGGCCAGTTCGTGGCAAAGCACTTCGCGCAGCAATTCGTGTGCGTCGCGCGCAAGGAGCCGGTCATTGAGTCGCACGAGCGATCGCTGCGCGTACGCCTTGCCCAGAGTGCGCCGCATGCGAGAACTCAGTTCGACACGCACACCGCTCGGCAAGCCGGCGACCCCCCACGCCGCGCACCACACGCTGACGTCCAGTTGCAGCGATCGGTCGAGCGCCGCTGGCCAGCGCGACTCGGAGATGTCGGCGCTCGGCGACGGCACGCCGCGCAGCCTACGGCCCCCGCGCCGCCCGCTTCACTATGATCGACGAAATGAGCAGTTCACGGACCGACGCTCCCTGTGGGTGGCAGATTCTCAATGACCCGCGCCGCAATCTTGGCGGTGCCTTCACGGATCAGGAGCGGGAAGAGCACGGCCTCGTGGGTCTCTTTCCCGATGCCGTCGAGTCGATGGACACGCAGCTCGCGCGCGCGCGGATGCAGTGCGCGGAGCAGTCTTCGGACCTTGCCAAGTACGTGTTCCTCTCGGCGCTGCAAGATCGGCAGGAGCGCCTCTTCTATGCGCTCCTGCGCAGCGACTTCGAGCGGTACATGCCCATCGTCTACACGCCGACGGTCGGCGAAGCCTGCCAGAAATTCGGCCACATCCTCCGGCGACCCAAGGGGATGTACCTGTCGCTGCGACAGAAGGGACGACTCGCGCAGGTGCTGCGCAACTGGCCCATCGAAGATGTCCGATTCATCGTCGTGACCGACGGCGAGCGGATCCTGGGTCTTGGGGATCAAGGGGTCTGCGGAATGGGGATTCCCGTCGGCAAGCTCGCGCTGTACACGGCCTGCGCAGGTGTGCCTCCCGAAGTCACGCTGCCGATCGCGCTCGACCTCGGCACCAACAACCAAGCATTCCTTGCTGATCCGCTGTATCCGGGGTTGCGTCAACCTCGCGTCGACGGCGAAGCGATGGCCGAGTTCATCGATGAGTTCGTTGACGCGGTGCAGGAGGTCTTCCCGAACTGCTGCATCCAGTTCGAGGACTTCACCAACAAGAACGCCATTCCGCTCCTTGAGCGCTATCGCGATCGGGTCTGCTGCTTCAATGACGACATCCAAGGCACCGCCTCCGTCGCGGTCGCGGGACTCTTCGGCGCATGCCGCCTCTCGCAGATGGCGATGAAGGACCAGCGATTGCTATTCCTCGGTGCGGGAAACGCGGGAGTCGGCATCGCCGACCTGTTCGTAAAGCACCTCACGTCGCAGGGAGTCCCGGTCGCAGAGGCCGTCGCGCAATGCTGGTTCGTCAACTCACGCGGGCTCGTGCACGCCGGGATGCCCAGGCTGCCGGAGTACCTCACGCGGTACGCGCACTCGCTGGCGGGACTGACGATTCCGCCGAGCGCTCCGTCGGGAGCCGACTCGCCCATGACACAACTCCTCGACTGCGTCGAGACGATCCGTCCGACGGGGATCATTGGAGTCTCGACTGTCGCGAGTGCGTTCAGCGAGCCCGTCATTCGCGCGATGGCCCGCCTCAACACGCGGCCCATCGTGTTTCCTCTGTCGAATCCAACCTCCAAGTCTGAGTGCACGGCGGACGAGGCGATCCGTTGGTCTGATGGCCGTGCGATCATCGCAACGGGCAGCCCGTTCCCCGAGCTTTCGTTCGGCGGGAAGCGGTTTGTCCCCGGCCAAGGCAACAACGTCTACATCTATCCCGCCGTGGGTCTCGCCATCTACGCGACGAAGGCCCAGCGTGTCACCGACGAGATGTTCCTCTGCGCGGCGGAGTCGCTCGCGCGGGAGACTTCCGAGGCGGATCTTTCAGTTGGTCTCATCTATCCGCCCATCGAATCGATCCACGAGACGAGCGTGCGGGTCGCGATCGAGGTCGCGCGGTTCGTGTTCGATGCGGGGCTTGCTCGCGAAGATCGCCCCTCGGACATCGCCGCGTTCGTCCGCGCGCACGTCTACGACCCAGCGTTCTGAGTGGGCGGGGGTGCCGCCGCCCCCGCGACGGCATTGAAGTAAATCCAGAAGTCGCTGGACCGTGTCCCGCCCGAAGGGTCGGTTGCCGTCATCGAGACGGGAACGAGGACGATGCCTCGGGCTGTGGCGGCTGCGGTTGCCGCGAGCGAGATCATGGCGTGGTCGGCGTCGCTGCGCTGGTCGAGCAGCTCGACCGCCACGCGAGGGTCGCGCGACTGGACCGCTGTCACCTTCCACCCCGAGGACTTCTTGAACTCGAAATCGAAGGCGGTTCGCACTCCCGGCGCAATCACACCAAGATTGGCTCGATACTCAGCGAACGGAAGTTGCGGCGCGATCTTGGTGCACTTGTGGCGGACTCGCAGATCGATGACGGGAGCCTTCGGATGATCTGTCGCGATCACGAGGAAGGGAGGCACCTGCTCGCAGGCAAGTCCCTCGAAGGAGTATCGAACCTTGTAGGTCGTCTGGGGTGAGGTCGACGCGGGATCGGCTCCGACGAAGACGGGAGCCCTCCCCATCACCGATTCAATCCGGAAGGGATGACCATCGATCGCGGTGACGGTCAGCTCGCCCGTGAGTGGCGGTGCGGCGGCACCCTGCGGGAGAGTTGGATCGCCGAACGCATTGATGTACGGAACGGCGGCGCCGTTGGTGAAGTCGATGGCGGTCGCGCGGACGGGGTAGGCGATCTCCCCCTTCATTTCGACGGTCACCGGTGGCGGACCCCCGACGAAGGTGAAGGTCACCGCGGCCACCTTCACGCCGGTCGATGCAGCGACCTTCATCGTGAGGGGCAACTCAAGGAATCCCCTCGCGGGAACGATCTTGCCGGCCGCCTCGACTGTGGTGCAGGTGCAAGTAGGCGTGGCGGAGGCAATCGTCACCGGCGTCGAGCCTCCATTCACGAGCTGGAACGATCTCGTGATCGTCGATCTCGGCTCTATGAAGCCAAGGTCGATGACCGGCGGGTGGGCAACGATGGACCCAAGTTGCGCGATCGCGGCGGCAACGATGGCAAGGATGGCAACAGGCACCTTCCTACTATAGACCTCCACCCATGAACCACTCATGAAGGCCATCGTCGTCACGAAGCGCGGCACTCCCGTCGCCCCCAATGTGTCGCTCGCCACGGACTGGCCCAAGCCCGTTCCCTCCGCAGGGGAGTTGCTGGTGCGCACCGAGGCATCCGCGCTGAACAGCCTGGATATCTGGGTGGGGCGAGGCTTGCCCGGCGTCGACACCGTGTACCCATTTTGCGGCGGGTCCGATGGAGTTGGAAAGGTCGAGGCGGTCGGCGCCGGCGTCGACCCAGCATGGATCAGTCGCCGGGTGCTCCTGAACGCGGCAGTTGTGCGCACACCCAGTCCAATTCCCGGCGGTGCCTCCGCGGGGGAAGACATCTCCATGATCGGTGAGCACACGCAGGGGACGCATGCCGAGTGGTTCGTCGCGCCTGCGGAGAATCTCCTCGATATCGGGGATGCCGATCCCATCGAAGCGGCGGCGTTCGGCCTCACCCACCTCACTGCCTGGCGGATGCTGGTTTCGCGAGCGCACCTTCGCGCCGGGATGACAGTGCTCGTCACCGGAATCGGCGGGGGAGTGGCGGTGGCGCTCCTCAACATTGCTCGGCACTTCGGTTGCCGGGTGATCGTCACGAGCCGGCATCAGGCCAAACTCGATCGGGCGCGAGCGCTCGGTGCGAGCGAGACCATCCTTGATGATGGCACTGATTGGTCGCGAGCGGTGCGAGCGGCCACCGGCAAGCGCGGCGTCGACATCGTCGCCGACTCCGTCGGAAAGGCAGTCCACCTCTCGTGCCTGAAGTCACTTGCGCGTGGCGGCGTGTTTGTGACCTGCGGAACGACGAGCGGGGGGGATGCAGTGACCGACCTCTCGCGAGTCTTCTGGAACCAACTCACCATCATTGGATCAACGATGGGAGACATGGGTGAGTTCCGCAGCGTCGGAAGTCTCTTCGTATCGGGATCGATCCGACCAACCATCGACTCCACTCACAGCCCGAGCGCGGCCGAGATCGCCTACGAAAAACTCGAAGGCTCCAGCCAATTTGGAAAAGTCGTCATCGACTGGCGGTAGTCTGATAAGCGGGCAATAATTGAGTGGATTGCCAAGTTTCCGTTTGATTATTGATATCTCGGTGTTAGGTTTCCCTATTCGCGTGGGCCGGCGGTTGTGTGCTCGGCGTCGTCGCGGTTCGGTTGGACTCTATCGACACCACAAATAGCAGGAGTAATCCCAGTGAAGAATGACCGACTTGTGTTCGCCTCGCTTGCCACGGCAGCGGGCTCCATGTTCATCGGAACAAGCAGCGCGATGGCGCAGTGCTCGACCACACCGCCTCCAGGTTCGATCATCTCGCCGGACGGTTGCGCGCACATGGCAGGCGGAGCTGTCGATTCAAACGGCGGGTGCAACCAAGTACCGGCAAGCTTCACTGACCTCGGATCGATCGCCGCAGGCGGAGTGATGAATGTCTCAGGTCAATTCGGCACCTACGACGCGAGCGGAACAGGGTTGCCCTCGACGACGCGTGACCTTGACTGGTACCTCGTCTCCACCGACGGCGGCACCATCCAGGTGTCGCTCTCAACACTCAACGCGGCGGGTACCGCCGCGATGCCCAACAGCGTGGTCTTCATCAAGGGCAATGTCGGCGCCGATCCGTGCGCTGGCAATTTCAATGTCGGCGTGCAGAGCGCAGCCTGTCCCCACGTGCAGAGTTACGTCGGCGGGGCCGGACAGCATCTCATCGTCGTGACGACGCCGTTTGAGACGGCGGGTGCGGCTGAGCTCTACAACTGCGGGCAGTACCTGCTCACGATCACCCACACCCCCCTGAACTACCCAGTTTGCGGCACCTCGGCCGAAGAATGCACGGCCCCGCATGCGACCGGCGGCTGCAATCTCCCGGCTTGCTGCGACTCCGTCTGCGGATTCAATCCACTCTGCTGCGACATCGGCTGGGACCAGTCCTGCGTTGACCAAGCGGTCACCAGCTGCGGTCTCTTCATCTACAGCTGCCAGTCGCCCACCGGCGCGCCGGCGAACGACTGCGCGATCAACGCCCAGTTGATCACGGTCGGACAGGCCAATGTCGTCGCGAACAACGCGGCGGCTGGCAACGACGGGCCCACGGGAGCGTCCGCGCTCTGCGTCAGTCTGATGGGCCGGGACCTCTGGTACACGATCAAGGC
>CANETX010000099.1 GCA_947441435.1 Planctomycetaceae bacterium
GTCAAGTGCGATGCGATCGGGGTCATGGCCGAGGACTTCGAGGCCGACCGGGTCGATGCCGACTGGCTCAATACGGGATTCATCACGAGCCGCGTCCCGCGCGAACTCATCGATGACCTCTACTCGGAGCGGCAGTTGCCGATCTCGCGCATCGAAGCGGTCCCAGGGGCGATTCCTCCCCCGGAAGATGGAGTCGAATCGACGGTGGACCATCCCGGGCTCCTGCCGAACCACTTCATCTCGCTCGTCGACGAGAGCGATCCTTCGCACACGGGGCTCGCCCGGCGCCTTGCGGACACCGACCACATCATCCCCATCACCGGACCGCGCAAGCCCATCTATGGGGTGATCGCCCGCAATGTGCAGCAGACGATGGCGCTCGATCTCCTTCTTGATGACGAGATCAAGTTGGTGACGCTCATCGGGCCGGCGGGGACTGGCAAGACACTGATGGCGATAGCC
Source organism: Planctomycetaceae bacterium (assembly GCA_947441435.1). Classification (GTDB taxonomy): domain Bacteria; phylum Planctomycetota; class Phycisphaerae; order Phycisphaerales; family SM1A02; genus F1-60-MAGs104. The sequence continues at coordinate 463 of CANETX010000099.1, forward strand.
GCAGGGATGCACAAGGTCTTCAAGGAAGAGCGGTTCGACAAGTTGCTCGTTGCCCGCCCGATCATGCCGCTTGGCCGCGACATCGGCTACTTGCCTGGCGACAAGGACGAGAAGCTCGCCATGTGGATGCAGCCGATTTTCGACAACATCGCGTACCTCCTGTCGACGCGTGGCGGCCACGGAAGTTCCGAGCCCGACAGCAAGTCGACCGAGCAGCGGATCGACCAGCTGGTCGCGACGCGGAAGCTGGTCCTCGAACCGATCACCTACATCCGAGGGCGGAGCATCCCCCATCAGTTCATCATCGTCGATGAGGCGCAGAACCTCTCGCCGCACGAGGTGAAGACGATCGTCTCGCGCGTCGGCGATGGGACGAAGATCGTCCTCTGCGGCGACATCGGCCAGATCGACAATCCGTATCTCGATGCCTCGAGCAACGGGCTCTCCCATCTCATCGAGCGGATGAAGGGGCACCGGATCGCCGGGCATGTGACCTTGTCGAAGACCGAGCGCAGCGAACTCGCCAGCCTCGCCGCCGAGATGCTCTAGCGTCAACAGTCGCCCGAGCGCACGCTGGGCTCCGAACTCCGAGCGACGCTTGAATTGGTGAACGAGTGTCGAAAAACGACACTGGATGACCAATTCAAGGGGTTGCGTGAGTAGTGTGGGTATCGAGCGCGAGTTCGAGGACGCGGGTCTTCGCGAGGCACTCGCGCAGTTCGTCCGCTGGGTCGCTCTCGGCGACGATGCCGCAGCCCGCGCGATAGTCGATGTTCCAGCGGTCGTCGTGCTGGCGAGTGAGCATCGCTGTGCGGATCGCCACGCTGAACTCCGCGCTCCCGCAGCCGCTCATCATGCCGATCGCGCCGCAATAGGGGCCGCGACGCGCGCGTTCAAGTTCTTCGATGATCTGCATGGCGCGGATCTTCGGTGCTCCCGTGACACTGCCGGGCGGGAAGCACGCCTTGAGGAGGTCGGTCGCATCGAGAGTGCGTGTGAGCCTTCCCGAGACTTCCGCGATCGTCTGGAGCACGGTTGGATGGCGCTCCAAGAGCCGCGACTCGTCGACCTTGACCGAACCGATCTCGCAGACCCGCCCGAAGTCGTTGCGCATGAGATCCACGATCATGTGGAGCTCGGCCGCGTCCTTCTCGCTCCCGACGAGGTCGCTCTCTGGAGCCTCGGATGACCGCGTTCCCTTCATCGGCCTCGTGAGCGCACGGCGCGTCTGGCCATCGAGCGAGAAGAAGAGTTCGGGGCTGAAGGACACGAGCGAATGGTGTTCGTCGATCTCGAGGTACGCCCCGTAGCGCGGGGCAATCCTCTCGAGCGACGCGAGCGCCCACGCACGCGCGTCTCCATCAAGGCTCGCCCGGAACCCTTGGCTGATGTTGGCCTGGAAGATGTCACCTGCGCGCACGAACTCGATCGCCCGGGCCACCGCATTCGTGAAGTGACCTGAGTCGAGCAGAGGTTCGACGCCGTGAACTGCGGTTGGCTGAGGCATCCTCGCGTGAGAGTCCACAGCGACTTGCGGATCGATCAGCTCGGCGATCGAAGCTGCAGTGGGATCGCCGACTTCGTACCACTCGTGGCGTTCATGCGAGTACAAGAGCGCGCGTGGCACCCGGACGAGCACCGCGTCGGGCCACGATGCGGTCGGGTCATCGGGGGAGATCTGTCGCGTCCCGCGCGAAGACTTCGGCTCGAACGCCTGTCCAAACTCGTAGCCAACGAAGCCGATCCAACCGCCCGCAAACGGAAGCGGCGAGCCATCGGCGGCCGACAGCGCCGCAAATGGGGGACTCGAAGCGCGCATGGCACTCAGCAGTTCAGCGCCATCGGGGTCTGACGCCACGGAAAATTGCCGATGCTCCGTCGCGGGGGCCAGCACCGTCCAGCGATCATGGGGTCCGGTGCCACCCCCCGAAACGAGCGCAACAAGGCGCGTGCCGCTCGGCCACGCGGCCATCGCTTCGGCTGGTCCGAATCGCCAATCGAGGCGGCGTGCGATCGCTTTCCGGCGCATCCGACCATCGTAGATCGACGATGTGTTCTCGCCGCATGGGCGACTGTAGGATCGCCGATCTTTCCCCGGAGAATCCATGCCTAGCGCCACAGCAACACGAAAACCCTCTCGCACCCGAAAGTCCACGAAGCGGAAGGGCTCGAAGCGTCCCGACAAGATGGTCTTTTTCTTCGGCAGCACCATTACCGAGGGGCGGGCCGACCAAAAACTCCTGCTCGGAGGCAAGGGGGCAAACCTTGCGGACATGACCTCAATCGGTTTGCCGGTGCCTCCGGGGTTCACGATCACCACTGAGGCATGCGCGCGGTACAGCGAGAATCGATCACGGCTGCCGCAGGGGCTGATGGATGAGGCCGCGAAGAACATCAAGTTCTTGGAACGCGAACTTGGCAAGCGCTTCGGATGCGCGAAGAATCCACTGTTGGTCTCGGTGCGATCTGGAGCAGCGGTGTCGATGCCCGGGATGATGGACACGATTCTCAATCTCGGCCTCACTGACGAGGTCGTCGAAGGTCTCGCTGCGGCGACAGGCAACCCGCGGTTTGCGTACGACGCCTACCGCCGACTCATCAACATGTTCGGCGATGTGGTGATGGGAGTGGATCACCATGTGTTCGAGCATGCGTTCAAGGAGCTGAAGCGATCCTTCAATGTGACCGAGGACACCGATGTTCCCACTGAGGGACTCAAGGAACTCTGTGCGCGGTACAAGGCGATCTATGCCGACAAGGTTGGCAAGCCATTCCCGCAGGATCCAATGAAGCAGCTGGAGGCGGCGATTGGTGCCGTCTTCGAGAGCTGGAATGGCGCGCGGGCCATCGCCTACCGCCAAATCAATGGGATCAAGGGGCTCGCGGGGACCGCCGTCAATGTGCAGGCGATGGCGTACGGCAACATGGGCGACGACTCGGGGACGGGAGTCGCCTTCACGCGCGACCCGTCGACCGGCGAGAACGAGTTCTATGGCGAGTTCCTCATCAACGCGCAGGGCGAGGATGTGGTCGCTGGCATCAGGACTCCGTTGCCGCTCAGCCAGATGGAGCAGTGGGCCCCAAAGGTCTGGAAGCAACTGCTTGCGGTGCGCAAGAAGCTTGAACGGCACTATCGCGACATGCAGGACATCGAGTTCACGATCGAGAAGGGGCGGCTCTTCATGCTTCAGACGCGCAACGGCAAGCGCAACGGAATGGCGGCGGTACGGACCGCTGTGGAGATGGTCCGCGAAGGACTGATCAACGAGAAGACGGCACTCAAGCGGATTCCGGCCAGTTCACTCACACAGTTGCTTCTTCCCTATTTCCGCCGCGAAGACAAGGACGGCGTCGAGATCCTGACCAAGGGGATTGCTGCCAGCCCGGGCGCTGCGACGGGGAAGCTCGCGTTCACTGCTGCCGAGGCTGTCGACCGCGCAAACGCCGGGGAGACGGTCTTGCTCGTGCGCACCGAGACCTCGCCGGAAGACGTTGCGGGGATGCACAAGGCAGAGGGCATCCTCACTTCGACTGGCGGCAAGACGAGCCATGCGGCGGTCGTTGCCGTCGGTTGGGGCAAGTGCTGCGTGGTTGGCGCTGGCCAGATTTCGATTGATGCAGTGGCTGGCACGATGACGGTGAATGGTCGCACCTTCGGCCGCAATGACGTGCTCTCGATCGATGGATCGACAGGCGAGGTGATGCCAGGCGCGGTCAAGCGGACGATTCCAGAGGGCCTGACGAGGGATCTCTCGCAGATCCTGAAGTGGGCGGACAAGTACGCCACGATGGGAGTTCGTGCCAACGCCGACGCTCCCCGCGACGCGAAGCTCGCGCGCGAGTATGGAGCGATCGGCATCGGCCTTTGCCGCACCGAACACATGTTCTTCGATGCCGAGCGCATCAAGGCGGTGCGCCAAATGATCTTGGCCAAGGAACCGAGCGCGCGCGAGGCCGCGCTTGCGAAGTTGCTGCCCTTCCAGAGGGCGGACTTTGTGGGCATTTTCACGGCAATGGCAGGGCTCCCGGTCACGGTTCGTCTCCTTGATCCACCGCTGCACGAATTCGTGCCGCACGCCGAGAAGGAGCAGCAGGAACTCGCTGACGAGGCTGGGGTCCCGCTGATCGAAGTCCGCAATCGTGTCGCGCAGTTGCACGAGATGAATCCGATGCTTGGACACCGCGGATGCCGATTGGCTGTGACCTATCCCGAGATCCTCGTGATGCAGGTGCGCGCCATCACGGAAGCGGCGATCGAGTGCCGCCAGTCGCGCGTCGACGCACGGCCAGAGATCATGATTCCGCTCGTTGGCATGGACCGCGAACTCGCGATCCTGCGCAAGCTCACCGAGGAGACGATCAACACGGTCTTCACCGAGCGCAAGGCGAAGCGCTTCGAGATTCCGATCGGGACCATGATCGAGATTCCCCGCGCCGCCGTCACCGCGGACGAGGTGGCGCAGTCGGCAGAGTTCTTCTCCTTCGGCACGAACGATCTCACCCAGATGACCCTTGGGTTCAGCCGGGACGATGTGAATTCATTCCTCCCCGCCTACAAGGACAAGGGGATCTTCGAGGTCGATCCATTCGAGTCGATCGATGTCAAGGGAGTGGGCACGCTGGTGAAGATGGCCTGTGACAAGGGGCGATCGGTCAAGCCGAAGCTCAAGCTCGGCGTCTGCGGCGAACACGGCGGCGATCCGGCGTCGATCGAATTCTTCCATGGCTGCGGACTCAACTACGTCTCGTGCTCGACCTTCCGCGTCCCGGTGGCGAGATTGGCGGCGGCTCAGGCGGCGCTTCGATGAGCCACGCTCGGCGAGCACTCGAGGGAGCGCTGCTCCTGAGCGCGCTCCTTAGTGGATGTGCGAGTGGCTCGGCGAAGTCCGCGGACACCTACCGACGACCCGAGGCCGTGCCGACCTCTGCGCCGCTGTACTCGCAGCATCGATACCGAGCGCCGCTCATGAACCCGCCGCCGGCCATCGACGGCACAGTCGATGCCGCGTGGGATCGCGCGGAATGGAGCGAAGACTTCACCGACATCGAGGGACCCAACCACACGACGCCGCGCCAGCGCACGCGCGTGAAGATGGGATGGGATGCGACGAATCTCTACATCCTCGCCGACCTCGACGAGCCCGATCTCTGGGCCACCCTGCGCACCCACGATGAGATCGTCTTCCATGACAACGACTTCGAGGTCTTCATCGATCCCGATGGCGACACCCGCGAGTACTACGAGATCGAGGTGAATGCGCTCGGAACCATCTTTGATCTCTACCTCCCGCTCCCCTACCGAGCGGAGGGGAAGGCCGATCACGGATGGACGGCCACCGGGATGAAGTGCGCGATCGCGCTCGACGGAACCCTGAACGACTCGACCGATCTCGATCGCGGATGGAGAGTCGAGATGGCGCTGCCGTGGACGATGTTCACTCCCATGGCTGCCCCCGGCGGAACCCACCAGCACTGCGCGCGGCCACCGATCGCAGGCGACGAGTGGCGCATCAATTTCTCGCGAGTACAGTGGCTCCTCGAGAAGCAGGGATCGGGCTACTCCAAGGTCCCCGGCCGTGCCGAGGACAATTGGGTGTGGACGGCTCAGTGGATCGTCGACATGCACCTCCCCCAGTGGTGGGGATTCGTGAAGTTCGACCCAGAAACAACGAAGGACCAGCCATGACCCATCGCGCGACTCCGGAAGATCCTGTTCGTCACCAATCGGAGATTCTCGAGGCCCTCGGGGTCTCGCCGACGACGGGCGGGCTGTACTCGCAGGTGCTTCAGCGGATGCTGAGTGCAGCAGAGACGATCGGCATGCCGCGCGAGCAGCAGCTCATCCTGTCAAAGCCCAAGAACACGATCACCGTCAACTTCCCCGTCCTCATGGACGATGGCGAATACCAGTTGTTCTCGGGGATGCGCGTCCAGCACAACGACGCGCTCGGACCGTTCAAGGGTGGGCTCCGTTTCGCTCCGCGCATGAGCGCCAACGATCTCGGCGGCCTCGCCCTTCTCATGATGCTCAAGACATCGCTGCTGCGGCTCCCCTTCGGCGGAGCGGCGGGCGGCGTTGTCTGCGATCCTTCGCTCCTCTCGCGAGATGAACTCATGCGCGTCGTGCGGCGATTCGCGGCGTCGATTGCCCACCACATCGGCCCCGACTATGACGTCCCTGGTCCCGATGTCGGTGCGGACGCGCAAGTGATGGCTTGGTTCGCCGACACTGCCGCGCAGATGACCCCCGACCGATCGCGGCAGGGGATGCGCGCGATCGTCACAGGGAAGCCTCCGGAACTCGGCGGCGCCACGGGGCGCGAGATCGCGCTGGGCACCGGGTTCATTCACATCGTGCGGGACATGATTCCCGACTTCAACATGAAGTTCCAAGGACTGCGCATCGCCGTCGCCGGGATGGGGCGCATGGGCGGCCAAGTCGCGCGCATGATGACCGGCGAGGGGGCGATTCTCGTCGGTGCGCTCGATCGGCGAGGCGGAATCCTCTCTGAGGGTGGCATCGAGAGCGAAGCGGCGGTCGAACGATTGCACAGCACAGGAAGTCTGGTCGGTCTCCCCGGCACGACCGCTGTCGATGAGGAACACTTCTATCGGGCCAAGCCGGACATGCTGATCCTGGCTGCGGGCGAGAGCATCGTGACGGGAAAGATCGCGGAGTGGATCGGCGCTCCTGTCGTCGCTGAAGTCGCACACGCTCCGTGGACTGCGGACGGCGACGA
>CANETX010000100.1 GCA_947441435.1 Planctomycetaceae bacterium
ACATCCTTTTGGATTCTCGATTGGGCCATTGCAGTCCTCCTTGACCGCGGTGCTCGTTCCGTGAGCGGGGCGAGTGTACGGCCCTCCCGAGGGCCGATTCCTTGGCAATTTCTGCCTCCCCAAAAAAATCTCGGCGATTCCACCGGTACCCCGTCCATCCGGTGGCAGTATGTTCCTAACCACAATGTCTAGACCTGCGTGCAGCAAGCAACCGTGGAGAGATGCGCCATGAGTCACCGAACTCGATCCGTCCGTACCGCCCCCGCCGGGGCATTTGTCGCAACGACCCTCCTCGCCTCCACCGCGGCGCTCGGGCAGGGGCAGGTAGTCGGATGGGGGGCGGGGGGATGGGCGTCCACCGCCAACGCGCCGGTCAGTGCGGTGTTTCCGTTCGCGCAGGCTGCCGGTGGCTCGGACCACAGCATCGCGCTCGGGACGGATGGCACGGTCTCCTGCTGGGGGTACAACTACTACGGCTCGTGTGACGTGCCCGCTGGGCTTGGCAGTGTGGTGCAGGTCAGTGCTGGCAGCTGCTCCGTCGCGCTTAAGGCGAATGGAACCTTGGTGGCGTGGGGCACCTACTCGCCCACTATCCCGGCTTCGCTGACATCCGTGGTGCAGTTCGATTGCGGGGACAACTCAGGTTGGCTTGTGGCGCTGCGAGCCAATGGGACCGTATGGACGGGAAGCGGTGGACTCCTTACCCCTCCCGTGGGTCTGGCCAGTGTCGTGCAAGTCGCAGCGGGACAAAGCCATGCCGTTGCGCGCAAATCAACTGGCACTGCGGTCTGCTGGGGTGACGATACCTACAGCCAGTGCACGCTGCCGCCCTTCTTGGGCTATGTCACTCAGGCAGCAGCGGGCTGGAACCACACTGTTGTGATCGCGGGCACTTGGGCGCGATGCTGGGGGTTGAACACATCCGGACAGTGCACCGTGCCGTCGGGGCCGGAGGGGTTGGGCGCCGTAACACAAGTAGCCGCCGGTCAGGCGCATTCGGCCGCGATCAAGGCGAATGGAACCGTGGTCTGCTGGGGACTAAACACAAGCGGCCAGTGCACCGTCCCGTCGGGGCTGGGTACCGTCACCAAGCTCGTCGCCGGTGCAAACCATACGCTCGCACTCAAGTCGGATGGCACTGCTGTCTGTTGGGGAGACAATGCTTTCGGCGCATGCAATGTGCCAACCAGCCACTTGAGTGTCACCGGGTTGAGCGGCGGCAATCTCCATACCCTCGTGGTCCACTCCGATGGGACGGTGGGGGCATGGGGAGGTGGCCAGTTCGGTCAATCGGCGGTGCCGACCGGGTTGGGTGCGGTTACGCAGGTTGCTGCCGGGAGTGATCACAGTGTCGCGCGCCATGCGGACGGGACCGTGACCTGCTGGGGTGCGAATTCCTCCGGGCAGTGCAATGTGCCGACCGGACTCGCGTCCGTCGCGATGGTCGCCGCCACCCTATCCGACTCATTTGCATTGCTGGCAGGCGGATCAGTCGTAGGCTGGGGGGCCGGCGCCCAACCGCCCGCAGGCTTAGCGATGGTCACGCAGATTGACGGGGGGTACTGGCACGCGGCCGCTCGTCAGTCCAACGGTACCGCAGTCTGCTGGGGAGCCAACCAGTACGGCCAAAGCACCGTGCCAGTAACCCTGCTAACGGCCACGATGGTCGCGGCGGGCTGGAAACACACCGTTGCCCTGAACGCGAGTGGCGCGGTTGTCGGATGGGGGACGGACGATGTCGGGCAACTCACACCCCCGCCGAGCCTCGGAGTCGTCACAAAGGTGGCCGCGGGCCGCATGCATACCGTCGCGCTCAAGGAAGGAGGCACGGTGGCTTGCTGGGGGCAGCTCGGACAGAGCACAGTGCCGACTGGACTCGCCAACGTCACGGACATTGCCGCGGGCGATTTCACAACGCTCACCCTCCTGTCGCCGGCGGCAAGTTCTTGCGCCAACCCCGGTGGCGCGGGAACTGCAACGCTGACGAGGAGCGGCGCGACGTGGCAGGATGTTGGGAGCTGGACGTGGACGGGCGGCGGTGGTCCGCAGGTGCCTGGCTCGAACACAAACGTAAGTCTCGGCTCCTTTGGAAGCGTGTCGAGTGCGTGTTCTGCACAGTGCAATGACCTTGTGACACGAGCAGGCACCTCGCTCATCTTCCGGATCGATCTGTCGATTCCGATGTCGTCCCAGCCTGATCACTCGATCAGTGTCGAAAGCACGGCGGCCCTCGCAGGTCGCATCTGGCTGTTTGCGTCCGGCGCCAGCGTGCTGCCGTTGGACCTCGACATTCCCGTGTTGCGCTGCGGTACGCCGAACAAGAGTTTCGACCTCATCGAGTCCACTGTTCGGGCGCCGGAAGGCTGGTTTCTCACGGTCGTGCCGTCGATGAGTGGACCGCAGGTTCTGTATTCGCTGCGCCTTCAGGCACTTCCTGGGGGAGGCGAGACACAGGCCAGCACCGACGGAACTGCCCAGGGTCGCGCGATCGCCGCGGAGGTGATCGATGTCGACAACGATGGCTACGACGATCTCGCGGTTGCGATCAACTTCCCCGACCCGCCAAGCGGACTGCTCCAGATCCTGATGAACGACGGGACGGGCGCGCTGGGAAGCACCAGCCAGCTCTACGACATCCCGGCCGCGCAGTTGACCTGCCTGGCGACCGGCGATGTGAACGGCGACGGGCTCGAAGAGGCAGCGGTCGGACTTGCCTCGGGGCGGATCCACAATTGGCGCAACCATGGAGAAGGCGACATGCAGGCGCCGAGTTCGTTCTCGACCAATGGCAGAATCCCGCTCTCGCTGGCGATCATCCCGCGCGGCGGGTCGGGCTCTGGGCTTGCGATGGAGGCGGGTGGCTACACGAGTGGCTCGTCGAGCGGCGGCAGCGGCGGCACCAAGACCACGACCTTCAACGAGTCGGGCACGCAATCAGGAGAGATCTCGACCAACGGATCCACTCCCACCACGATGGTCGGCCGAGGTCGCGATGTGGCAACCGGCGGGAGCAACTCGGCAACGCTCAATCCGGGCGAGAGCGGAAAGGTCGCGGTCCTTCGCATTGAGTCCGACGCGAACGGCAACCCCGTACCTGTCCTTCGCCAGACCATCGTGATTCCGGGCATTCCGGCGCTCATGGACATGGCCGACATCGATGGCGATGGATTCAACGAGATCATCACGGCGAACCAGAGCCCCGAGTTCATGGGCTCAGGCGTGGCCCTTCCGGTCCTCACGGTGATGCGCGGCTCGGCGACCGGCTTCGGGGCGGCGATCCCGTTCGCACCCGATGGCGCCAGCAGCGGTGAGGATGTCTCGCTTGTCGACACCAACAATGACGGTGTCCGCGACATCGTGAGCGTCCACCGCACGCTGGGCACGACGACTCGTGCCGCGATCATCCGCCTCGCGATCTGCCGGGACGCGGATGGCGTGCCGTGCGACTCCAATGGCGCGACCTTCACGGTCGACAGCCAGACGGCGTTGACGGACTCGACGCAACCTTCATTCACGGTCCGTGGCGATCTCAACCGCCAGGGCGGCGACGACTTCTTCCTCGTCGATGAGCCGCCAACGAGTGCGCTGGTCGGTGGCGTCGGCAGCACGGGACGCCCGTATCTTGGCGCAGACTGGTGCATCGGCGACCTCGACCACAATGCGTCGGTGGACGCCGCCGACCTCAACGCAGTTCTCTCGGCATGGGGATCCTCAGGAGACTCCGCCGCCGACTTCAACCACGACGGGGTGGTCGACGCTCTCGACCTCGGGACCATGCTCGGTTCCTGGGGCGCCTGCAACTGACCCCCATCCCCCGCCACACCCCCCTCAACAGGTGATTTCCCTCACCGATTCGGTCACCAATATCACCTGTTCCCGGGGAGGGGAGCGCCGTCGCTACCATCCCTCCCCCCATGGAATGCGGCATCGTCGGACTTCCCAATGTCGGCAAGAGCACCCTGTTCAACGCGCTCACCGCGGCCGGTGCGGCGGCGGCCAACTACCCCTTCTGCACCATCGAGCCCAATGTCGGCATCGTGAGCGTCCCTGACGACCGCCTCGCCGAGATCCAGTCGCACATCAAGACCGACAAGGTGATTCCCGCGGCGCTGCGCCTCGTTGACATCGCTGGCCTCGTCAAGGGAGCAAGCGAGGGCGAGGGGCTCGGCAACAAGTTCCTCTCCCACATCCGCCAAGTCGACGCCATCCTCCATGTCGTCCGCTGCTTCGCCGACCCCGATGTGACGCATGTCGATGGCTCGGTCGACCCGGTCCGCGACATCAACACGATCGAGACCGAACTCATGCTCGCCGACCTCCAGGTCGCGGAGAGCCTGTTCGACAAGGCCAAGCGCACCGCATCGCATGGCGACAAGGAAGCCGCGGCCCGCGTCTCGATCCTCGAACGCTGCCTGGCCGCACTGAACGCCTCGAAGCCAGTTCGGTCGATCAACCCTACCGCCGAGGAGTCGATCGATCTCCAGCAGATCGGGATGATCACCGCGAAGAGCGTCCTCTTCATCGCCAATGTCGACGAGGCCGATGCCACCGGCAAGAGCCCCCTCGTCGAGAAGGTGCGCGAGTACGCCAAGGGCCACGGCGGCCTTGTCACCGTCGTCTGCGCGAAGATCGAGAGCGAACTTTCGGAACTTCCCGAGGCCGACCGCGCCGAGATGCTCGAGTCGCTCGGCATGAAGGAGCCCGCGCTCGCCGCGGTCGCACGCGGCGCCTACGACCTCCTCGGACTCCAGTCCTACTTCACGGCCGGCGAGAAGGAAATCCGGGCCTGGACGATTCACAAGGGATTCACCGCGCCGCAGGCCGCTGGAGTCATCCACACCGACTTCGAGAAGGGATTCATCCGCGCCGAGACCTACTCGGTCAGGGATCTTGCCGAGCTCAAGACCGAGAAGGCGATCCGCGAGGCCGGCCGCATGCGCATCGAGGGGAAGGCCTATGTCATGCAGGACGGCGACGTCGTCCACTTCCTCTTCAACGTCTAGCGCGAAGCCGCGCGCCGCGAAGCCGCGCGCACAACCTCACGATGTGTGCCGAATGAGCCCGATTTGGGCCTCTTCGCCACACAAGACGCGTTATCGTGCAACGCTCAGAATCGCGCGTCGGTCAGCGCCAGCGCACGCTCGAGTCGCGCGAGGTACTCCTCCACGGGAATCTCGACCGCACCGAGCGAGTGCATGTGTGGGTTGGAATACTGACAGTCGAGGAGCGTGAACCCCCGCGATCGCAGCCGCGCGACGAGCGCCATGAGACAGACCTTGCTCGCGTCGGTGCCACCGAGCTGCGGTCGCGAGAACATGCTCTCGCCGAAGAACGCCCCCTTGAGCGCCACACCATAGAGCCCTCCGACGAGCACATCGCCGAGCCACGCTTCGACGCTGTGCGCATGACCACGCCGGTGCAGTTCGCCGTACAGGGTCCGCAGTTCCTCGGAGATCCACGAGCGATTCTCGGTGCTGCGCTCTCCCGCACACTCCCCCACCACCGCATCGAATGCGCGGTCGAACGCGATCCGGAATCTCCCTGATCGGGCCCGTCGCCCAAGGGTCTGCGAGACCCTGAGCCCCCCCGGCTCAAGGGGCATCACGCATCTCGGATCGCACACGAACAGGCTGATCTCGCCAGAATCGGGGTCGGCCATGGGAAACGCCCCCCTGGCGTACGCGGTCAGCACCACTTCAGGGGTGATGTCCGGAGTCAAGCTAGAACTCCGCGAGACAGCCCGCGTACGGATGCTTGCGATTTCAGCGATTTCGGATAGTCTCTCGACCCCTCAACAAAGGGCCGTCGGTGACGGACGATCGCAGGCACTGGCCTCGGTCGGCGGCACCGCAAGGTGCGTCTTGGCGCGGCCAGAAGACGCTCCAGCCCAGAGGAAAGCCGCGGCAAGGGTCCCCACGACGGGCGCCCGACCCCGCGTCGAGCGTGTCCGTCGTCGGTTGATCCGACGCGGTGTTGCCCAAGAACGCACGGCACCACCGACCTCACAAGCGTTCCGCCCCCTCGCGAGGGGAGCCGGACCCCACTGCCTCGAAGAATCAGATCCAGCACTGCCGTCAGTAGACTTCGGCAGCGTCGCTGGCCCATGGTGTAACGGTAGCACAGGAGATTTTGGTTCTCCTTGTCCTTGTTCGAATCAAGGTGGGCCAATTCCACCCCGCTGCCTCCGCTGCCGGATCTGACCCCTTCGCGCGACCGCCCACGAGAGGCGCATGAGAGACGAACGGTTGCCGTGATGACCCGCGCAAGCCAAACCACAACTTCGACCGCTGTCATCCTTGCTGCAGGCAAGGGCACGCGCATGGACAGCGACCTCCCCAAGGTCATGCATCCGGCGTTTGGGAAGCCGCTCGTCGAATGGGTCGTCGACGCCGCCCACGCGGTGGGAATCGACCGTGTCATCCTCGTCGTCGGCCATCAGGAAGAAGTCGTGCGCGCACACTTCAAGGGTCGCCGAGGGATTGAGTTTGTGGTTCAGCGCCCGCAGATGGGCACCGGCCACGCCGTCGATCAGGCGCGCCCGCTGCTCACCGGACTCCCCCGCGAGAGCGAAGTGCTCGTCCTCTGCGGCGACGGCCCGCTCCTCACCTCATCGACCATCGGCACGCTGCTCAACGCACACCGCACCGCCCACGCCGCCGCGACGCTGGCGACGAGCGTCATCCCCGATCCAGTCGGCTACGGCCGCATCGCCCGCGACGCCTCGGGACAGTTCAAGGCGATCGTCGAAGCGAAGGACTGCACCCCCGAGCAACTCAAGATCCACGAGGTCAATCCCTCCTACTACTGCTTCGAGCTCGGGGCGCTCCTTGACACGCTGGCGAAAGTCGACAATCGCAACGCCGCCGGCGAGTACTACATCACCGACACCTTCCACATCCTCAAGGCGGCTGGCCGCGTCGTGCATGTCGTCGATGCCGTCCCACACGAAGAGGTGCTGTCGGTGAACACTCCCGCGCAACTCGCGGAGGTCTCCGCGATTCTCAGCGAACGAACTGCCCGCCATCAATCCCATGATCGGACCTGCAACTGCTCGACGGAGGCCACACGATGAGT
>CANETX010000101.1 GCA_947441435.1 Planctomycetaceae bacterium
CCCCCTTTCCGCGGCGTGCCGCCCGAGCGACGGGCTGAAATGTCGATGGCCAGTTGCTCCAAGGAGACACTGACGTCGATATTCACGACTGCGACTGACTCGTCGACGGCAAGCCTCATTGGCGCGAAGTTTAGGATCCCGAGGACCCCCGCGTCGACCAGTTGTGTGGCAACCCCCTGAGCCGCAGTGCGCGGCACCGCCACAATCCCGATGGTCACGCCGGAGGCTTGGATGGTCCTGCGCAGGTCCCTCATGGCGCGAACGCGCTGGCGGCCGACCGTCCGGCCGACCAGCCCCTTCTGGACATCGAACACCGCGATGATCTCGAACCCCTGTCCCTCGAAACCCGAGTACCCGAGCAAGGCGTTCCCGATGTTTCCGGCTCCGACAAGGACCGTTCGCCACCGCCGATTGGTGCCGATCAGTTCTCGGATGCTCGTAGAGAGCAACCGGCAGTCGTACCCAACACCCGCGCGGCCCACCCGCGCGGATGACGGGCGCGTCGTCCCGGCCGAGGCGAGGTCCTTGCGCACCGCGGCGCTCTTCACGCCGAGCGCTTGCGCGATCTCCGATGAACTGACCGTGCGTCGTCCCGCAGCGAGGAACAGTTGCAGTTCGCGCAAGTACAGGCTCAGTCGGTGTGCAGTCGGCGCTGGGATCCGGTGAGGCACGCACCGAGTCTAGGGAGTCGGGAGTTTGATGCCGCGCGCGTACCCTCTTGCTCATGCATCTCTGTGACGTGCTCGCGCGAGATCCCTTCACGGCGAGCTTCGAGTTCTTCCCGCCCAAGACCGACGACGGGTGGGGGGCGCTGTTCGCGGCGATCGCGGACTTCGGTGTGCTGCGGCCGACCTTCGTCTCGGTGACCTATGGCGCGGGCGGATCCACCCAGCAATTCACCCACGACCTTGTGCTGCGAATCCGCCGGGAGACGGGGCTCGAGACGATGCCGCACCTGACCTGCGCACGTCACTCCGCCGAGGAGATCGACGCCATACTCCGGTCCTACGCCAGTGCCGGGGTTTCCAACATCCTTGCACTCAGGGGCGATTCACCGTCGCAGACTGGCTCGGTGAGCACCGGTCCATTCCGACATGCAATCGACCTCGTGCGCTCCATTCGTGAGGCTCGCTCGCGCGGAGTCGTCACCGAAGACGCGCGCGGCTTCGGGATCGCGGTCGCGGGATATCCCGAGGGCCATCCGGAAACCCCCAACACGCTCATCGAAATGGATCATCTCAAGGCGAAGTGCGAGGCCGGGGCGGACCTCGTCATCTCGCAACTCTTCTTTGACAACCATGCGTTCGACGACTGGCGGCAGCGGTGCGAGTTGGCGGGGATCCGCACGCCGATCCTCGCGGGAATCATGCCGATCACTTCGCTCGCGGGTCTCAAGCGAATGGCGGAGCTCGCCGGAGGCACCACATTCCCCGCGCCACTGCTGCGGGCGATCCGGCGCGCCGGGGACGATCCGGACGCGGTCGCGAGAGTGGGGATTCACTGGGCCACGGAGCAGTGTCGCGCACTGATCGACGGCGGAGTCCGTGGCATCCACTTCTACACGCTCAACAAGAGTGTGGCGACAAAGAAGATCTACGAGAATCTGGGGATCGCGTCGACCGATGCCCTGCGCGTGCGCGGCGCAGAGGGTTACTGAGTCGGCGGGGCGGCGTCGGCCGGGGCGGCGTCGGCCGGGGCGGCGTCGGCCGGGGCGGCGTCGGCCGGGGCGGCAGCGACATGCGCCCAGACAGCGCGCAGGATCTTGGCGAGCGGCGCGTCGTTCTCCGAAGTCTCAAGCAGTGCCAAAGCGGCCTCGGTCATCGCAGGGTCGTCGAGCTGGTAGCCGATGTAAGCCGCAACGATCCCGCAGTCCCCGGCGAGTCGTGATCCCTTTCCATTCTCGAGGCAGCGCTGCGCGATGGTCTGGAGTCGCTCGGATGGACCAAGGAGTTCCGGCGCATACTTCGCCGCGATCATCTCCGGGTAGTTCAGGAAGAGCTGTCGCAGCGCGAGGGACGCCGCCGCATCGAGTCCTGCGGCGATCTCGCTGTTGGCGAGTCCGACCAGCGGCAGCGGATTCGCCGGTGCGACCAGCGTTGCCGCAACGAACGCCCGTTCGGCGGTGAGGAATCGGCCGCTGCGCATCGCCATCTCGCCGACGGCGAGCAGGCTGTCAAGCGCCTCCTTGGAGCCGCCGTCCAAGTGATCGATCTCCGCGCGATACGCGAGCAGCACCGCGACCTCAGCTCCCGTCAGCACCCTCGGCTGAGTGGAGTCAGGCTCGAGCGACGGATCCGTCGGCGCCACTCGGAGCACGTCGGATGGAGGGGCAGGCACCGTTGCGGGCGCCACGATGGGCGAGACGTCGTCGGGTGATCGATCGATGCCGGTGCCTGGAGGCTGCGCAATCCCGGTGATGCGCTCGATGGCGGAGTGCGACTCTTCCTGAGCGCGCATGAACCCCTGCCGGACCCGCGAGATCGCGTCCGCCGCGGTCACGTCGCTGCCCCCCGCTGCACCCGGGGGCCGCATCCCTCTAACTCTGTCGGCCATCGAGGTCGCGATGCGGTCGTACGCGTTGCGCCGCGCGGGCGTTTCACCGGCGGGAAGCGTGGGGGCAGTCGGCGCGCTCCCCGGCGGCACCACTCGCGTGTCAAGCCGCGCGGCGGCACTGCGATCGTTGACGCTGACATACGACTTCGCGATCTTGTCACGATCGGCGCGGCCGAATCGGAGATCCGAGCGCAGGAGGGCACTCCCGTAGACACCAAGCGAGAGCGACTCGATCATGTCATCCGTCGGGATCGCCACCAGACCGGTGTAGGGACTGGCGATGAGCTTCGCCTTTCGTCCTCCGGCGACCGGGACGGTCTTGAGCGAGATGGGCTCCGTGAGCGTCGACAGCTCGCGGCTCAAACTCAAGGAGCGCGTCGCCATGTCGAGCCTCACGCGGTCGGCGTTGGCGAGCGCGGTCTCGCGTGCGGAGTACTGAAGCCGGCCCGTGGTTGCCGTTCGCTCGGTGATCGGCGAGGAGGCCGGGAGCGCCGTCGTCTCTCGCCGATAGGAGACCGCTCCGATGCCTGTCGCGATGGCGAATCGATCGTTGATCGGCAGAGCCCCCTGCGCGTGGACGCTTGAGAGCGCCGAGTTCGCGCGGAACTCCCGATTCGAGTCGCTGCCAAGCGCCCCCCGAAAATCTCCCTCGGCCGAGTATCCAACCGTGCCGCGAAATCCCCGACCCCCGGCAACATCCCCGGTGACAACCAAGTTGCGGGAGCGGTAGTCCGTCGCCGCAATCGGCTGGTTCACGCGGCTCCCTTGGCGCAGACTCGCGTCGAGCTCGGTCCCCGAACCGCGTCGGAGATTCCCGTCGAGCGCGTTCTGCATCACGACGAGAGCGAGGATTGCAGCGCCCGTCATGGGGTCAAGTGTACAACCGCACCCATGCGATCCGAAGAACGCAGGCAGGTGGGCACGCGCGGTCGGTGGCCACTCGTCCTCGCGCTCCTCTTCACCGCTGCCGCGGTCGCGCTTGGCATCTTCGGCCCTCGCCTCGTGGACAAGTCGCACGAAGGTTCGACCCGTCCACTCGGAGATCTCGCGGGACTCGTCCGGGACATCGATGAGCGCATGCGTGCGGAGGCGCTTGAACGACCCCCGGAGGCGTCAGGCCCGACCGACCCGGAACTTTCTGCGCTCGTGCGGGAGTCGCTGGAGATCGAGTGGTCGCCACCGACGCTTGACGACATCGCCTGCGTCGTGGTGCTCGCCGGAACGATCCCCCTGCCTGAGGGTCGCAGTGGTGTCGCCATCCTCTTCGAGTGCGCCGAAGAGGGCAGCGTGCGCCACGTGACACTCGTCGCCACCGCTGACGATGGACGCTCCGCCATCTTCGACGAATTCGGAAGGGCTCGACCCTTTGAGGCCGCCGAGGCGATCCTCGAGCCTGATGACCCGACTGACCCTGAGGGTCCCT
Organism: Planctomycetaceae bacterium; assembly: GCA_947441435.1. Classification (GTDB taxonomy): domain Bacteria; phylum Planctomycetota; class Phycisphaerae; order Phycisphaerales; family SM1A02; genus F1-60-MAGs104. The sequence continues at coordinate 3,977 of CANETX010000101.1, forward strand.
CCACCTTCGCATGGACCGATGGCGCCGTGGTCGTGATGGCGCGCTGCCTCGAACGCGCGCCGCTCGAGTCGCTGCGCGGTGTGCTCGGCGCGCGCTGACCCACTGCGCTCAGCGACTCGGCGCACTTCCTACCATCCCACCTCGCATGAATTCCCGCGCCTACATCACGACGCCGATCTACTACGTCAACGACCGCCCCCACATCGGTCACGCCTACACGACAACGATCTGCGACATCTGGGCGCGGGCCACGCGCGCGATGGGGACCGATGTGTTCTTCCTGACTGGGACCGACGAGCACGGTGTGAAGGTCGAGAAGAGCGCGGCGGCACGAGGGATCTCCCCGCAAGCACTCGCTGACGAGAACGCGGCGGAGTTCCAGCGGGTGCTCGCGACCTTCGCCCTGACGAACTCCGACTTCATTCGCACTACGGAGCCAAGGCACACGACGCAGGTGCAAGCCTTCCTCCGGAAACTCGTCGCCTCGGGAGCGGTCTACCTCGGCACCTTCGAGGGGTGGTACGACGAGGGCCAAGAGGAGTACCACACCGAGAATCGGGCGCGCGAACTCAATTACAAGAGCCCGATCAGCGGCAAGCCGCTCGTGCGCGCCTCGGAGCAGAACTATTACTTTCGGCTCAGCGCGTTCGCCGATCGGCTGTCGCAGCACTACGCAGACCATCCGGGATTCGTCCGGCCAGCCGAGCGGTGCAACGAGATGCTCGGTCGCATGCGTGACGGACTGCAGGATGTCCCCATCACGCGCACGAACTTCTCGTGGGGAATCCCCATGCCCGACGCACCGGGCCACGTCGTCTACGTCTGGATCGATGCGCTCCTCAACTATGTGACTGCGCTCGGCCTTGGCTCGGACGACGTCTCGACCAACGGACGCGCGCACTATTGGCCCGCGCAGTACCACATCGTGGGCAAAGAGATCCTCTGGTTCCACGCGGTCATCTGGCCGGCCCTCCTGATGGCGCTCGAGTTGCCCGTCCCCCGCTGCGTGTATGCGCACTCGTTCTGGATCGCCGACGGCCAGAAGATGTCGAAGTCCTTGGGCAACTTCATTGACCTCCCGACGATCGAGCGGTACACGACAACTTATGGACTCGATGCCTGGCGTTGGTACATGGCGACGCAGGGTCCGATCGCCGCGACCGACTCCGACTTCAATGCCAAGCACTTTCACGAGACCCACACGAATGATCTCGTGAACACGGTTGGCAATTGCCCGAGCCGCGTCGGCGCGATGATCGGCAAGTACTTCGGCGGAATCCTCCCCGGCGATGCCGAGCAGGGAGGCTCGTGGCCCTCACGCTGTGCCGGCTCGGTCGAGAAGTGGGAACGCGCGATGGCCGCCTTCGACCTCGTCGGCGCGTCGCGCTGTGCGATGGATCTCCTCCGCCAAGTCGATGCGATGATCAACGAGACGGAGCCATTCAAGTTGGCGAAAGATCCCGCCAACGCAGCGAGGCTCGCGTCAATCCTCAATCAGTGCGCCCAGGTCGTGCGCCTGGCCGGAGTGCTGCTGGAACCATTCCTTCCCATCAAGGGACGGGAACTGGCGATGGCCTTCGGCGGTGTGCCCGACGCAGGAACTCCATGGGACTCCCGACGCACCTACGGCGTGCTCGCCGAAGGAACGCCGATCGCGAAGGTCGCGCTCTTTCCGAGAGTGGATCGTCCGATCGAATCAGTGCCGGCGACGCCGGCGTGATCCATTGAGTCCCGCGAATCCGAGGAGCGCCAACGCGCCCGGTGCCGGGATGTAGTGGAAGTCGAAACTCGCCGCGTCGAGGCTCATGTTGGCCCCTTGGCTCGCGAATTCGAGGGTGAACCTCGTCGGAACGAACTCTTGTCCACCTTGGAACTGCCACTTGAAGGCTCGCGTCATCACGACACCCTGTCCGCCCGGTGCTGCCACCTCGGACCGCAACAGCGTGAAGTGGTAGCTCGACGTCGTGGAGTGGCCAGCGTTGTCGGCGAGTGTCAATCGGACGCTGTCGAGACTGACCAGCGTTCCGATCGTCGCGACATTGAACACGACCGCATCGACCTTGTGGGTGAGCCCACCGACGGCCATCACCGACAGCGGTGACTGCCCGCCATAGAGATTGCCTGTTCCGGTGATGAGCGCGCCCATCGTGAAGTTGAAAAGGGCTGCGCCTCCTTCAGTTCCCGCGTAATTCGGGTCATTTGCGCCGCCGAACGCGCTTGTGAAGGACTCCCACCCGAAGAACTCGCTGGCAGCCGTGCCGCGCCAGTCGGGGACAAGTGGGTTGACGAAATCAGCCAGTGTGGGATGGATGACCGCGAGTGCTGTTGCTACAGCCGCAGCCCAAGACCCTTGAGTAACAACCATGAAAAACTCCTTTTCTCTCGACCTATCGGGCAGGGGGGAAGTGGGAAAACCGAACCGAGATCAAAGTGCTCCGGCGAAGGCAAAAGTCAAGACAATCCTCGGGAAATCATGCAACCACGGCAACTGCGGTGCGTGGAGCACCGGCCGAGGTGCTAATAAGACTTGGCCCAGATCACGCGTCGTGGGCTTGGTTTCCCCGTCACGACGCACTTCCCCGGCCCATCACCCTCGTCGAGCGGAATGCACCGGACCGTCACGCCAAGCCGATCGTTGATTTCTGCTTCCACCTTTGGATCCCCGCAAAAATGTGCCTGCGCGAAGCCGCCGTGAGTCGGGGTAGGTTCATTCGCACCAACCGGGGGGCTGGCGAAGAACGCCTCGAACTCGCTCGCGGAGTCGATCACGCGCGTGTGTTCCTTCGCGAACGCCGCGGCACGTGCGTGCAGGCCATCTTGAATCTCCTGAAGGAGCGCGGCAATCCCCGCGACGAACGCCTCGCGCTTGAGCGAGACCTTCTCCTTGTGCGGTCGGTCGCGCCGCGCGAGGAACACCGAGTCCTGCGCCATGTCGCGCGGACCGACCTCGAC
>CANETX010000102.1 GCA_947441435.1 Planctomycetaceae bacterium
ACGAAGAGCACGTCGATCAGGATGCCGCTGTCCTTCTTGAGTCCTTCGGGAATCTCGAAGGGTGTCGGTTCGGGGGGGCACGGGGTAACCGCGCCGGCGATGCCTCCCTCTGGTGGCAGAGGTTGCTCGGTCGCATGCGGCGCCTGTGGTCTCACGCGATCGACGCCGCACTCAAGGTCTCCGTAGTTGGGCCGTTGGATGATTCGCGACCATCCGTGTTCCGTCGGAACGAGCGCGTAGGAGACGCCATCGCGGCGCTGGAAGAATCCCGTGAGGTTGTTGCCGACCTGCGAGATGATCCCGTAGGTGGTGTTTGCGGTCAGTCCTGCGCGAAGGTGTACCTGCTGCTCATTTGCGGCCGTCCACGAGCGCGACGAGACGACATAATCCAAAACGCCACCCTCGGGCAGCGGAATCGCCACATGATCTCCAACTCGCAACTTCTTGACCGAGTCTGCGGTGAGATTCGGTGCGCCGACTCCCGAGAGATCGGTGGCGTGCAACCGTGCCCCCGTCGACCCAAGGCCGTTGATGAAAGTCTTCCCGACACCGAGGCCGGTCACCCCAGTCGTCGGCTTGGCACCGGGATTGGGGCTCCGTTGGAGGCGCTTATCGCTCGCGGAGGTCGCGATCGACAGCGAAGTGATGGCCATTAGAGAGAGAGCGAGCACGGAGTAGTGGACTGGCTTCATGGCAGCGTCTTTGAGTTCGTGGGAACCTGCGTGTCGAACATGTCAAACTTGTCGAAAACGGGGGCGATAATCAAGCGATTCGGACAACCGATGGGAGTGTAGCACTCCATGACGAGTTAGACCGATTGCTTCCCGCGACGCCCCGCAGGTGCTGGAAACACCATACGCGCGGAGGTCGACTTGTCAAGGTAACTCTCGGAGAATCGAATCGTGGGGGCCGTCACGGTGGCGATCCCCATATCACGGACAGGGGGGCTGCACCGGGATCAGCGGCGAGTTGTAGTCGATCAGAACTTGGTCGAGCCAGACTTGCGCTTGCCCGAGTCCGCCGAAAGGAACGCAGACCACGCGCGCACTCATGACCACCGCGCCGCCGCTTGTGTAGGCATGGTTCGCCGGATTGGAGCAGGCGCCCAACGTGTAGTCGGGCAACGTGATGTTGGCAGGAGTCAGGTTCTGCACGAATGGCTCAAGGAACTGCCAGCGGTTCATCTGCCCGTTGTAGAGGAACACCAAGCACATCGCCGAACCGATCCCAGAGGTCTGTCCGGTCACTCGCACGGCAATCCGCTCGAGATCCTGGGTCGACTGGAGGTCGGAGGCGCGGGTCACCTGCACATCCAGGATGCGCTGCGATGGCGGATACATGAGCGGCGGCCCGAGTCCCGAGCTCGACTGGCTGCCGCGGGGACGCGCCGTCCGGGCCTTCACGAATTTCGCGTCCGCCTGACGGATGCTGAACGGGGTGCCCGAGATAAGCGTTCCACAGACGATCTTGAACGACGACTGGTTGCCGTCGTAGAAGTCGCCGGTGATCGACGAGACGCCGATCATCCGCATGTTCGGAAAGCCGCCGATGTTGGCCACTTCGCCTCCGCCGGCGCCGAGGGTGTCTCCGAGCGAGGCGACGGCGAAGGTCGTCGGTGCTGGCTGTCCGCACTGGATGAATTTGTTCTGCGGGTCGGCGATGATCTCCACGATGTTTTCCGGTGCAAACGGGAGTCCGTCGTAGACCTGCTTGGCGAGCGCCTGCGTCAGCGCGAGGACGCCGCCGACTTGCGCCGCAGCCGCGCTCGTGCCGCCGAAGGCTGCGGTGTAGGTGCGCAGACGATTGATCTCGTACTCGGCAAGTGCCGGGTCAGCGGATGCGGGACCATTGGCGCCACAGAAGAGGTCGCCGTAGCCGAGCGTGCAGACTCCTGAACCCCACGCTGCGATGGGGACGGTGTTCGTTGCGGAGTAATTGCTGATGGGGCTGCGGCAGTAGTTCAGGCCAGGGAACACCGTGCTCCCTGCGGGTGCCGTGATCGCTTGGAACCCAGCCCACAAACCTCCCGCGACGATGGCCGTTTCCGTTCCCTCGATCGGGTCATCGATTTCTTGGGACGAATTGCCGGCGGCGACTGCAAAATTGACGCCGAGCGCAAGCCCGGTTGCGATCACTGCCGCGCGGGAGGCGATCGCTGTAAGCGGCTGACCCGCTTCCGAGAATGTCAGCACGATCACGTTGCCGGGGTTCGTATCGAGCGCGGAGATCGCCGTGAGCGCACCGACCGCATTCGTCATCGCAGTAAGGGTTCGCCCCTGCTCCTCGAAGGACTCGGTGGGATAGAAATATGCATCTGCATCCGGCACGATGCCCGTAACGCCGAATTCGTTGTCGTTCGCGAAGAGAACGCCGAGCGTTGCCGTCCCGTGCTGCGGTGCAGCGTAGAACGCGCCGGAGAATCCCGGAGGTGGCGACTGTTGGTCATTGATCACGAGCGGAGTCTGGCCCGGCTCAAGGCGGACCTTGGAGATTCCGGTCGCGGGGTCGATGAGATCCTCGTGGTTGACGAGCGCCGATGGCTCGATGACCGCGACCTTGATGCGTGGAAGTTGAGGTCCGGCTGATCCGGGGAACTGTGCAAGCAGCGACTTGAATCCGGGGAGGTCAAGGCCGCCACCGCGGAAGCCCGAGATGGATGCGAATTGGGTGAAGGGGCCAAGATCGGTGGGTGGGGGACTCGGGCCCGTGTACGGATCCGGCGCTCGCTGCGGCGTCGTGTAGAGCGCGAGGGCCGCGCTTCCCGGCTGCGCATCTGGCGGCGGGGGATCTTCGAGCATGGTCGGGTCGTAGAGCGGCGATCCCGACTGCTTGTTTGGAGTCTGGGGGTTGCCGCCGCCACCGCCGCCGGGGAAGGTGTAGCCGACGGTCGCGTAGCAATCGTCGTAGAGGCCGATCGCGATGGCCGTGCAATTCGCGTCCCACGAGACTGTGCAGCAGGTCACGTCCTCGAAGCAGACTGCGCGGCAGCAGGGGGCATTGATCGAGCCGCCCCGTGGGTTCTCGAAGAAGGGGGAGGTGCGCAGGAGGACCGACTCGTCGGTCGGGCTCCAGTCTGGCCAGCCTGGATCAGGCGGCAACGTCGGATCCTGCAGGCAGGTGTCGTACTGGCCGCCTGCTCCAAACACTGATGGCCCAACGAGATTGGCGAAAGTCGCACAGACCTCGTCCCAAGAATTCGCACACGAGGGACGAATGGTCAGCACCATCTCGCAGACACCGGTCAGCGATGGATCTGTGCAGTAGCCGATCGGGGTGCCGCAGTCAGTAACACTAGGTCCCATTCTTCCCGGGCTGGGGAAGCGGCAGTTTGGCGGCGCGGCGCAGTCTGGTGTGGCGATCGCGTTGCACGCGGGGCAATAGCACCCGAGCCCAGCGACGCCTCCGTCATCGAACGCCAATTGTTCCTTGCGCTCAATCTCCACCCATGCCACTTCCGGCAGTGTCAGGAACTCCTGCCCCGCGCGGACGAGCCGATTCGATGGGATCCCCTCGAGGTACATCATCGAGGCAAGGTCGGGCATCACCCGGCGGCTCTTCGCTTCGGCGCGACGCTTGAGATCCTCGAGGACCGTCGGGTCCACATTGATCGCCTGCCGAATCGTCGCCCCGTACTTCATGCAGATGCTCGATGCCGGCCAGACATCCTTGCCCTTCATGCTGTAGAGGTCGACTCCCGCAATCCGGCTCGCTCGGAACTCCACTTCGGGGGAGAACATCACGATCAGCCGACCGCTGTGCTCCGGCGTTCCGCGGATCGGATCCACCGGCATGAACACGTCATCGGGGCTCCGGGAGATCGGTCGCCCGACGGGGGAATTCGAGACGCGGAGCGTCGAGGTGGCGGAGGCAGTGGCCGACGTCGCCGCGCGATCGTTGGCCTCAACGGCAACCGTCAGATAGGCGATGAAGACGCAGAGGCCGACGATGGTGAGAAGACGCATAAAGGCTGACACTCCAAGGTCGGGCACACCGACCACAATGACGTTCCGGGGACTAACGTTTTTGGGACGCTCTCTCGCTCTTGAGGACACTCAGTTGGCCGAGCACTTGTCGGTACGCAACCCGCCTTCGAGAGGCGGGCTGACGAGTCTAGGCCCAATCCCGAATCTGTACGCAGTCTCCGCTGCGGTTGATTCGGGTGGCGCGGAATTATCGGTCGGCGTGGGTCGGCGCCAGTACCCGGTGGCCGATGTCCCGCCGAAAGAATGCTCCGTCGAATCCGATGCACTCGCACCCTTGGGTCGCGGCGCGGACGGCTTCTCCGAGGTTTGCCCCAAGTGCCGTAACCCCGACCACGCGGCCTCCAGCGGTGCCCACGGTCCGATCCTTCGCCAACCGTGTCCCCCCGTGGAAGTGATAGGGACTCGATGCGCCTCCGTCAGACCCCCTGAGTGGGATGAGCCCGCTCACCGGCAGTCCAGCACGAACTTTCCCGGGATAGCCCTTCGAGCAGACCACGACGCAGCAGGCGGTTCGCTCATCGAACGAGAACTCCGCATCGGCGAGCGTGCCGGTGGCTGTCTGCCAGAGCACCTTGAGGAGATCGCCTCGGAATCGCGCCATGAGCGTCTGCGTTTCCGGATCGCCGAATCGGCAGTTGAATTCGAGAACCTTCGGACCCGCGTGCGTCAGCATGAGTCCCGCGAAAAGTACGCCGCGGTACTCGACTCCTTGGCGACGAAGGCCATCGACAGTCGGCACGAAAATGTCGTGAGCGATGGACGCGAGCAGCGCGTCATCGACGAGCGGCGTCGGGCAGTACGCGCCCATGCCTCCTGTGTTGGGTCCCGTATCCCCCTCGCCGACCTGCTTGTGATCTTGCACCGTGTCGAGGAGAGTGATCGTTCGGCCATCGACCAGGGCGAGGACCGAAATTTCCTGGCCCTCGAGGCGCTCTTCGATCACAACGGTCGTCCCAGCATCGCCGAAGGTCTTGGACTCCATGCACCGTTTGACGGCCGCGACTGCCTCCGCCTTGTCCTTGCAAACTGCCACGCCCTTGCCAGCAGCAAGTCCCGCCGCCTTGACGACACACGGTTCGTCTCGCTCAGTGACGTAGGTGAGGGCTGCATTCAGCGTGGTGCAGACTCGTCCCTCGGCAGTCGGCACGGAACTCTGCCGCATGATGCTCTTGGCGTAGGCCTTGTCCCACTCGAGGCGCGCAGCGGCCTTCGATGGTCCAAAGACCGGCCGCGTCGAGGTCGCGAAGGCATCGGAGAGCCCCTCCGCGAGTGGCTGTTCTGGACCAATGATGATGAAGCCGATGTTCTCCTTCGCGAGCCATCGGTCGAGGTAGTACTTCCTCGCGAGCGTGAATGGCTCGGGGCAGGGACGGCCACACTCAAGGAGCCCCGCGTTCGCATCGCGGTCGACCCAGAGCGTTCCCAAGTGCGGCGACTGCATCAGCCGCCACGCGAGTGCGTGCTCGCGACCGCCGGACCCCACGAGGAGCACATTGACTTTGTCTGGCAGCGCGAGGCTCATGGGTTCAGGGCTCAGACGCCCAGCGCCTCGCACTCGAGGTCATGCGCCTCGGCGACCGCGCGGTTGACGAGCGTCCCCCGAGTCATGTTGATCGCATTGGCGAAGTGCTGGCTGTTGCGGGCGAGTTGGTCGGCGCCGTAGCGCGCGAGCCGAATGGCCCACGGCAGGGTGGCGTTCGTGAGGGCCTGCGTCGACGTGCGAGCGACGGCGCCAGGCATGTTCCCGACGCAGTAGTGGACCACGCCATCAACGGTGTAGACCGGGTCGCGGTGGGTCGTGACGCGCGCTGTCTCGACGCAGCCACCCTGGTCGATCGCCACGTCGACGATGACCGATCCCGGACGGATGTGCCGGAGGTCGTCGCGGCGGATGAGCTTCGGTGCGCGAGCACCGTGGATGAGGACCGCGCCGACGATCAGGTCGGCCCACGCGAGCCGCTCGCGGATCGCCTGCGGATCGGAATAGATCGTGCGGACATTCGCGGGCATCGTGTCGTCGAGGTAGCGGAGGCGGTCGAGGTTCACGTCGAGAATGGCGACGTCCGCGCCGAGTCCTGCAGCCATCTTTGCGGCGCAAGTACCGACCACGCCGCCGCCGATGATCATGACGTTTCCGGGGGCAACGCCCGGCACGCCGCCGAGCAGTACGCCGGCGCCTCCCCACGGACGCTCCAGATACTTCGCCCCCTCCTGAATGGAGAGTTTGCCGGCGACTTCGCTCATCGGGGTCAGGAGCGGAAGATGTCCGCTCTCGTCGGTTAGCGTTTCGTATGCGCAGGCGATGCAGCGCGAACCCAGGCAACCCAGTGTGAGGTCCTTGTCGGCCGCGAAGTGGAAGTATGTAAAGAGGATCTGCTCGGGGGTGATCATGGGGATCTCCGCCCGCTGCGGCTCCTTCACCTTGACGATCATCTTCGAGCGCTCCCACACTTCTGCCGCAGTCGCGATGACCTGCGCCCCCGCGGCGGCGTACTGCTCATCGGTGAAGCCGCTGCCGAGCCCTGCGCCGGCCTGCACGAGCACGGAGTGTCCCTCCTTGACGAGCATCTCCGCTCCCACCGGCCTCATGCCGACGCGGAACTCGTCCGTCTTCACTTCCGTGGGGACACCGACAATCATGGGTTCTCTCCTGCCTGTGTTCGTGCGAATGGGGAGGGACGAGTGTAGTGAGCCGAAGGGAGAGGGCAGTGTGCTACCCTTGAAAATCCACATGAGACGATCCCCGACTGTCGCCATTGCATGGGTCGCACGCGCGGCGCTGTGCCTGATGGTCTCCACCCAACCGGCGGTTGCCGAGGACTCTGCGGTCGCCCGAGAACTCAACCGCCAGTTCAAGGATGTGACCGCGAAGAACCGCACGAGCGGAGCGATCCTCGCCGCCTTCCTGAAGATGACACCACCTCC
>CANETX010000103.1 GCA_947441435.1 Planctomycetaceae bacterium
AGCAAGATCGCCGGTGAAGTGGCCGCACTCTCGACGGGAGCCGATGGTGCGATGAACTATCGAAAACTCTTCGAGACGCCGATGTGGGCAGCGGTCTTCACCCTCGTGATGCTGATGATGTTCTATCTCCCGGGCAAGAGCAAGCGGGGCGCGGCTACGTGATGGCGTCTGGGTGAATCGCGAGCGTCGCGACTCCATTGGGCATCGAGAGTGCCGAGATCGGCGTCCCCTCAGGGATCGGCGTCCCGTCGCGGCGAGTGACCACGACGCGAGTGAATCCCTTGAGTTGCGTGGCCAGACTCACTTCGAGTGCCTTCTGTTGAGCCTCATCGAGCTTCGTGAAGGCCTCCCGTCCCTTGCACTTGGGGAAGGCGCTGCACCCGAGCCACGGCCCGCGCTTTCCCTCCCTGAGATTCATCGGCGACTGGCACTTCGGGCAGGAGAGTTCGGTGACGAACGGAGGCGCCGCCGGGAACTTGAGGCAGTCCTTGCGATCGACATTGAGGATGAATCCGCGCTCGACCTTCGCCGCCGGTGCGGCCTCGCCCTTCTTTGACTTCTTGCGGCTCTTGGGTGCCTTGGGCGGCATCGGGAGATCTTCGACGAGGAACTCCCCGAAGCGACCATGGCGCTTGACCATGGGAATCCCCTTGGGTGAGAGGAGATCGAGTTGCTCAGGAAGTTGCGGGCGCCCCTCGCGATCGACGGGATTCGCAAACGTGCACGTGGGATAGGCCGAGCACGAGAGGAATTTTCCGTTCCTTCCGAGCCGGTACTCCGTGCGCGAACCGCAAGTCGGACAGGCGTAGCGCGCGGGTTCGAGGATCGACTTGGCGTGGGGGAGCGCGGCAGACTTCTTGATCAGCGGCTCGAGGATCCGCGTCGTGGTGCGGAGCATGTCACGCCAGTTCTCCTTGCCCTCTGCGATTTCGTCGAGCTCTTCCTCGATCCGTCTCGTGTAATCGAGTTCGATGAAGTTCGACGCAAACGCCTGCACGAGGAGGTCAACGACGGCCATCCCGAGATCAGTCGCATGGAACCGTCGATCGACCTGCTCGACATACTCGCGTTCCTGGATCGTCCGAATGATGCTGGCGTAGGTCGAGGGGCGGCCGATGCCTGCAGCCTCGAGTCCCTTGACGAGCGTTGCTTCGCTGTATCGCGGCGGTGGGCTGGAGAACTTCTGCTCGGCCTCGATGGAGAACGGCGCCGCGGGATCGCCGACCTTGGCCTTGGGGAGCGTCTGCTCGCTGTCGGACTGCGGGACGCCAGAGGCTCGGTAGCAACCATCGAATGCAAGCACGCGACCGGTCGCCTTGAATATGGCCCCGGTCTTCGCATCGCTGCGCACGAGGCGGATGGCCGTCGAGTCCCACTCGGCATCGACCATCTGGCAGGCGACGAATCCGCGCCAGATGAGCGTGTAGAGCTTCAACTGGTCTTCGGTCAGCGAGTGGGCGAGGGATTCGGGCGTGCGCGAAGGATCGGTCGGACGGATCGCCTCGTGGGCCTCTTGCGCGGCCTTGTTGCTCGAGGAGTACTGGCGGGGGGCATCGGGGAGATAGCGCGCTCCATAGTGGTCCTTGATGAAGGCACGAGCCTTGGCGACCGCCTCGCCCGAGAGATGCGTGCTGTCGGTACGCATATAGGTGATGAGGCCCACGCGCCCCTCGCCTGGCACCTCGATGCCTTCATAGAGTTGCTGCGCAACGCGCATCGTCCGATCGGTGGCGAAGGTGAGTCTTCCCGAGGCCGCCTGCTGGAGCGTGCTGGTGATGAATGGCGGATAGGGCTTCGATCGAGTGCGCGTCGTGTCGATCGAGTCGATCGCGTATCGCGCCTTGGGGTCGATCGTTCCCGCAATCATGACTCGCTTGCCTGCCCGGCCGCGTCCGGCCGCGTCCGCGGAGCGAGTCGCCTTCGCATCCAACAGTCCCGCCGCCTCGACTGCCTTCAGGGCACTCGGAGAGAGGTCTGCGGAAGAAGAGGAGTCCGCCTCGATCTTGACGCTCTTGCCGGCGACTTCGACGAGTTCGCACTCGATGGAGGAACGCTCGGCGAGCCACGCCATTCGCTCGCGGACGAGCGGACCCTTCCCTCGTCCATCACGCTGCGCGGTGAACCGCCCCCACTCGCTTGACAGTGCCCCGGCCTTGGCAGGGTCCATCGTCATCGTCGCATGCACCTCCCACGACTCATCGGGGAGGAATGCCGCAATCTCTCTTTCGCGGTCGACGATCATCCGGGTCGCAGGGCTTTGCACCCGGCCGGCACTGAGACCTCCCGCAACCTTCTTCCAGAGGACGGGGGAGACGAGGTAGCCGACGATCCGGTCGAGGATTCGCCGCGCCTGCTGCGCATCGACCCGGTCCATGTTGATGGGATGCGGATGGCGAAAAGCGTCTTGGACATCGGCGCGGGTCACGGCGTCGAAGGTGACGCGCTTGGCCTGCAGAGGATCGACGTCGAGGAGCACGGCGAGGTGCCAGGCGATCGCCTCTCCCTCGCGGTCCAAGTCAGTCGCGAACCAAATCTCACTCGCCGACTTCGCGAGGCGGCGAAGTTCCGTGACTGTCGTCGACTTTCCCTCATGGACAACATAGGTTGGCTCGAAGGTGTCGAGGTCGACCCCGGGGACCGGTTGCTTCACGCCCTTGGGGGCCTTCGTCGGAAGATCACGAATGTGGCCGACGCTCGCGCGGACCACGAAACCACTCCCGAGATACTTCTCGATCGTCTTCGCCTTGGCCGGGCTCTCGACGATCACCAACTGCGATCCCCCCTCAGCGGGAGGCTTGGCGGCGCGTCGTGGCGCGGCTCGAGTGGAGGTTGCGGCCTTCTTAGCCATGGAAGCGGGGCATCATGGGTTGATTCTCGGCGTTGTCAAGTCTTGACCATCGGCCAACCTTCGCGGCAAGGATGACGAATCTGCGATCTCACCCCCCCTCAGAGGGGGGGTGCGCCCATTCTCGCCGTCCCAATGACTCGGCGAAAAAATCGCCCGAAAATTCTTGGCGGGGTTCGCGGGACCATGTCGAACCCGGAATCTGGGTGAACCGCTTGAGCCAGGTGCGCTGCATCCTGGCGAGGCGCCGGGTGCGCGATTTCGTGGCCTCCACGGCGCCTTCAAGCGTGGCCTGCCCGCACAGGTGCTGCGCCAGTTCCTCGTAGCCCAAAGCGTGTTTGGCCTGCCGACCGAGCGGACCCGCCGCGCTCAGCCGCCGCACTTCGTCGAGGAATCCGCACTCCATCATGGCCTTCACTCGCGCGTTGATGGCCGCGGCATTCGATGGGGCATCGGGAAGGCGCCCCACGCATCGCCAGCCGTCGGGCAGCGGCGGTGGACCCGCGGCCCACTGAGTCTGGAGCGCGCTCATCGGGGTCCCCGAAGTTTCCGCGACCTCGATCGCGCGGATTGCGCGGCGCGTGTCGTTGACATGGATCCGCGCCGCAGACTCGGGATCATGCCGTGTGAGGCGCGCACGGAGATCTTCGGGAGCCAGCGCGCGCAACTCGTTGCGCAGTGCTTCGTTCGCCGGAGGTCCCTCGAAGAGTCCGCTCAGGAGCGCTTGTACATAGAGGTTCGTCCCTCCGACGACGATGGCGGTCGCCCCGCTCGAATTGACCGCCTCGATCGTGCGGGTGGCCTCGCCGCGCCACGACTCGACGGAGAACCCATCGGCGTACGGATCGGCGATATCGATGAGATGGTGCGGCACACGGGCTCGGTCCTCTGCGGTCGGCTTCGCGGTCCCGATGTCCATGCCTCGGTAGATCTGCATCGAGTCGGCGCTGACGATCTCAGAGCGTCCGTCGAGGAGCTTCGCCAGCGACATGGCAAGCGCGCTCTTCCCGCTTGCAGTCGGCCCGAGAATCAGGATGACGCGCGGGGGTGACACGGGGTCTCCATTTGTACTCTTTCGCCCCTATGCCGCGCTCCATCGATCAGGCTGAAGTTTCGGGCAAGCGAGTGTTCCTCCGTGCGGACTTCAACGTTCCGCAGGACGACGACGGGAGAATCACCGACGATCGGAGGATTCGTCTGACGATCCCGACCATCGAGTCTGTGCTCTCGCGCGGGGGAAGTCTCGTGATGGCGAGCCATCTGGGGCGCCCCGAGGGCAAGGGGTACGAGCAGGAATTCAGTCTCGCGCCGGTGGCCGAGGCGCTCAGGCAGCTCTCGCCGAGGCTCGCGTCACTGCGGCTCGTCGGTCAGCGGTGCACCGACGAAGCGGCGCGCGCGGCGGCCGCTGCGCTCGTCCCCGGAGAGTCGATCGTTCTCGAGAACCTGCGCTTCGAGAAGGGGGAGAAGAAGGGTGATGCTGCCTTCGCCGCCACGCTCGCCGACCTTGCCGATGTCTACTGCAACGACGCCTTCGGCGCATCCCACCGTGGCGACGCATCGATGCTCGCCCTCCCTCGCGCGATGAAGGCGCAGGGCAAGCCCTGTGCGGCAGGAAAGCTTCTCGAGCGCGAGCTCACGTACTTGAAGGGAGTGCTCGAAGCCCCCAAGCGCCCCTTCATCGCCATCATCGGGGGCGCAAAGGTCTCCGACAAGTTGGCAGCGCTGCGCAATCTGTGCGGTCGAGTCGACACGATCCTGATCGGCGGTGCGATGGCGTACACCTTCCTGAGGGCGCAAGGGATCGCCACGGGTAAGAGCCTCGTGCAGGAGGCGATGATCGAGGAGGCGAAGTCGATTCTTGCGCTCGCGCAGTCGAAGGGGACCGCGATCATGCTTCCCTCCGATCACCTCTGTGGCGAGGCGCTCGTTGCGGGTACTCCCACCAAGGTCGTCGTGGGCGGCATCGCAGATGGATGGATGGGGCTCGACATCGGGCCGGCGACACAGCGCGCTTTCTGCGGTCTCGCGGGCTCCGCGATGACGATCATCTGGAATGGACCCGTCGGCGCGTTCGAGACTGCCCCTTTCGAGAAGGGGTCCTTTGCGCTTGCGCTCGCGATTGCACAGGCGACTGGCTCAGGGGCGACAAGCGTTGCCGGCGGCGGTGACACGGCCGCCGCCGTCGAAGCTGCAGGGGTCGCCGCTCAATTCAGCCACATTTCGACGGGTGGCGGGGCTTCTCTTGAGATGCTCGAGGGCAATGAATTCGAGTGCCTGTCCGCGCTCGATCCATAATGAATGAGAATGACGCGACCGGGCTCGGGGTGGATATAGTTTCGCCATGAAGATCTCGACGCTGACCCGTTTCGCCGCTGCGGCTGCCGCAATCGCGCTCGCCTTCGCCGCCCCCGCGCAGGACGAATCCAAACTGAAGGTCGGCTCCGATGCCCCCGCGATCGAGGGACTCGAGTTCGTGCAAGGGGAACTCAATGCGACTCCCAAGGTGCGAGTCGTCGAGTTCTGGGCGACCTGGTGTGGTCCGTGCCGCCAGTCCATCCCCCACATCAACGAGCTCTATCAGGCGAATGTCTCCAAGGGACTCGAAGTGATCGGCATCAGCGATGAGCCGCGCACCAAGGTTGAGCCGTTCATCCGGCAACAGGCAGGGCGGATGACCTACACCGTCGCTTGCGATACCGAGAAGAAGATGTCGCAAGCCTTCATGCAAGCAGCGGGGAAGTCGTCAATCCCCTGCGCCTTCGTGATCGGCCAGAACAACAAGATCGTCTACATCGGCCATCCGATGGAGGACGAGTTCGCCCGCGCCGTCAAACTGTCGCTGCAGGGCCGCTACGACCCGGTGCTGTCAAAGAAGGCCGAACCGGTCCTCGAAGCAGCCCACAAGGCGGTCAAGAGCCGCAATTTCAAGGATGCGTACAAGCGCTACGACGAAGTCATTGCCCTCGATCCCGCTGTGTTCTCTGATGTCGCGATCGAGAAGTACCGAGTGATGCTCACCGATGCGAAGGACACGGTTGGCGCGAAGGCGCTGGCGGAGGCGCTCCTCAAGGGGTTCGTGGAAACGCAGGACACTGGCGCGCTGCACGAGCTCGCCATCACGCTCTCCTCTGATCCACGCGTCGCCACCTACGACAACGATCTCGCGATGCGGTGCGCCGAGGCGATGCTCAAGGGAGCTGCGAGCGGCGATCCGACGCCGCACGCGACACTCGCGTCAGTCTGGTACGCCAAGGGCGACTTCGACAAGGCGGTCGACAATCAGAAGAAGGCGGTCCGAGTCGCGGCGCCGAGCGCGAAGGGCGCATTCAAGACGACGCTTGCTGCCTACGAACTCGCCCAGAAGCGAGGGGCCAAGGTCCAAGTCCCGACGGCGGCAGTGCCAACAACGCCGGACAAGCCAGCCACCGTACCAGCCGACGGCCACTGAGACTCGTTTGACTTCTTCTCCGCTCTTTCAGCGCGAGCTGGACGGTCCGCTCATTGGTCCGTCAATTCTCTCTGCGGACTTCTCCAACCTCGGCGCGCAGGTTCGTTCGGTGCTTCGCGCGGGGGCGGATTACATCCATGTTGATGTGATGGATGGCCACTTCGTCCCCAACCTGTCGATGGGGCCCGCAGTCTGTGCGGCCGTACGACGGAGCGCGCCGAAAGCGTGGATCGACGTTCACCTCATGGTGACGGACCCCGGTGACTTCATCGATCCCTTCGTCGAGGCGGGGGCCGACCACATTTCGTTTCATGTCGAAGCGCGCGGAAGCGCCTCGCGACTCATCAACCGGATCCATGCCGCTGGACTTACCGCCGGGATCGCGATCCGACCCGAGACGAAGTGGGAGACCGTGGCATCGCACTTCGCGCGGGCCGACGTGTTTCTGGTGATGAGCGTTCACCCGGGATTTGGTGGCCAGAAATTCCTGCGATCGGCTCTTCCCAAGGTGCGGGCTCTCCGGTCGCGCATCTCTTCGACGCAGCGGGTCGAACTTGACGGAGGAATCAACGCCCTGACAGCCAAGGCGTGTGTTGCCGCA
>CANETX010000104.1 GCA_947441435.1 Planctomycetaceae bacterium
ATCCAGCAGCGCAGCCGCCACGACTCCTCGTTCGCCTCGCTGCTGCTCCATCAGCGATCGCGAGGCGAGTGACACCACGGTGCCGAGGCCGATGGCCAAGACGACCCCCGCGATGATGACTTCCAGGAGCGCGAAGGCCCGGCGCGATGAGCTCACCACTTTTCGCCTCGGCTTCCGTATTCCGACATGTCGCGCGTCTCGCGCACGGCGGGGGCGTCGGTGTTGGCATCAATGCGAAGAGGAGCGACGGCGGTCGAGTCGAGAAGCAGGGTCGTGTCGATGGCCTCCGAGACGATGTGCATTTCGATGGATGGTCGGCCCCCGCCTGGGACGGTGGGAATCAGCCAATCGGTCCCGGAGACGCTGAAGCCATCGACGGTCAAATCTGCGAGCTCCATCCCCGGCGGGAATGCGATCGGCTGGAGGCGACGGTCGGCAAACCACTCGGCGCGCTGATTGCGGCTCTCGCCTGCAGCGTCGAAGTCGCGCTCGGCAACGAGCAAGGTCATCCACTCAGTCTCCGGATCCTGCCAGAGCGCGATCTGCTGACTGGAAGTTGCCGAGCGAAACGCATACATCGAGAGAAGGTCTTCCACCCGTGCAATCACCGCCTCATGCTCAGCCTTCGTTGTTCGTGTGACCCTCGGCACCACCATCGCTGCCATGATGGCCACGATCGCGACCGCAATGATCACCTCGATGAGCGTAAAGGCTCGCCGAGGCACGCGCACTCACTCCTCCCCGCTCGTGATGTCCTTGTTCTCACCCTCGCCGCCGGGCTGGCCGTCCAAGCCGTACGAGACGATGTCGAAGTCGCGGTTCACGACCCCGGGGATGATGATCACATAGGGGTGGTCCCACGGATCGAGGAGATCTGACTTCTTGCCCAGAAGGGGATCGTCTCCCTCGGTGAGCAGTTCGAGATCGAAGTCGTCCGTGATCTTGCTGATCCCCGCTTCCACGAGGTACGCACGCACTTGATTGGCGAGCGATGCCGCCTCGGCGCGGGCGCGCTTGTCGTTGGCCTTGCCGAGGAACCGACCCACGCGCGGCGCGACGACCGCAGCGAGGATCGCCACGATGGTGACGGCGACGATGACTTCGAGGAGGGTGAAGGCGCGACGCCTGCGCGGGACGGCCTGCCAATTGTTGGGGACGGTTCTGGTCATTGCTGGAGTCTCCTCATGTCAACGATTGGGTGCCAAGGGTATTGCCGTGGGAATTGCCGTGGGAACCGCCAGCGGGTCAGCCGCCGTAGGCCTCTTGCTGCGCAAGCAGCGGCAGCATGATCGCCATCAGGACGAATCCGGCCACCACCGCCATCACGACGATCAGGATAGGGGGGAGGGCCTTCATGAAGATCTTGAGAGAGGTGTTCACTTGCCGGTCGAAAGCTGACGCGGCGTGCATCAGCATCGGTTCGAGGCGTCCCGAGCGCTCGCCGATATTGACAATCTGCACCAGAAGTGGGGGGAAGAGCCCTGAGCGCTCCAGCGGGTCGGCAAGCGAAGAACCCGTCGTGACTTGTTCCTGCACTTCGTCGATCGCCGCCATCATGGCCGCGTTGCCCAGAGTGTCGCGGACGATGCGCAGCGCCTGCAAGATGGGGATGCCCGCGGAGACGAGCGTGCCGAGCGTGCGCGTGAACCGTGCCACGGCAACGTCTCGCAGCAGGTTTCCAAGGACCGGGACTCGAAGCAGCGTGAGGTCGAGGAGGAGGCGGTTCGACGGGATTGCCACCCAGCGCATCCAGCCGATGTATCCGGCGATCGTTCCGAGCACGAGCGCCCACCACCACTTGAGGATGAACCCTGCCAGAGCGAGAAGGACCGCCGTCGGCATCGGAATCTCACCCTTCCCCTGCGCGAGAATCGGCGCCATGATCTTGGGCAGCACGAACGTGACGAGCACGACGACGCTGAGCGCAATGATGACGGCCACGATCAGTGGATAGATGGTCGCGCCCACGACCTCTCGTCGCAATTCCACAGTGCGGTCGAGAAGGTCCGCAAGTTGGTGGAGGACTTCGGCGTTGCGCCCCGACGCATCGGCTGCGCGAAACATGCCGACGGTCATGTCGTCGAACGGCGCGCCATACTCCTTGGCGGCCTGATGAAGGGTCACGCCAGCCTCGATCTTCTCGATGAGGAAGTCGAGAATCACCGGCAGGCTCTTCCCCTTCGCTTGTCGCCGGACGGTGCGCAGCGATTGCAGCAGGGGAAGTCCTGCCTCGAGCGCCGTGGCAAGCTCGCGGATCAGCGAGGTGAGTTCCGGTCGGGAGATCGTCGGTCGCGAGGGCCTTCGGGTCCTGCTGCGTGCGGCCAACAGCGCGGCGAAGGGGACTTCAGTTTTCGACGCCGCAAGTCTCGCCGCTCGTGGCACCCTCGCATCGCCCATCGATTCGAGCGTGGTGGGGACGACCCCCTGACGTCCGAGCAGTCGGAGCGCTTCTGCCCGATCGGCGGCCTCGATGGTGCCGCCTCCCGCTGCCGACCCGAGTCCTTGGTACCTGAAGGTCGCCATCGCAGCGCCTAGCCGATGATCTCATCGACGTCCTGCGTGGAACGCAGCACTTCGTCAATGGTCGTCTCACCCCCTTGGGCCTTGCGCATCCCGTCCTGGCGCATGGTCAGGAAGTCAGCGTCCACGAGAGGCTTCAGGTCAGTTTGGGAAAGTCCCTTGGAGATCCCCGCACGGAGGCGTGGGTTGATCTTCAAGAGCTCGAAGTACCCGATTCGCGAGCGATACCCCGAGTTGCGGCAGTCTTCGCAGCCCACCGGCTTCCACGGACCTTCGTGGAACATTTCGACTTCCTCGCTGGTCAGCCGGGCCCGGATGTCATCGGTCAGCGTGGTTCGCTGTCGGCACTTCGCGCAGAGGCGTCGACCGAGTCGCTGGGCGAGCAATCCTTCGAGCACGCTCGCCACCAAGAATGGCTCAGCTCCCATGTCGGTCAATCGTCCGATGCTCGAGATCGCATCATTGGTGTGGAGCGTCGAGAGAATGAGATGCCCAGTGAGCGCCGAGCGAATGGCGATGTCCACCGTCTCGTTGTCGCGGACTTCGCCGACGAGGATCACGTC
Organism: Planctomycetaceae bacterium; assembly: GCA_947441435.1. GTDB lineage: Bacteria > Planctomycetota > Phycisphaerae > Phycisphaerales > SM1A02 > F1-60-MAGs104. Next base: position 3,084 of record CANETX010000104.1, read on the forward strand.
GGGGTCCTGCCGGAGCATCGCCCGCAGCCCGATGGCGAAGGTGAGTCCGCGCTTGGGGTTGACGGGAATCTGGTTGACCCCGGCAAGTTCGTACTCGACGGGATCCTCGATGGTGAGGATCTTGAGCCGGGGGTCATAGAGTTGCGTCAATGCCGCGTAGAGCGTGGTCGTCTTGCCGCTCCCGGTGGGTCCTGTCACGAGGATGAGACCATGCGGCTTGTCGATGAGCCGGTCCATCGTCGCGCGATGGGCCTCGTTCATCCCGAGGCTCTTGAGATCGAGGGGCAGATTGCTCTTGTCGAGGATGCGCATCACCACGCTCTCGCCATGCATCGTGGGAACCGTCGAGACGCGAAGGTCGACCTTTCGCCCCTCGAACCGAAGGGTGATGTGGCCATCCTGCGGGACGTAACGCTCCGCGATGTTCATCATCGCCATGATCTTGATGCGCCCGATCAGCGCCGCCTGCAGGTGCTTGGGGGGAGACGGCTGCTCCAAGAGAACGCCATCGACCCGGTACTTGATCTTGACCTGACTCTCGAAGGGTTCGATGTGGATGTCGCTCGCCCGATACTGGATGGCCTCGAGAATCAGCAAGTTCACGAGATTGATGAGCGTCGGCTGCTCCGCCATCCGGTGGACGTCCGCCGCCTCGATGGCGTCGATATTCGCCTCGCCATCTCCCTTGGACTGGTCGGTCGATCCGGCGAGGGACTCGGCGATACGGGCGGCGGTCGTTCCATACGACTTCCGCATGAGCTCGGCGAACGCCCCAGCTTCAACACCGGCGCGTGTCACCGGCATCTTGACGATGGTGGCCACTTCATCCGCCGCGGTGATGTCGAGCGGGTTGAACATCGCGACGAGAAGCCGGCCCTTCTCGATCTTCAGGGGAACGGCGCGGACGCGCACGGCAACCTCGGGTTCCAGGAGCGAGATCAACTGTGGATCGCCTTCGGGAGCCTTGTCGTGCCAGGCAATTCCGAGCGCCTTGCACCGCTCGCGAACCCGGGCCAGTTCGGCCTCAGCCGATCCCGCTTCGCTGCCGGGGCGACCGATCTGAATCTCAGCGGTGGGAACCACGGGTCACTCGGGAGTGTTCGGGGCGGGGTCGGGTCGCTCGCCGCGAGCGGGAGCGCGCGTCAGCGGCGCCCGGTCAGCTCGTCCGGCACCGCGCGGATTCGTGGGTTCGGCATTGCCGGGAGTGAGGCTCGGGGTCGCCGATCCTGCTTTCGGAATCGGTGGCGCATGAACTTCCGCCGCGGCACGCTTGGGAGCCCCGGGCAATTGTTCCGCGAGGTCGGGTCCGACGATGCGTGCGATCTCCTCGCGAGTCCGCTCGTTGAGGGCGTCCCGCTCCTGATAGAGACCGGTGTAGGCATCGTTGTTGGGCTTGGCCACGTTCGCGCCACCGTGCTCGGCGCGCCGTCTCGTTTCGGCGGTCTGCTTCTTTGGCTCTTCGCTGCGCAGGACCTGAGCGAGCCGGCGTTGATAGTCCGCGTACGAGGCGACGTAGGTCTTCTCGAGCGCGTCGAGCTGGCCAACCTGCTCGACCGACAATCCCGGCAACCCGCGCGCCGCCTCAAAGTATGAGATCAGCGGGCTCGGGCGGTAGGCCATCGGGAAGGCTGCCGCGAGCGCCGCGGTCCGGAACGTTGGGCCAAACTTTTCGCCGTAGGCGGTGGCGAGCGACTCGATCGACGCCTCCTGGAAATCACGCAGCGAAACGCGCGTGGCGACGATGAGTTCCAGCTCTGAGAGGCCCTTGGCGAAGTTCTGGCTCTGGAGGGCATCCTTGATGACGTCTTGCGACTTCAGCATCTGTGCACCGCGCGCGACGAGTGCCGCGTCGAGGCCGACCTCGTACGCCGTCACCGATTCCTTCGCGGACGCGATCACCTCGGGTGGGATCTCCGCTTCGCGCGAAATCAGCATGAGGTTGAGGCTCTCTCCGCTCAAGACTCCGCGGGGAAGTTCCTTCTCGCGGCGCATGGCCCGTTCCAGCGCTCCCCAGCGCTCCATCTGCGCCTCCGAGAGCTGGCTCCGGATGTTGTCGATGAACCGAACCTTGAGCCGCGCCTTCTCCGCCGTCCATTCGTTGATCGGTCCCATGATCACCGCGATCGCTCCCTGATCGCCCGCAGCAATGATCTGGTCCTTCATGTTTTTCATCTTGTCGCGCAGACCCTCGACGCCGATCTTGAAGTCGGCGAGATAGTCCTTGAGGAGGCTCTCGACGATCGGCACCTGCCACTCCTCGAGTTCGAGGTATTGGGTGAACAGGGACATGTCCCGGTTCATGTAGTCGGGCTGGAATGCCTCCACGAATCCGGCTTGCATCCCCATCTGCGCCTGTGCGGGTGGGGCAAGCGTGGCGAGCGCCAGTGCGACGGCGGCGATCAGGGGGCGGATGCTGGAAAGGGGGGTCATGGAGAGTTCCTCAGTGTGGGCCGGAAAGGAAACGCATCAGACTCGGATCTATGGCAGGAATGTTCATGGTAATCCATGGTTCGTCAACCACCACCGTGGGGTGGTCGGAGTCCGCTAGCTCCCCGACGCCGCCGAGGCGGGACCTGAGACGCGGACGGTCCGCTGCTCGATCCTCTTGACCGAGACTGTCTGGACGATGCGGTCGACAAAGATCCCAGGGGTGTGGATGTGATCGGGGTCCAGCTCGCCCGGGCCCACGAGTTCCTCGACTTCGGCGATGCACACGCGTCCGCAGGAAGCGACCATCGGGTTGAAGTTCCTCGCCGTCTTCCGATAGACAAGATTGCCCGTCGAGTCACCCTTCCACGCCTTCACGAGGGAGAGGTCCGCACGTATGCCCCGTTCGAGAACATAGGTCTCCCCGTCGAAGACCTCGTGGGGCTTGCCGTCGGCGACAACCGTGGCCACTCCGGTGCGCGTGTAGAACGCGGGGATTCCCGCCCCCCCTGCGCGGAGCCGCTCGGCGAGCGTGCCTTGTGGCGTGAACTCGAGTTCGAGGTCTCCCGACATGTACTGCCGCTCGAACTCCGCGTTCTCCCCCACATAACTGGAGATCATCTTGCGGATCTGTCGGGACTGCAGGAGCAGTCCGAGCCCCCAGTCATCGACCCCGGCATTGTTGCTCGCTACGACGAGATTGCGGACGCCGCTGTTGCGCAGTGCGGTGATGAGATTTTCCGGGATCCCGCAGAGGCCGAACCCGCCGACGGCGATGAGCATTCCATCGTGCACGAGGTCTCCGATCGCTTCGGCACAGGTGCGGCGGACCTTGTTGATGGCCATGGGGAAGTCAGTCTAGGCCATCCGCTAGCCTCGGGAGCGATGCGCGCCGCACTGGCGATCCTCGTGTTTCTCTCGGCGATTCCAGACACGATGGCGGCCCCCGTCGTCAAGGAACTGCTCATCGATCGTTACCACACGTCGGTCGCTGCGGCGCAGTTTTTCAACGCCGTCAATCTCTTGGGTGCACTCGCGGCGATTCCGCTCCTCGTGGCGCTGCGGCGCCGGGGAACGGTCGAGGGAATGGTGGTCGGGGCCGCAGCAGCCGACGCCGTGCTCCTTGCTGCGATGATCCTTCCTCTCGGGATGGGTTGGACGCTCGCGTTGCGCTCCTTGGAGGGAGTCACAGATGTCCTTGTGTTCGCGGGGCTTTTCGACCTCGTGCGTCGCGGTGGACGAGGCCATGTGGCGACCAACTTGGGGGTCGCGTCGATCCCTCTGCTCCTTGGGCTCGGCGCGGGGGCGATGATCGG
>CANETX010000105.1 GCA_947441435.1 Planctomycetaceae bacterium
GAAGTGAAGACCGAGCAGACCCGCGTCCCCTACACCTGCCTCGGCGGACCGGACGACCTTCTGCGAGTGGACATCCGCGGCAAGGCCTATACGCCTCCGGAGATCTCGGCCATGATCCTTCAGGATCTGAAGAAGGTGGCAGAGGATTACCTCGGCGAAAAGGTGGACCGCGCGGTCATCACCGTGCCCGCATACTTCAATGACTCGCAGCGCCAGGCGACCAAGGATGCTGGCGAGATCGCCGGCCTGAAGGTCGAACGCATCATCAACGAGCCGACCGCGGCGGCGCTCGCCTACGGTCTCGAGAAGAAGGCCAACGCCAAGATCGCGGTCTTCGATTTGGGAGGTGGCACCTTCGACATCTCGATCCTCGATGTCGGTGACGGCGTCTTCGAAGTGCTCGCCACAAATGGCGACGGCCATCTCGGCGGCGACGACTTCGACCAACACTTGATCGACTTCGTGGCCGAGGAATTCCGCAAGAAGGAGGGGATCGATGTCCGCAAGGACCCGATGGCCCTCCAGCGACTCAAGGAGGCCGCGGAGAAGGCAAAGATCGAACTCTCCACGCAGATGGAGACTTCGGTCAACCTGCCCTTCATCACCGCCGACCAGAACGGCCCCAAGCATCTTCAGGTGACGGTCACACGTGCGAAGTTCGAGGAACTCTCCGCGGTGCTCTTTGATCGCTTGCGCGGACCCTGCAAGGCCTGCCTCAGCGACGCGAAGCTCGACACCAAGGAGATCAAGGAAGTTGTGATGGTCGGCGGATCGAGCCGAATCCCCAAGGTGCAGGAGATCGCCAAGGAGATCTTCAAGACCAACGAACTCGATCGAAGCATCAACCCCGACGAGGTCGTCGCGGTGGGTGCGGCGATCCAGGGTGGCGTCCTCCAAGGGGAAGTCAAGGATGTGCTGCTCCTCGACGTCACGCCGCTGTCGCTGGGAGTCGAGACCCTCGGCGGTGTCATGACGCGGCTCATCGATCGCAACACGACCATCCCCACGAGCAAGAAGGAAGTCTTCTCGACCGCGGCCGACAACCAGACCTCGGTGACGATTCATGTCCTCCAAGGCGAGCGCGAGTTCGCGACGGACAATCGAAGCCTCGGGCGGTTCGACTTGGCGGGGATCCCGCCAGCCCCGCGCAGCATTCCGCAGATCGAAGTGGAATTCTCCATCGATGCCAACGGCATCATGAACGTCTGTGCCACGGACAAGGCCTCCGGCAAGAAGCAGGAGATCCGCATCACCGGTTCGAGCGGCATCAGCAAGGACGAGGTCGAGCGGATGCGTCGCGAGGCCGAGGAGAACGCCGGCGCCGACAAGATGCGCCGCGAACTCATCGATCTGCGCAACCAGTCCGAGCAGGCGATCTACGCGACCAAGAAGTCTCTCGAGGAGCATGGCGCGCGCATCTCTGCAGAGGGACGAGCGAAGGTCGAGAGCGCGATCTCGAATCTCGAGTCGAAGGTCAAGGGCGACGATCGACCCGCGATCGAGGCGGCACTGAAGGGACTCAACGACGCCGCGATGGAACTGGGCAAGGCCGCCTACGAGGCATCCAAGACCGCGCCGGGTTCCGCCGCAGCAGGCGAGAGCGGCGCGTCCACCGGCAGCTCGAAGTCCAAGGACGACGTCATCGACGCTGAGTACGAAGTCAAGGACGGCCAGTAACACTCCGGCTCTCGCCGGAATCTCTTGCGTTGATTGACACTCGACCCCGGCACACGCCGGGGTCTTTCCGTTAGGATCCGACTTCGGACCGATTCAACCGTTGCTCTTGGTCAGCCGATTGGGTCGGCTGGCCGCAGCGACCGATTCCTTCGGAGGCCTCGCCGGATCATGGAAGCCATCAAAGGCATCGGGGCCGGACCCGGAATCGCCATCGGCAAGGCTGTCTTGGTTGGCGAGTCGCAGGAGCGCATCGCGTTCCGCACCATCGAGCCCCACCTCATCCCGGCGGAACTTGAGCGTGTCGAGCGCGCCCTCGAAGCGTCACGCGCTGACATCAAGCGGCTGCGCACGAGGATGGCCTCCCGCGCGGGTGAGGAAGCCGCACGCATTTTCGACTTCCACCTCGGCCTCCTCAGCGACGCATCGCTCGTGCAACCCATCCTGGAAGACCTCAAGCGCGAAGGAGTCGTTGCCGAGTACGCAGTTGCCGAAAACTTCCGCAAGTTCGCCGACATGCTGCGAGCCAATCAGGTGGACACCATCGCCGAGAAGGCGTCGGATGTCGTCGACTTGCAGCGACGCGTGCTCGGCCACCTTGGCGAAAATGTCTCTGCCCGCATCACAGCGGCGCGAGGGCCGGTGGTCATCATCGCCCATCACCTGACACCGAGCCAAACGGCAGAACTTCACAAGGCGCGCATCGGCGGATTCGCGATGGATGTCGGCGGACTCACGGGGCACACGTCGATCCTCGCTCGCGCGCTGGGAATCCCCGCCGTCGTGGGCTGCGGACGGGCGACCTCTGACATCGAGGAGGGAGATACGGTCATCCTCGATGGCGATGGTGGCGTTGTCATCGTCCGCCCCGACGATGGGCTCTTGGAGCGCTACCAGTTCCTCGCTCGCGAGACGGAGGAGCGTGCGCGCGTCTTGCGCTCCACCGCAACCCAAGAGTCGGTCACCCGCGACGGGATGGCGATCCAGCTGCTCGGAAACATCGAGTTCCCCGACGAGATCCCTCTCGTGCTCTCCAACGGCGGCGAGGGAATCGGCCTCTACCGCACTGAGTTCCTCTACTTGACAAGCGAAGTGCCCCCCACCGAGGAAGACCAGCTCGACAGCTACAAGCGGGCGATCGAACTCTGCGACGGTCGGCCCCTCGTGATCCGCACGCTCGACCTCGGCGCCGACAAGTACACGCAGGAGCATCTCGACGAGGCCGAACGCAATCCATTCCTCGGACTGCGCAGCATCCGATTCTGCCTCGCCAATCCCATCATCTTCAAGACCCAGTTGCGGGCGCTCCTGCGCGCGAGCGCCTTCGGCCCGATCAAGATCATGCTCCCTCTGGTCTGCCACGTGATGGAGATCCGCGAGACGCGGATGATGATCAACGACCTCTGCGAGGAGCTCGATGAGGAGTCGATTCCCTTCGACCGCAACATCGCCCTCGGCATGATGGTCGAGACCCCGGCAGCAGCGCTGATGGCCCGGGCCTTCGCCAACGAGGCGCGGTTCTTCTCCATCGGCACCAACGACCTCATTCAGTACACGCTGGCGGTCGATCGCGGAAATGAGCGCGTCGCCCCCCTCTACAACGCGGCGAATCCCGCCGTCTTGACGCTGATCAAGAACATTATCCGGACGGCCCGCCATGTCGGGATCGAGGCAAGCGTCTGCGGAGAGATCGCCGGGCAACCGCTTTTCACGCCATTGCTCGTCGGGATGGGAGTGCGTACACTCTCCATGTCTCCCGGGCAGATTCCCGCCGTCAAGCGGGTGGTTCGGGGGCTTGAGATCGACCATTGTGAATCCCTCGCCCGGCGAGTGGGTTCGTTTGACTCGGATCGCCAGGTGCTTTCATGCCTGCGCGATGAACTTCGGAGAATCGACCCAGAGGCCCTCGCCCGCTCAGAAGGCGGCTAGGGCAAAACAAGGATCAGACAACACATCGTGCCGACGGCGGCAGGGACGCGCATTGCGCGAGCTTCGTCCGGGAATCCGGCGAACGACCTCCCCCGCGACCTGAATCCCCCGGACTGCACGAGGACGGAACACGCGAGATGACGTTGCTACAACACTGGCTTCAACCGACCTTGTTGGTCGGTCATGTGCGCCACACCTGCCTCTTGGCAAGGGTGTCGGGCGAAGCCCATCCGCAGGGTTTCCGTCATGACTCGCCGCGAAGGTGCGGCAGGATGACAGCGTGCCAGACAATGACGAAACCGTAGACCAGCCTCTCGACGAACAACCAGTGAATCTCCGGGAGGAGTCCGCGGTTCCCGAGCCGCACCCACCGGTGCGACTCGAAGATTACGCCGCGGAAGCCGCCGAGCGCGAGGCCCGGGAGGCGCAGCGAGAAGAAGTCGAGGCATCGCTCGGGTCCGTCCCGGGTGCCGATGGCGAGTCCGACCCCGACAGTCCCGGCGCTCCTGTGGATGAGGTTTCCGCCGAGGCTGAGGCAGATACCGAGGCTGACGCCGAGGCAGAGGCTGGGGCTGAGACCGAGGCTGCGACCGAGGAAGAAGAGGACGAAGGCGCCGAGCGCCCCCAACGCAAGCGCACGGTCACCCGTCCTGTGAAGGACCTGCCGCCGCGAAGCGTCACGCTCGTCGTCAACGAAGAGCCCGGCGAAGAGTGCCGGATCGCGGTCCTCGCCGATGGTCGCCTCGATTCGTATTTCTCCGAGCGCGAGGCGAGCGCCACCAACGTCGGGAGCATCTACAAGGGACGCGTCATGAACGTCGAAGGGGCGATTCAGGCCGCCTTCGTCGACTTCGGTTCGGGCCAGAACGGGTTCCTCCACATCAGCGATCTCCACCCGAAGTATTTCCCGGGCGAGGAACGCACAGAGCAAGTCGGGAAGAAGATCGCGCGCAGCGAGCGCCCCCTCATTCAGCACGCCCTCAAGAAGGGACAAGAGATTCTCGTGCAAGTGATCAAGGAAGGGCTCGGCTCCAAGGGTCCAACGATCACGAGTTACCTGAGCCTTCCCGGACGCCTCCTCGTGATGATGCCCGACATGGACCGCGTCGGAGTGTCGCGCCGGGTCGATGATGAGGATCAGCGGCGCGAGATGCGCAAGATCCTCGACTCGCTCAACCTCCCCGATGGATTCGGGTTCATCCTGCGGACTGCTGGCTTCGATTCGGGCAAGACCGAACTGCAGCGCGACGCCGCGTATCTCCAGAGGCTGTGGGATGCGATGGAGGCGCGCAGCGCCAAGACGGGAGCCCCGTGCGAGCTCTACACCGAAAGCGATGTGCTCGTGCGGACGCTGCGCGATCACACCGATTCGTCGGTCGAGTCCATCATCGTCGACTCCCCCGGAGCCTTCGAGCGAGCCAAGATGTTCCTCGACGTGATCGCCCCCAACACCTCGGCGAAGGTCCTCTACTACAACGGTCGCGCGCCGATCTTCGAGGCGTACGGGATCGAGCGGCAGATCGACGAGATCCATGCGCGTTCCGTCCCGCTGCCTTCGGGTGGCGCGCTGGTGTTCGACCAGACCGAAGCGCTCGTCGCCATCGACGTCAACAGCGGTCGCAGCCGGAGCGCACGCGACTCGGAGACCAACGCCTTCCAGACCAATTGCGAGGCGATCGACGAACTGTGCCGGCAACTCCGCCTGCGTGATCTCGGCGGACTGATTGTCGTCGACTCGATCGACATGCGATACGTCCGCCATCGCCGAGAAGTCGAAGACCGACTGACGGCGCTCCTCAAGCTCGATCGAGCCAAGAGCTCCTTCGCCCCCATCAGCGAGTTCGGCATCATCGAGATGACGCGGCAGCGCATGCGGCCGAGCCTCAGAAAGATGCACTACGCCGATTGCCCGCACTGCAACGGCCAGGGAGAGGTCAAGCTCGCCGACACGGTCGCCGCCGACGCCATGCGCCGAGTGACGCTGCTGTTCTGCCACTCACAGATCCATCGGGTGGAGATCGTCTGCTCCGTGCGGGTCGCGGGCGAACTCATGTCCAAGCGCCGTCGCGCCATGCACGAGATGGAGGAGCGCTTCAGCAAGCGCGTGGATGTGCGCATCTCCGAAGCGTTCGCCGCCGATCGCGTGGAGATGTACGCCTACGACGACCGCAATGCGGACATCGAACTCGATCGACTGGAGCGCTTGCCCAAGCCGGGACGCGACTCCCTCCACGATGATCTTCCTGAGGCAGATGAGGTCGAGCTCACCCCGCAGGAAGCGCTCGCGCGCAAGCGCCGTCGACGCCGAAGGCCTGCTCCTGCGGACGCGACAGCGATCGCCATGGCCGGTGGATTCGACAATCTGCCGGAGATCGTGCAAGGCGAGCGTACGGTGCGCGACGCCATGAGCGCGGCATCGAGCCGCGAGGAGCCATCCGAGGAACGCTCCGAATCGCGCGGCCGAGGGCGTGGCCGAGATGGGCGTAGCCGGGATGGGCGTCGTCGCGGACGAGATCGAAATGACGGTCCGAAGAGTTCCGCAGCGCCGTCGCGACCGCCGAGGGCCGCGCCGGAACCGGAGCCGCAAGTTGCCGGCGAGGAATCGGATGGACCCGCAGGACAAGGACGCCGACGCGGACGCCGACGTGGTCGGGGGCGACGCACCTTCGAGACCATCGCGGACATGGTCGCCGATGGATCGGCGTTTGAGACCGCACGGGTCGCGGAGACGGTTGGCCAGTCGGTCGATGCGCTCCTCGAAGCCCTGCGTGCGGCCGTCGAGCCCGAGACTGCTGCGCTTCTCAGACCGACGACGCTGATGCTTCCGCCCGAATTGGTGCAGCGCACAGCGGCGCTCTTTCCGAGCAATGGTGGCAGTGTCGACGCGGGGAATTCGCCGGAGCCACAGCCGGCGCAAGAACCGGCAGACGCCCAAGTCGAGAACGACGACGGGAGACGCGGACCGAGGCGCCGTCGAGGCGGACGGGGTCGACGCGGACGCCGCGGAGGAGACGATCACGGGCACGACGGACCCGCAGCGCCCACGCACCACGAGGAGAGCACGCCTTCGCAAGCGAGCGCCCCACGGGAACCAGAGCCGAAGCCCGCACCAATAATGCCTGCGGCGCCAGCGATCCCAGCAGCACCGCCTGTCGAGGCCGCCGCCCCCGAGCCACCAGCGAAGCCCAAGCGGCGTTCGCTCTACGGCGCC
>CANETX010000106.1 GCA_947441435.1 Planctomycetaceae bacterium
CGCTCAACACCGACCCGAACACGGTCGTCTCGGGCGTCGTTGCTTGCGCCGTCAATCCCGCTGCCCCGAACTGCTCGGGTGGTGGTACGACTGCCAACACGTACGCTCGCGTCTTCCCGGCGGGCCAGTTGACTGGCGAGATCAGCTGCATCAACTTCGGCGTGTTCGCGGTCAAGCGAGCGCTGAACGGAACCGTCTGCGCCAGCTTCTACAGCGACCTTGCGCTGCCCGCGACGATCGGTATCTACCGTGACCTCGACGGCGGCACCCCGCGCAAGAAGACAGTGGACGGCGGCACCGATGGTGGTGACCTTGAGCTGATCGCCTCACAGGAAGTCCGCATTCCTGGTGGCGTGTACCGCGCGACTCTCAACTTCTCGGAAGCTGTCTGCGTGATGGACGATGTTGGCTACAACCTCGTCGTCATCATGGACTGCCCGAGCCTGTATGACGGCGCGGGTGGCGTCCCAGGCGCGAGCGGCTACGGCATTCGTGCCGGCGCCAACGCGGCTGGTCCTGGCAGCAACACGTACTGCCGTCTCAGTTGCGCCGATGCCGCTGGTCAGTATGTTCTCACCGAGAGCATCGGTGCGACATTCACGGCCCAGTGGGTTGTCATGCTCAATGGCAGCAACGGCGTGAACTGCGGCGCTCCTTCCTGCCCGGCTGACTTCAACGGCGACGGTCTCCGCGACGGTCTCGACATGACTGTGATCTTGTCGAACTGGGGCGGTGCCGGCGGCGACGTCAACGGGGACGGCACGACGGACGGCATTGACATGACCGTCCTCCTGTCGGGTTGGGGTGTCTGCCCGTAACTGATTCAGCACACGCATCACAGTCTTGCAATATCAAGCCCCCCTGGTCGTAGGACCAGGGGGGCTTTTCGTTGGCCTCGCCGCGGTAGCCTCCTCCATTCCCCCCACGTTTGAGGAGCCCCATCGTGTCTAGGACAGTCAGGTACGGAATCACCGCCTCCATCGTCATCGTGGTCCTTGCGATCATGTTCGGCAAGGAGGCGTGGGATGTCCTTTCCAACATCCAGTCCGAAGGCGGATTGGAGGCACGGACCGCACTCGTGAAGGAAGGGTCGCTTCGGGAAAGCGTCTCGGCCCCGGGTTTTGTCGAACCGGTCACCAAGGTCGACATCTCCGCGCAGGTCTCTGCGCGGGTCGTAGCGCTCCCGTTTCGCGAGGGTGATGCCGTCAAGGCTGGGGACATCGTCGTCCAACTCGACGATCGGAATCTGAAGGCCCAGTTGGCGTCGACGACAGCGCGACGCGACGGCGAGCGCGCACGGCTCGAGGCGGAGCGCGCACGCTGTGAAGGCCCCAAGCAATCGCTCGAGAATGCGCGGCGCAATCTAGAACGGCAGCGCAAGCTCTTTGAGACGGGCGATGTCGCACGGCAGGCGCTTGACGATGCTGCAGTGCGTGTCGAGGAACTTGCCGCAGGTGTCGCGGCGAGCACCAAGACGATCGGGGCCCTCGAGAGTTCGGTCGCCGCAAGCGAAGCGGAGATCGAACGGGTTCGTGAAGAGGTGTCCTACGCCACGGTGCGTTCGGCGATCGACGGCACCATCACCAGGCTCAACGCCGAAGTCGGCGAACTCGTGATGGTCGGCACCATGAACAACGCGGGAACTGTGATCATGACTGTCGCGGACCTCGGTCGCATGCGCGTGCGGGTTGAGGTCGCCGAGGCGGACATCGCCAAGGTGGCCGAGGGGCAGCCGACCGATATCCACATCAACGCCTTCCCGGGGCGGGTCTTCAGTGGTGTGGTCGAAGAGGTCGCCCTTCAGCGCACGGGGAGTTCGGGCATGGGTGGTGCACAGGCGGCCGCCCAATCTGCCGGAACATTCAAGGTCGATGTCTCCCTCAACACGGAAGGGATGAGGATCTACTCGGGGCTCGCCGCAAATGTGGACATCACCATCAAGGAGCATCGCGGACTCGTCGTGCCGACGCAGGCGATCGTCGAGCGCAAGCGGGATGATCTTCTGCCGGCGCTCGCGGACTCTCCCAATTTCAAGACGGGGCAGCGTGTGGTTCCCATCGTCTTTCGCGACGACAACGGGAAGGCTGCGACCGCTGCGGTGAAGCTCGGGGCGAGCAGCCTCACCGAGACCATCGTCGAGGCTGGGCTTGAGGTCGGGCAAAGCGTCGTGATCGGCCCGTACAAGACCTTGGAGCGACTGAAAGAGGGGGAGGTGCTGCGCAAGGCGGTTCCAGGAGAGTCCGGGAAGGGGTCGCACTCCGGGATGTCGGTCAAGTTCAGTTCGTGAGCACCTGATGATCCGCATCGAAGGTCTCCGCAAGGTCTACCGGGTCGGGGAGGAGAAGATCCACGCCCTGCGCGGAGTCAATCTGCACATCGGCGACAACGAGATGGTGGCGGTGATGGGAGCGTCAGGCTCCGGCAAGAGCACGCTGATGAACATCATCGGCTGCCTCGACCGTCCGTCGGACGGGACCTACTTCCTCGACGGTCAGGCTGTCGCCAAGATGTCTCCCAACGAACTCGCGCTCGTCCGCAACGAGAAGATCGGCTTCGTGTTCCAGTCGTTTGAACTGCTGGCGAGACAGACGGCGCTTGAGAACGTGGAACTCCCCCTCATCTATTCGCGGGAGGCTGGGCTCACTGCCGCCGAGCGAACGCGGCGCGCGCTTGAGGCGCTCGAGCGGGTCCACTTGACGGACCGCGTCACCCATCGCCCCAACCAGCTCTCGGGTGGGCAGCGCCAGCGCGTGGCGATTGCGCGGGCGATCCTCAACAAGCCGTCCATCCTGATGGCGGACGAACCCACGGGCAATCTCGATTCGGTGACGAGCCACGAGATCATGGAGATCTTCAAGGGGCTGCACCGGGATGGGCAGACGGTGCTCGTCGTGACCCACGAGAACGACATCGCGGCGTACTGCCAGCGGGTTGTCCGCCTGCGTGACGGTCACGTGCTGAGCGATCTGTCGATCGCCGAGGACATGGCGGGGAGGAAGGCAGGATGATCCTGACTCCCTACTTCTATCTGCAGGCGATCAAGTTGGCGCTGAGCCAGATCTGGGCGAACCGTCGCCGGAGTGTGCTGACATCGCTTGGCATCATCGTCGGAGTCGCGAGCACGACGGCGGTGATCGCCGCGCTGACGGGTCTCAAGGCCAATGTGCTCAAGGAGTTCGAGTCCTTCGGGGCCAACCGCATCTTCGTGTTCCCCGACCGCCCCGACAACGCGCCGCGCAACAAGTACCCACGCGAGAAGATCCGCATCAAGCCGTGGGAGGTGAAGGAACTTCAGGAGTCCTGTCCCTCGCTGCGGGCGATCACCCCCGTGACCGAGATCGGCCTGACGGTCGCGAGTGAGGAGCGGGAACTCGACGGAATCAGCATCGTTGGGATCTGGCCGGACTGGCATGAGGCGGAGAACCGCCGCGTCATCGATGGCCGCGTGTTCAATCAGATCGACGAGCGGGATCAGCGGCAAGTGTGCCTCCTCAACCAGGCGGCGATCGATGCGCTCCGGCTCCCCGAAGAGGGGGTGGGCTCGCACATCCTGCTTGGAGGGCGGCGCTTCCTCGTTGTCGGCATCGTCGAGACGGTGCAGGCACGGATGTTCGGGATGGATGGGTCGACTGGGGAGGTCTTCGTTCCCTTCTCGACGGCACTGAAATTGCAACCGCCCGAGTTCTTCCTGCGCGTCGTCGCCTTGGCGCGCAGCGCAGAGGTCTCCGAGGAGGCGCGTGCCGAGATCCAGAGGACGATGCGCCGGATCCGAGGGATCCAGCCGGGGGATCCGGACACCTTCCAGGTCGAGGTCATCGATCGCTATATCGAACAGTTCAAGACCATGGCGACTGGCATCACGGCGGTCGCCGGAGGGATCGTTGGGATCAGCCTCTTGGTCGGCGGAATCGGAATCATGAACATCATGCTCGTGTCGGTGTCGGAACGCACGCGAGAGATCGGCCTGCGCAAGGCGGTCGGCGCGACCCCCTCCGCGATCATGATGCAGTTCCTCCTTGAGGCGGTCGTCTTGTGCCTCTTCGGCGGACTGATCGGGGTGCTCGGAGGCAAGGTCGCCGCGATCGGACTCACTTTCATTCCGGGCGCCCCTCTCAAGCACGCGGACGTGCCGCTGTGGGCAGTCGGCGTGAGCTTTGCCTTCAGCGCGATCGTGGGTGTCGCGTTCGGCTTCTTCCCCGCCTTGAAAGCTTCTCGGCTTGACCCCATCGAGGCACTGCGCCATGAATGAACCGTTCCGACGAACTGCCGCCGCTTGCCTCATTGGCGTATTGCCCGTGGCGGCGGCGCTCCTCTCGGGCTGCCAGAACGAACTCTTCTCGAAGGACGAGGAGATCCACGGGCCTGACACCAGCACGAAGGACATCGGGTCGTTTGATCCTTCGCAGCGATCGGAGATCCCGCCGAAGTCGCTCGATGAGTCGGTCGAAGAGGCGACCGAGCAGGGATTCACCCCGCCGTCCTATCCCAGCCGGAGCGATGTCACGGTGACGGATGTGCGGTCGAGTGCGCTCGCCAACAATCTTGATCTTGCCGTGACGAGGTTCGACCCGGCGATCGGGATCACGCGGATCAATCAGGAACTCGCCAAGTTCGAGGCGGTCCTCAACGCGTCTTACACGCGCAACACGACCGGCTTCCTGACGCAATTGGAAGAGGGCATCTCGACCGACACGAGCAACGCCAACTTGAACGTGAGCGTTCCGCTCGCGACAGGCGCCACCATCAGCGCGGGGACGCTGTTCAACCAAGCCAGCGAGACCACCGGAATTCCTGGGTTCGAGCCGTATGAGGCTGGGGCTCAGTTCTCGATCAGCCAGCCGCTCCTGCGCGGCGGCGGAGTCCGCACCAACACCGCGTCGATCCGCATCGCCAAGTTCCAAGGTCGGATCATCGACGCGCGAACGAAGTTGCAGGCCATCCGGATTCTCGCCGATGCCGAGAAGGCATACTGGAATCTCTACCGCGCCTCGCGCCAACTCGAAGTGCGCATCCGCCAATACGAGGTCGCCCAGAAGCAGCGCGACAGCGCCAAGCGGCGTGTGGAGCAGGGGGTCTCGGCCGAGATCGAGGTGATGCGTGCCGAGAGCGGCATGGGATCGACCATCGAGCAGGTGATCGTCGCCGACAACATCTTGAGACTGCGCCAGCGCGACCTCAAGCGATTCATGAACGACCCACGCCTCCCCATCGAGAGTCCCACCGCAATCCGGCCGCTCACCGACGCCGTGCCGGTGAGCCTCCGGTTCGACGACGAGAAACTCCTCGCTGACGCGATGACCGGGCGAATGGAACTCTTGGAGCTTGAGCTGCAACTCCTCGTCGACTCGGAGCAGATCGACCTGGCGCGAAATGCAGCGCTCCCCAATTTTGTGCTCTCCTACCAGTACCAGTACCTCGGCGACGACACTTCGCTCGGCAGCGCCTACGCGGCGATGGGCAACGCCGATGGGTACACCTTCACAGCGACCGCGAATGTCCCCATCGGGAACGAGGCAGCGAAGTCAGCGGTCAGTCGAGCGATACTGACGCGGCTCCAGCGGCTCTCTTCGGTTGAGGCGCGCAAGCAGGCGATCACGCAGGAAGTGCTCAATGCCGGGGACACCGTCGAGAACACCTGGCGGCGCATCCTCGCGGCGCGGCTCGAAGCGGTGCTCGCGGGGCGGACCTTCGAGGGCGAGCAGCGGCAGTTCGATGTGGGATTGCGCACGAGCACGGATGTGCTCGATGCTGCGGCGCGCCTCGCGGACGCGCAGAGCCGAGAAGTCGATGCGCTCGCGGGCTACGAGATCGCGCTCATCGATCTCGCCTTCGCCACAGGGACGACCCTCGGCAGTGCGGGGATCGCGCTCCCCGATCCGGTTGATCCGCGGACGATTCAGTAGACCGGTGAATGTGGGGGGAGCTCTGTCAACCCCCGGCAACGGGGGCGTCGAGACCCATGCGCAGCGTCAGGAATGCGCGCCACGCGATGTCCCTGAGGCGAAGATCCGCGCTCTCATCGATCCAGATGTTGCGAAAGGCGTGCTCAAGGGCATGGCTCGATTGCCGCGTGATTCGCGTGCGGTGATTGGCCATCGCGGCAGCGATGGCGACTGCGTAGTACACCGCTCCGATGGTTCGGTCGTCATGGGTGTCCGCGTCAAGGGTGAGGTGCTTGAAGGCATCCTTGCACGCGAGCAACGTCACAAGCGGCGTCTTGGGATCGACAAGGAGTTCGACCGCGCTCGTGGCAGTCGGCTTGATCTCCCGCGCGATCCACGTCGTGAGCGTGATGGCGGGGGAACTTGCGGCATCGAGGATCCACTCGAGGATCGGGACGGCAGTCGAGGCTGGATCGTTCATCGGGGGCGGCCTCCTATGGCGGCAAGTAGCGTCGCGACCTCGGCCATCACCACTTCAGCATCGTCGTCGAAGTGGCCGAGCTGGGCCATCAGCGCAGCGGTGAATCGTCGCTTCATGCGGGCGACGATGTTCGCCACTTGGATGGGCGAGGAGAGCGACCACTGCCGGATGAACGCTTCAGTCGGCACTGGTGCCGCGCCTGTCAGGGATGGCTGCAGCACGCGGCGCTCGAAGATGTCCCAGTACGCCTCCTGCTGGTGGGAGAGCGCGTGGGCGCGCACCTCACTGGCCGCCTGATCGATGAGCATTCCCACCCAAGCGGTGAGGAACGCCCGTTCGGGATCCCCTGCAGGAGCCTCGGGTTCCCCCTGATCTGCAAGTTGGAACTCGTTGCGGTCCTCGGGCTTTCGTGAAGCAGCGTTGCGCTTGCGCATC
>CANETX010000107.1 GCA_947441435.1 Planctomycetaceae bacterium
GATCCCGACCATTTCAGGCACGGGATCGGCGGAGTCCCAGTGGAATTTCGAGAATCGCCGGACCGCGATCGAAATGGGCGGCCATGTGATGGACCCCAGCTGGACCTACAAGGCGCGCCTCAACTACGGGTCGGCAGTGGATCCCTACACGCCGACGGTGGGCGAGCCAGTCCTGCAGGACGCCTGGATCGCCAAGGACTTCGGCAACGGCGTCTCGCTGAAGGTCGGCCAGTTCAAGTCTCCGTTCATGGCCGAGTCGATGCGCGCCGATGGCGCGCAACTCACCGCCGAGCGCTCAGTCGTCGACTACTACTTCTCGGGTGGCTACACGCAGGGGGTGATGCTGAGCCTCACCCAGGAAAAGTGGCGCGTCATGGGGAGCTACAACAACGGTCCCCGCAGCCAGAACACCACGTGGGCAGGGGGGACGCTCGGCGGGATCTCCGCGAACAACTCGATTGCCGCAGCGGGGCGCGCCGAACTTCTCTTGATGGGCGCGTGGAGTCAGTTTGACCTGGAGACGGCGCAGCGCAGCGACGAGATGGCACTCCTCGTGGGCGCGGCGGTCCAG
This sequence comes from Planctomycetaceae bacterium, assembly GCA_947441435.1. Classification (GTDB taxonomy): domain Bacteria; phylum Planctomycetota; class Phycisphaerae; order Phycisphaerales; family SM1A02; genus F1-60-MAGs104. Next base: position 572 of record CANETX010000107.1, read on the forward strand.
TACTACAACAATCGCGGAGGAACGGCCCCCTCGGGGTACTACCCGCAGGTGCCGTCGCCGGTGTACGGGTCTGAGCAAACCTTCAATCGCTTCTCGACCACAGGCGCGCTTGACTGGACCGCGGATGTCACCTTCAAGTCGGGCGGGCTGAGCGTGATGGGCGCGTTCATCGGCGCGAACTACAGCGCCGGCGTCTCCACGACCGGCAACCCACCGTTCGGCGAGCCGACGACCGCCTTCAAGTCCTACGGCGCGATGGTGCAGGGCGGATACCGATTCACCGACGCCCTCGAAGCATTCGCGCGGTGGGAGTGGTACGACGTGGCCCATGGCGCCAACACGCCGTCTTCGCTCACGGGACTCGACGCGACGGATGTGAACACGATCGTCACCATCGGTGCGAACGTGTATGTGGGCAGGAACATCAAGTGGACCTCGCAATTCGGCGTTTCGTTCGCAAGCACGGTGGGAAGCAACTCGGCGTTGAATCTCACCGGTGCGGGGTACCAGCAGGATGCCAATACGCAGTCCAAGCAGCAAATGAACTTCATCACGCAGTTGCAGTTGGCGTTCTGAGCCTCGGATCGTCTGCGGCCCTTGGGGTCGCATCCAACTTGAAGGACCGTAAGACATGAAAACTCGTTGTCTTCGCATGTTCCATGGCGCTGGCACGACGGCGCTGATGGTGGTGGCCCTGTTCAGTGGTTCCGCCTCGGCAACGCCAGTGAATGCAGACCCGGCAATCCCGGGATGCACGCAACTGATCCTCACGCCGTCGATGCACTCAGCGCCACTGTCAGGGATCCCAGCGTCGGCGCCGGTGTCGATCAACGTCTACGCCAACTCCGGGTGCTCGTGGGACGTGGTCGTGCCCGGTGCGTACTCGTGGATCCACGTCACCCCGAATCACGGGACAGGAGCGGGGAATCTCCACATCTCGGTCGATCCGTCGAGTACGGGAACGCGAACCGGCTACGTCCATGTCTTGGCGGGGAACATCCATCGCATCGTCACCGTGAATCAGGGGACCGCCCCTCCGGGGACGTGCACAGTCGCGACGGTCCCCGCGAACGGACAAACAGACACCGTGGACCCCGGTCCGTGCAACCACACGATTGCCGTTTCGACGGGCACCACATGTACATGGTCGGCGACGGTGACCAGCGAAGGCACTCCTTGGCTGACCCTTGTCACTGCGACGGGGCAGGGACCGGGCACATGCACATTCCATGTCACACAGAACCCAGGTGCGGCGCAACTGGGCTCGATCACCATCGCCACCGCCAACGGAAGTTCCATCGTCCATGTGAACCAGACTGCGTGCACGACCACCGCGCCTGCGGATGGCTTGGTGATTGAACAGAGTTCGGTCGCGGCACCAAGTTCGACACCGGTGATCTTCGCCACCACCGACTGTCAAACGCAGTCCTGCGCTTGGAGCGCGGTGGTCGCGAGCCCACCGACCCCTCCACACGGCTGGTTCCAGTTCACGAACAGTTCCGGCAACGGGAACGGATCGGTCGCTTGGCACCTCGACGAGAACGGCGGCAGCGCCCGGCATGTGATGATCCAGGTGACATCCGCGGGCAACACCTCGGAGTTCAGGGTGGAGCAGGACGGTCCCGCGCCGCCGCCCACATGCTCCATCGACGCTCCTGTCAACGATTCGACTGAGCAGGTCGATTCGACCGCGCACCCGAACTACCACACGACAGTGACAATGAGTGATTCCCTCTGCGGGTGGACTGCGGCGATTACCTCCCAGGATCCGAGCGGCTCGTGGGTGACGCTCGGCAACCACTCGAGCGAGACCGGCGACTTTGTCGGGTTGGACATCCGGGCGAACGACGGGGCCGACCCCTCCATCCGAACCGTGGAGATCACGGTTACCGCGACGGAGGGAGTACCCGCTGCGATATCGAAATTCACGGTCCAGCAGGGAGTGCCAGGCGCGTGCACCTACGAGACCAGCCCCGCGAATGGCACGACGATGTACTTCGACTCGAGCCCGCAGGTGGGGTCGATCGGTGTCACTGCGGTGGCGGGTTGCAACTGGTCGGCGGCATCGACTGACTCCACCTGGTTGACCATCGTCAGCGGGAGTCCGGGCAGCGGGGACGGAGTCATTCAGTGGAAGATCCCCAACGCCAATGCAGCGCCCACCTCCGTCGGGCACATCGCCACCATCGTTGTCAAGAACCAAGACTCGGCCGCCGTGTCCACGCTGGTATTCGTCCAAGGCTGCATGGTCTCGTTCGAGACGACTGCTGGTTGTACCGTCGCCCCATTCGCGGTCCCAACCTTCGATGCGAGCCAGAGTACGCCGCAATCCGAACTAGTCACTATTGCGACTCCCGGGGACCTCACCGTTCACGGCCAGTGCAACTGGACAGCGATCCCTCAGGCGGGTTGGGTGACGGTGGGTTCGACGGGGGACGCCGAGACCTGCGCCCCCCTTTGCCCTGGCAACTATCCTTGCAAGTCGTTTCCCGTAACCGTATCCACAAACTCAGGGCCGCACCGCAGCGCGCTCGTGACGGTTGGATATGAGGATCCGACAACCAGCGTGCAAGCTGTCGAGTTGGTCGCGACGGTGAGCCAGGACGCGGCGAGCGGACTGCATGATTGCGATGTCAACGAGACCAGCCCGACAAACGGGGAAACCGTCCATGCACCGGCGGCTTCCGGCGCCCTCTCCTTGTCCGTGGTGTCCCTGCCATCTTCAACGCAACCGTCGGGATCGGTCTGTCAGTGGACGGTCTCTTCGGATTCGGCGTGGCTTACGGTGTCGCCACACTCGGGGACCGGAATCGGGGTAGTTGAGTGCACATTCGGCACGAACGACTTCCAGACAAATCGGCTAGCAACGGTGACCGTCTACTTTGGCTCAGCCGCGACCCCAGGTTCCATAGTGCACGTGGTTCAAGATGCCGCGCCCCAGCCGCAGGACTGCACGGGGGGCGGCGCTCCGCACTTCTCTCCCGCCACGGCGACCGTCACGCTCGATCCAAACGGCGAGCGCGGTTCGATTGGTGTATTGGCTGGCGAAGTTTGCGTGTGGAGTGCCACGGTGGACTCCCCCTGGCTGCAGTGCTCACCTCCAACCGATGCCACTGGAGCGGGCAGCATCTCGTGGAATGCGCAGGCCAACACGAGTGGCGCGGCGCGCCACGGGACCATCACCGTCACAGGCGGACCATCCCCGCTCATTCTCACGCTCTCACAGGCGAGCGGGGCCGTGGGTTGCGCAGCGCAGTTGATGCCGTTCGACGCTGGCACTCACCTTGGATGGCCAGGACCCAGCGAGCTCAACCTGATGTTCAGCTTCGGTGTTTCGCCGAGGTTGCAGCAGAGACTGACGGAACAGTTTGGAGCCGCTCACTGGGACGAGCATGTGTTCGTGAATCTGTTTTCTGACTTGGGCGCTTCGTCGCGCCCTGCGGCGGGATGGCCTGTGATGTCGCTCTCTGGCCATCCTGGTTGCCAGTTCGTCACCGCAAGCGATCGCACTGGAAACCTCATCCCTGCCAATCGGTTTCCCACGATTAGATCCAATTTCCTCAGCGCATCATTTCCGCTGAGCAGGTTGAGATATTCGGTCGATGGAGGCCACTACTTGGTGACCAATGCGACTGCCACCGCGGATTGGTTTCCCGGAACCTTGACGTGGGAAGGTTTTTTCGACTGGTGCACAGGAAGTCCCCTACAGGAGTGCATCAACTCGGGGCAGATCTTGCTGAGCATCTACCGTCCGCTCGAATCTCAAGGCGGCGCGGTCGCGAGTTGCTTGGCGACCAATCAATCGCCGAACTGTCCCTCGCCGGTTTGCGGAAGTGTGGCTGGGATGGATGGAGAGTTGCCCGCCCAATCATTCGCTGCTTGGTGTGCCGACTCGTACCAGCACAACCAGAATTGTGTCGATGTCGCAGAGACATGGTGGAACTGCGACCAGTTGACACCTCAGACATCCGTCGAGTTCACGTGGCCGGCGGACCTTGTCGCGAGCCAACTCTCTGGCGATGTGACCTACATCAATGGCGTCGGACTTCCTGTGGACTGGACCAACTGGAATTGCAATGGAATCCATGGGTCGTCCCCTGGACAGCCGGCACAGGATGGTGTGCTTGGGTATTCGTTCGAGCCAGGCACCAACCCCCCCACACACCATCATGCGCTCGGCACAGGATTCGCACAAGGGTGGTGGGCAGAAGACTCGTTCAGTGCCGCTCCAGTGAAGGCATTCAATGCCGATGACTGGTCGAAACTGACGCAGTACCTCACGAGCGCGTCGACCCCCACGGGAACCAAGCTGGCGACCCTGACGAGTTTTCCGAGCTACCCACCCGGCACTCCTCCAGCTTGCGACGTTGCAGGCGCGAGCGGAGCCACGTGGGACTACGGCGGATACGGACACCCGCCGCACACAGACTTTTGCCCCGCGGCGAGTCAGACCAATCCATGCATGCCCCTTGAGTTCGCGAGTGCGACAACTTGGAACTTCACAGCGCACTGGGTTCATGTGGGGGACGCGCATACACAGCGTTGGTGGGAGCCGCTGCAGTCCCTTGAAGAGATCGGTCAGGCAACGATTCCAGGGATCGCTCCAGCCGAATACTTCTATGCATCATTCATCGCAGCTGAAGAGACCGGGTTCGTCGTCTGCACTGGTACGGTCAAGACTTCCCCGTCTGACTTCCCTCCGATCGGTTCGACTTTCTATGTCGTGATGCCGTATCAACAGAACTTTGCAGACGCTTCACAGATTTACACTCCCAACCCAAAGTATGTGGTTCTCTGGGATTCTCCCAACAATTCGAGCGTGACCCCCTGCGCACCCTTCGGAGGGCGAATCACCGACACGGCGTTCGAAGAGTCAGCAACCAGCTACTGGCGCAGATATTGGGCGAACGGATCAGACGCGAGCGCGATGGCCTCGATCTCTGGCGACCTCTCGAACTCGATCGTCTGGGGAGTGTTTGCGAACACGACAGCGGTGAATGCGACCCCAAGAACGATCAATGGCCAAGACTGGGGAAGTGTGTACTCGTATTGCCCTGTCGGTTCCTCTGGCCAACTCGTCGATCTCTCGATGGGCGCGTACTACTGCTTACTTGCGAATCTGAATGGCACGAACGGAGAGATCCCAAAGTGGATCGGCGGCGGGCTGGGAGGAACGATTTTCAGCGAGTATGTCAGTTACTGGGTTGCCAACTCCTATGAGACCGGCTCTCAACAACCCGTTGCGGTCGGGTACTACACGTCCTATCAGGATCGGATCAAGGCGGGCCCCCTCGGTCAGTCGGCCCAGAATCCAACTCTCAACTCAGGGACGGACTTTGGCTACATCCAACTCACGGTGATGGATCCGTGGACTCCCGGCTCCCACGCCCCGCCGCTGGGCGACATCGACGGCAGCGGATGCACGGACGCAGAGGACATCGCACTGATGCTCTCGGTGTGGGGGCCAGTCGAGGCGAACCACCCCGCCGATCTCACGGACGACGGGCTGGTCGACTCGCGCGACATCCCGAAGATTCTCGAAGGCTTCGGCAATGGCTGTCCTCACTGATCGAGCGGTACGCTGCGCGGTCATTTGTGTTGACTGACTGACCGCCGATTTCAACGGGAGACTTCCACATGCGCATCGTGCTGCACTCCACCAACGTCGTGCTCGCCATCTCTGTGTTCGCCGCGCTCGGCGCAGGCATTCCGATTCCGCAGGAGTCCGGCGCGCAATCCGGCGCGCCCGCCGCGCCAGCCGTGCCGGCGCAGCAGTCGACCGACACCACTGAGAGCGGCTGGCCGCGCGTCTTCACTGCAGGATCGAACTCACTAACGATTTACCCGCCGACCCTGCGATCATGGGATGGCGCCACGGTCACGGGCACATGTCCGATGGCAGTCGCCGCAGTGGGGGGGAAGTCGCAGCAGTTCGGGACGATGTCCTTCAGCGCGTCGACGGAGGTGAACAAGCTCAATCGCATGGTGACGCTCTCGCAGTTGCAGATCACCGGCGTGTCGATGCCCGAGAATCCCGCGCTGCAGAGCTCGCTTCAGACCGCGATGAGCGCGCAGGCAGCGGGCAAGACCATGAATGTCGCGCTCGACCGCTTCGAGGCCGCCGTGCCCACCATGAGGAGCGGTCCGAGC
>CANETX010000108.1 GCA_947441435.1 Planctomycetaceae bacterium
CTGACGTCGTGGCAAGTGCCGCACATCTCGCCGGTGGAATGGAAGGGGGAGTAGATGAGTTGCGCGCCGCCGTGGAAGTTCATCGGCACGTCGCTGAACGGGCCGCGGCGAATGTCCGCGGGGTCGACGACATAAGACCCATTCCCTTGGCGCGTCGCGGGAAGATCGCCCGCAGCGACGAGCGGGTCGATCACCTCCGGGTCGGGGGTGAGGTCTGTGTTGCCCGGGTACCCGACGGCACTCAGGGATCCAGCAACGGGATTCACGCTGCGATGACAGAAGTGGCAGTTGATGCCGTCGAAGTCCTCTTCGGTGAACTGCGTGAGATCGCCGGCCGCGCCACGACCCGCGAGCCATGCCGCCGGCGCGTGGCAGCGGATGCACGTTTCCCCGGAGTGCGCCACATCCTGATTCGCGATCGCGAGCGCCGCGTGCCACACGGGATCCCGCGCCGCCTGAGCCTTCATGCTCACGATCCAGTTGTCGAACGGTGCGACGTGCGCGGTGTATCCGCCGTGGCAATAGGAACAGTTGTTGGAGTGGAGCACAGGCTCGAAGGAAAAGCTGTCGGGGTTGGGCTGCGTCCCCGGCCCCAAGAAGTCGCTGGGCGTTGTCGGTACTTGAACCTGATCGCCAGTCCCGGCCATCGCTGCTGCAACAACCGACGCGCCCGTCACGCAGGCAATGAACACACGAAGATGTCGACAACACGACGCAGAGGTCGCGGTATATGGAGTGATCATGTGGGGATCTCGTCGAATGGCCTTCGACCCATTCAAGGTGCAGTCCGGAGCGAAAAAGTCAACATTTTGGAACTTTCATTCGAGCGAGAGGGTGCCAAATCACCCGGTTGACCATTATCCGACCGGGGGCGGGGTCGGGGCGGTCTCAGGTTCCTTCTGCACAGGCGCCGCGTCTCCCGCGAGTGACCCCGCAATTCGGTCGGTGAGCGTCGCTTCGTAGGCTCGATCGCGGCCCACCGGGGTCCACTGCCCGCGCTCTCGGATCGACTCATCCTGCGACTCCGCGGGCTTGGCAGTCAGGGGATCCGACCACTTCGTGGCGAGGGCGCCGGAATAGGAACTCGGCTTGAAGCCCTCGCGGAATGAACGCTCCCAGTACACCCACACGCGCATCTCGATCGGAGAGCTCGTCGTCTGGAGGTCGAACCGTTCTTGGGCTTGCGTGCTTCCTGGAATGGCGGGGCCGCGCAGGACCGGGTCCGGTTCCCCCGCAGCGAGCACCAGACCGACCGGCGTGAACTCGATGCGAATCTTGCGACGCCGATGCGCCACAGTGTTGGCGGCGGCATCTTCGGGACCGGAGTTGTCGATCCGCCAAGGCTCGAAGAGTCCACCCGCGTGACGCGGCCTCGTCTCGATGATGCCACTGGATCGATCGACCACGTCGGTCTCGTAGCCCATCGCTCGCGCGGCACTCGTCGCCGCGTCGAACGCTTCGGAGTACTGGCTCGGGGCAAGTGTCACGACTCGCGGCGAGTCGCTCGACAGCGCGCCCATGCACCCGCCGAGCGCGAGAGCGATCGAGGCAAGAGCACTCAGTCGCAGGCAGGGGGCGAGCGGAGTCGGGGGCACCGAAAAAGTCTAGCGCCTCTCGCCGGCGCTGCCCGCGAGGTCGATGCGCGGATCGACCCACGCGTACAACACATCAACGACGAGATTCAGGAGCACGAGCAGCGTCGCGTAGACGAGGACGATGCCCATCACCAGCGTGATGTCCTTGGCCAGCACCCCTTCGACGAAGTGCCGCCCGAGCCCGGGGATGGCAAACACCTTTTCGACGACGAAGGAGCCCGTCATGGCCGCTGCGGCCGCAGGGCCGATGTACGAGAGCACCGGCAGGAGGGCATTCTTGAGGGCGTGACGCCACGCCGCCGAGCGTCGCGAGAGTCCCTTGGCTCGGGCGGTGCGCAGATGGTCTGTCGCCATCTGTTCGACGAGTCCGAAACGCAGGAGTCTCGCGATGTATGCGGCGAAGGGAAGAGAGAGGACGAACATCGGGAGGATCGCATGAGACAGCGTTCCCCAACCCGCGACGGGGAAGAGCCGCCACTTCGCCGCGAACAGGACGAGCACGAGGCTGCCCACGACGAACGATGGGACGCTGATGCCCAGGAGCGCGATCACCTGCGTGAAGGCGTCGCGCCACGATCCGGGGCGGAGTCCGCCAACGAGTCCCGCGACGATGCCGATGACGAGCGCCATGGCGATCGCGCCGATCCCGATTGACGCCGAGACTGGGAATCCCGCCGCGATGATCTCGTTCACGGTCCAATCAGGATGGCGCAAGCTCGGTCCGAGGTCGAACGGTCGATCGTGCCAACCGAGCACCCATCCGACCCCCGAGACGCGCGCGAGGTAGCCGCCGAAGAATGCCACAGGGCTGTCGAGTTGGTACTGCCGGGCCATCGCAGCAGCGATTTCCGGAGGGGGTTGCCGTCCCTCGTGCTCCATGGGGTTTCCCGGAATGAGCCACAGCAGCGAGAAGGTGAGCAACAAGACGGCACACAGGACCACGGGCAACTGCGCGAGTCGTCGGAGAATCTGCGCGGTCACGGGGAGTCATCCTCACTGACGCCGCCGATTCGGTGGAGCCGCCACAGTGGTTGGCTCAGCCGCGGATGGCGCGCGAGCCCTCGCACGACGGCCGGGTCGTACATATACAGCGTCACATACTGGCAAAGCGGGAGGATCGGCATCTCATCCTCGACGAGGAGCCGCTCGGCCTCGGTGAGAATCGCGAGTCGTCGCGCGGGATCGGATTCCTTCGCGGCGTCATCGAGCATTTCGTCGAAGTGCGCATTGGAAAACGCACGATCATTGTTTCCGTTGCCCGTCTTCGACAGGTCGAGGAAGGTCGTGGGGTCGGCGTAGTCGCCGTACCACCCACCTCGGGCGACCATGAACTCGCCGCGGCGCAAATCTTCCTTCGCGAACTTCCCGTCCTTGCCCCGCAGCGCGCACTCGACCCCCAAGGTGTCGCGCCACATGCTCGAGAGGGCGATCGCGATCCCCTTCACCCTCGGATTGCCAGTCATGTAGAGCATGTCCACCGTCGGGAAGGGAGTTCCCTGAACATCTTCCACGATGCCGTCGGCATTGCGATCGACCCATCCCGCTTCGGCCAGTTCGGCGCGGGCTCTGGCCGAATCGAACGTCAGCCCCTCCGGCGACGAGTATCCCGGCAGCGAGTCACGCGGGACGAGCGTCGTCGCGACAGGCTCATTGAGCCGCGTGACCGACTTCGTCAGCGCCGCCTTGTCGACCGCAAGGGCGAATGCCCGCCGAACATGCTTGTTGGAGAAAGGATTCAGCCGACCATCGGGAAGCGTCGGGCGACAATTGAAACTCCAGAAGTCCGTGCCGAACGCCTTGAGTGAGTGAACATCGTTGCGCTCGCCGAGGCTCTCATCGGGGAGCGGGAGTGCGGCGAGCGCGTCGTCCACCGTGGCGCCACCTGCGATGAGCGCGTCGTACTGCGCCCGGTGCCGTTCGAGCCACCGTCGCGAGCACTCGGCGAGATCGGCGCGAAAGTCGGCCGTCAGATCGCTGACCCAGTCGATCGCACCGGACTCGTACGCGAGGACCGCAGTGTTGGCGTCCTCGATCGGGACGATCGCCACGCTCGCGGCGATCGGCACGTCCGCGCCGACATACATGGGATTGGGCTCAAGGCGCATGCCGCGCTTGTATTTCCAGTCGACGAGCCGCATCGGTCCGTTGGTCACGAGCACACCGGGTTTCGTCCATCCGGGATCGAACGAGAGTTGCCCGGAGTCCGGGCTGATCCTCTGGAAGCGCTCGAGCGTCGGCTGGTGAATCGGGCTCAACGTCGGAAACGCGCACAGGTCCGCCCAATAGGGGATCGGTGCATCGAGATGGACGACGAGCGTGTGTGGATCGGGTGTGTCGACCCCCACGAGCCGATCGAATTGCCCCTTGGTTTCCTCCCACAGTTCCTGCGCGCGCGCGAGAGTGTGGTCCGAGGCCGCGCCGTACTCGGCAAGGGCGCGCGTGCGCCACGCGAAGAATTCCTCGGCACCGCGAATCCCAAACAGCAGCGCGCTGTAGTCGGCCGCCGTATCCGGAAGCAGCAGTCGACGCCAGGACTCTTTGAAGTCGCGGCTCGTGACGGGATCACCGTTTGACCACCGTGCATCGCCGCGCAGATGAAAGGTCCACTCACGTCCATCCGGGGAGACCTGCCAACTCGTAGCGACACCGGAAGCGGGAACATTGGTGTCGGGATCGACGGTGCACAGTCCCTCGAAGAGGGCTCGTGCCACGCGCAGATCCTGCATGTAACTCATGCGTTGCGTGTCGAGCGTGAAGACATCGGCGCTCGAAAACGTGACCTCGGCGCGCGGTGCGGGAGGGTCACACAGCGACAGCGCCAATAGAAGTCCGATTGCGGCGGAGGCCGTCGCGATCCATCGCATCGGCGAGAGGGTACGCAGGGCGATCGCTGCGCCCGGTGCGCCGCCGCGCTGTCATTGAGATTCAGCGGGTTGCCGGAGTCCGCGACGCGCCTGCACCACGGGGCGTGCCCCGGCCCCCCGGTTTCGTATCCACGTGCGTCTTCTGCAGGGTCTCCGCCAACCGTCCCGCCTGCGCGAAGAGCGCCGCGTCGGAATTCTCGGGGGGAGTCTTCGCCAGGTCCTTGAGAGTGTTGAGACTCTGATCAAGCGACTTCTTGAAGGCGATGATCGCCCCAGGATCGGTCTCGCCGAGTTGGTCGGACAGGATGAGCGCGAGCGAACGATTGATCGTCCGAATCGTGTCGGGCGGGGCTGTTCCCTTGCGGAGTTTCGTGACCAGCGCGCTGATGGCGCTCGCCTCAAGCACCCGGGCGATTCCTTGGCCTTCCTTGGAAGTGCGGGGCGAGACGGACATGACTTCCATCGCCTGAATCTCGTAGGAGAGGACCATCCAGTCCGTCTCCTTGTCGATGTAGCTGGCGACGGCCTTGACCACGGACTCCGCCTGGGCAGTATTGAGATCGGTGGCGCGCACGGCCGGCGCGATGCCGCTGGCAGCGGCGAGCCGCAGCGACACGGACTTCTGCTTCATCGGCGAAGCCTGATCGACCAGAGCGCTGAGCGAGTCTGGGCAGTTGAACGCCTTGATCGACTCGATGGCATTGAGCCCTTGCAGCGAACCCTCGGCGGTCACCACCTCCTTCAGGCTCGGGAGCGCCAGCGAAGCGAAAGCAGTGCGGTAAGCCGGGTTGACATCGGGACGCAAGAAGGTCTTGGTGTACATCTCGCGGCCCTTGCGCACTTGCGATGGGTCATCGCTGCGAAGGAGCGAGGCAGCCGCTTGGACAAACGCCGCGGCCTCCTGCTTGGCCGCCGCATCCATCGTCGGCAACTTGAGCGAGCGATCCGGGATCGAGACGGGTGCCTGCGCAACGCCGACCGACGCAATAGGGCCGAGCAGGATCGGCATGACAAGCATGACAAGCATGACCGGAATGCGCGGGGAGATATGGCCAATGCGCAGGGTCATTCGAACCTGCCATAGTAGCGAGAGGACTACACTCCGGAGATGCTGGCGCTCGTTGTGATGGCCTGTCTCTGCACCGCGCAGGCCTCCGCAACTGCGCCGCAAACACCACGAAGCGCGGCCGAAGGGGGCAGAATCCGACTCGCGGACGCCTATATGCGCGAGGCATTCATGATGGTGTCTCCCACGGACATCCTGCCCAATGAGATCGAGGCAGCGATTTATCTCAGTCGTCAGTCGGCACTCATGATTCCCGATGAGCCCGAGCGGTGGCGGGTCGTGCTCGGCATCAGTTCTCTCGCGGCGGAGATGCTCCCGCTCGCTGATGCGGTGTCTCGGGAGGCCATCGAACACCTCACGCGACTCTGCCCCAACGACGAGGTCGTGCGGCTGCGACGACTCGTCGGCGAGATCGACAAGCGCGAGACGGTCGAGGATCGGACTCACGCCTACGAGGTATTCACCACTCCAGAAGCGGTCAGGGCCATCGGCACGGATGTCGCCGCGCGTCTGGAGTTCGACTTCGCGTTGTTCGAGTCGCGGCGGGGGGACACCGATGGGTTCGCGAAACACTTGGAGCGCAGCTTGCTGCTGGCCCCTTCGTTCCCGGCGGCAGCGGAGACCGCAGCCGGATTCATCGCCGAGCGCATCGACGATCCCTTGGGTGAGGGCGAACTTCTGGTGACCGCGGCGATGGCCAATCCCGTCGAAGTCCGGCTCTGGAGCCGACTCTCCGCACTCCTGATGCAAGAGGGAGCGTACGACTCTGGGATCCGGGTGAACCGAATCGCCCTTGAGTGCGCGATGGCGCAGGAGGCGTACTCGGAAGTCATCGATCTGATGGTGAGCGAGCTGGTCCTCGCCCTGTGGGGAGCAGGCAGGGAAACGGAAGCGCTGAGCGAAACCCGCAAGCGTTTGAGTGTCAACCGAGAGGCATTCACCGATCTCGTGGCAAGCCTCAATCCCGGACTCAAGCGCTCGGAGGCGGCGACGGTGCCTGGGCCGGTGTCGGTCCTCCTGACGACGATCGAGGCTGCGCTCGAGTCCGTCACCGGAGACCCCGAGGCTGTCAAGGC
>CANETX010000109.1 GCA_947441435.1 Planctomycetaceae bacterium
ACTCAGTGTAGTTGAGCGGCGCTTCTCAGTCCCCCACAGCGGACGTTATGGTTGGCGCGGGGGCGAATTAGTGTAGTTGAGCGGCGCTTCTCAGTCCCCCACAGCACGCGAGATGTGCGGCTGTGGAAGGCTCCAGTGTAGTTGAGCGGCGCTTCTCAGTCCCCCACAGCGGATGATGACACCACCGCCATCACGCTCGTAGTGTAGTTGAGCGGCGCTTCTCAGTCCCCCACAGCAACACACTCCACGCCGACACGCGCACACAAGTGTAGTTGAGCGGCGCTTCTCAGTCCCCCACAGCCCGCCGCGGCGCCCTACGCCATGCGGGAGGAGTGTAGTTGAGCGGCGCTTCTCAGTCCCCCACAGCGGGCCGGGGTGCGGCGCATCGACCCGGAGGAGTGTAGTTGAGCGGCGCTTCTCAGTCCCCCACAGCCTGTGGACTGACGGCCTGCGCAGCCAGCGAGTGTAGTTGAGCGGCGCTTCTCAGTCCCCCACAGCGGGAAGTGACCCCCCACGGCGGTACCCCGAGTGTAGTTGAGCGGCGCTTCTCAGTCCCCCACAGCATGTTGCAGGCAACGCGCTAGCCCCGATGAAGTGTAGTTGAGCGGCGCTTCTCAGTCCCCCACAGCAACGCATCGCGTGCCACGACTTGTCGTGGTATGCGATGCGTTGCGATCCACGAAATACCATCTCCCCATGCCCGACGATCCCTCTGCGCGCGGGCTCGCCCGCAGCGATCTGCGACTTCTCCAGGAGAAGATCCTCCGCTTCGCCGCCGAGCGTGATTGGCAGCAGTTTCATGATCCGAAGAACCTCGCGATGGCTCTCGGCGTCGAGGTTGGCGAGCTCATGGAGCACTTCCGCTGGTTGCGCTCCGGCGAAGCATTCGCGGCGCTTTCGGACCCGCGCACACGCGCCGAAGTCGAGGACGAGGTTGCCGATGTGACCATCCTGCTCCTTGAATTCGCGTCGGTCTGCGGAATCGACATCATCGACGCGGCGCATCGCAAGGTCGCGCGCAACGAGGAGCGCTACCCCGTCGACCTCTCTCGCGGCAGCGCGAAGAAGCACACGCGGCTGGGGGACGCCCCTTAGCCGACGCGGGCTGCCTCGCCGCGCGCCTACAGCATCCGCGCGTGCTGCCGGAGTCGGGATGCAGATCCCACCAACCCCTGGTCACGCAGCCGGTCAAGGAGTTCATGCGCCGAGTACGAGGGCTTGGTCAGCCTTCCGCGCACGGTCTTGATTGCGAGGCACACGGCTGCGTGGGAGAGGTCAATCAAGTGCAGCACAAACTCGTCGGGTCGTTCGGCGCGAACCCCGAGCGGCGCGAGCACCTGATCCGGAAAGTCGTGCAGATTGGATGTGACGATCACCTCGGCCCGGCATCGGATGGCAGCCGCGAGGACATGCCTATCGTCTTCGTCTGGGAGCGAGAGGCCATTCATCAGGGGTTGATATCCCGTGACAAGGCAGTCCGGGACGGCCGCATTCATCAAGTGGCGCAAGCGTGCGACCTGTTCACCGGTGATGTCCGGAATGCTGGCTCGGAGTGCGCGCGTCCATTCGTCATGGATCCTGTCCGTCCATCGCGCGCGGAACAGCTCGGTCGTCGCCAGTTGCAGGAGCACATTGCGCAGCAGCGCGGGATAGAGCACGCACGCATCGAAGACGACCGTGAAGGTGCCATGCATGGACCCGCTCCCCTCCCGCGCGAATCACTTCAACCCGAGCTTCTCATCAAGCGCCGCCAGTTCCGCCAGCGCCTCTTGCCGACTCGCGTCGGAGCGCTGCTTGTAACCCATGAGGTCGCCGAACATGACCCGGCGACGCGTCCCGACCTTGCGCGCGGGAATCCGCTTCTCGTCGATCTCCTTCACGACGAACGGGCGCGAGACCCCTAGGATGTCGGCCGCCTGTTGCGTTGTGAGTTCGGCGTGGATCGGGATGAGAGTCACGGCATTGCCTTGAGCCATCTGATTGAGCAGCCGAACCAGCAGCGCCGCGGCCGGAGCGGGGATTTCAACCGTCACCTGTGTCCCGCCAGTCGTGGTGAACCGCAGCGGGTGGTCGGCCCTGACCGCCTGACTCAGCTGCAAGCTTGACTCCCGCGCGAGGCGGACCTCAGCCTCACTCGGCGGCGTCTTGGGAAAGTCGATGTCGTTGGCAATCATGGCATTCCTCTGCATCGCACTCTACGCCGCGCATCGAGCATTCGCAATAAACGAAATGAACGAAATCTACGAACGCTACTTATCGGACTAATCATCGCGAAGATAGCGTCGTTTTCGATCGTCCACTCGGCGCCGCCGCGGCAGAAGCGCTTGGGGGTCGCATCCAACCCCCTCCCTAGACTCCCGTCACAAATGTCCACCAAGTACCGCACCGTGCCCTATGTGACCTCGGGAATGCCGGCGGGAGTTCCGTACATCGTCGGCAACGAGGCGGCGGAGCGGTTCTCCTTCTATGGAATGAAGACGATCCTCGTCGTCTTCATGACGCAGTACCTGATGACGGCGTCTGGGTCGTCGGCGTTCATGACTGACACCGAGGCGCGCGAGTGGATGCACCTCTTCGTCGCCAGCGCCTACTTCTTCCCAGTCATCGGCGCGATCATCGCCGACGCGTTCCTCGGCAAGTATGTGACGATCATGTCGCTGTCGATCGTCTATTGCCTCGGGCATCTCGCGCTTGCGCTCATCGACATGCCATCGTCGATGCTGTCGGCGACGATGGAACCCCAGGGCTGGCTCATCGCGGGGCTCGTGATGATCGCCATCGGTTCCGGCGGCATCAAGCCCTGCGTCAGCGCGAATGTCGGCGACCAATTCGGCAAGACGAATCGACATCTCATCGAGAAGGTCTTCGGCTGGTTCTACTTTTCGATCAACTTCGGCTCGTTCTTCTCGACGATCCTGACGCCGTGGCTCCTCAAGAATCACGGACCGGGCTGGGCGTTCGGCGTCCCAGGCATCCTGATGGCGATCGCGACGCTCGTCTTCTGGCTCGGTCGCTACAAGTTCACGCACATCCAGCCGCGCGGGATGCGCTACTTCCGCGAGACCTTCACCGGCGACGGCCTGCGCGCCATCTTGAAGCTCGTCCCGCTGTACCTCTTCGTCGCGATGTTCTGGTCGCTCTACGACCAAGGCGGCGGCGCGTGGGTGCAGCAGGCGCAGCAGATGGACCTCGACTTCATGGGGATCACGTGGCTTGAGAGCCAAGTGCAGGCGGTCAACCCGCTCCTCATCCTCATCTACATACCGCTGTTCGCGTACCTGATCTATCCGGCGATGGGCAAGGTCCTGAAGCTCACGCCGCTCAAGAAGATCTTCATCGGATTCGCCTTGTGCGTGGTGTCGTTCTGGGTTGCCGGTCATGCGCAGGGACTCATCGACCAGGAGGTCAAGCGCTTCGGCGAGGCGACCGCGCCGATGATCGCCGCGGGCAATCTCGACACGGAGGCGACCTGCACCGCACTTCGCGCCGACGAGAAGAACGCGCAGGCCGAAGAGATCGAGGCAGCGGGGACCGATGCGGCCAAGCTCGGACCGGTGATCGCCAACGCGGGCATCGCCATCGCCAAGGATGGGACGACGATGAAGGCCGTGTGGCCGAGCGTCGCGTGGCAGCTCTTCGCGTACCTCATCATCACCGCGGCCGAAGTGTTCGTGTCGATCACCTGCCTTGAGTTCAGCTACACGCAGGCGCCGCAGCAGATGAAGTCGCTCATCATGAGCTTCTACTTGCTGTCGGTGTCGCTCGGGAACCTATTCACCGCGCTCGTCAATCGCTTCACAATGGACGCGGATGGCAACTCGACGCTCGTCGGCGCGAACTACTACTGGTTCTTCACCAAGCTCATGATCGGCACGACCGTGCTGTTCATCGCGGTGATCTTCCTCTACAAGCCCCGCGAATACCTCCAAGACGACGCTGCTGCGTAGCGCGCCTTCGCGGTGACATCGCAAACGACAGTTCAACTGTCGTTTGGCATGCCACCGCGTGGATCACCAGTCGTGGAGGACGGGGTTCGGGATCTCGAAGACATTCTGACCGACCAGCGTCACATCGCCTTCTGTCCAGTCGGTGAGGTAGCGGACCATCACCGAGGCGTTCGAGAAACCGTTGCCGATGAACGCGCGCGCGCGGGTCGCGATGAGCGCATCGACGAGCACCTCGATGCCGAGTTGGCGTGGGTCGCCCCGCTGCTGGTAATGGACCCCGGTGTCGTTGCTGGTGCGTTCACAGTCGGTGACGACAATCCGGTCGCCGTAGCGCGAGCGGTAGTCAGCGAGCAGGCGGGAGTCGTCGGTCATCAGGAAGATCGTGTCCGCGGGATGCGCCGCCAGATGCGCGCCGATGTGCTCGTGGTACTCACGATTGACGCGGGTGAGGTCTGAGTGCTCGAGGGCCTTGTCCGATCCGCGCGCGTGGACCGCGAGGAACTCGCTCGGGAGTCGCGCCGCGACGAACGCACTGGCGGCATCCACATGCTTCGCGCATGGCCGCAGGTGATCGCGGACGAGGAGCCGCGCGATCTCGTGGACCGACTTGCCGTGGAGGGGATGCGCGGGGTCGATCCACGGCAGCAGTTCGAGAATGCTCGCGAAGAAGTCGCTGACCACGACACTCTCGCGCCGTCCGAGCAAACGGATTCCCGGGACCCGCGACCACTGCCCATGAGACTTGGCAATCTCCGGCACCGCGAGATTCGCCGCAGTCCACTTGGGGGGCCAACACTCTCCGCCCGCTCGCACAAGATCGTCGAGCGTCACTTTTGAGAGCGGCTCAAAGAAATCAAGCCAAGCGTTCGCGGTCGGGTCACTCGAGAAGAGACTGTTCGCCCCCCAGTGAACGACTGGAATCCGCCCGGTGAGCCGCGCGATGAGCAGTTGCCCGAGCACATGCGAGACGTCCGACCAGAACCCGAAGCCCCACGCTTTGATGAGAAGGAAGCGTTCGGCGGCGGCGGTGGTAGGGGATGGGGCGCTTGCGGCAGTGGGGGCCGCGCCCGCAGGGAGGCCCACCTCCGCGGCGATCCATCCAATGAGACTCAATGCACGGGCATCGCTCGGGCGTCGGCGCAGTCGTTCGCGCAGATACGGCTCGGCTTGCGCCACATTGCCCCGCTTGAGCAACTCAAGCACTCTCGCCTCTAACTGGTCGCCGGGCGCGGGGGCGCCGAAGCGTTCAAGCGACCACGCTCCCGTGACAGGAAATCGCGCGGGCTCTTGGGTTGGCGTTGGCACTCGACCGCCGCCACCCGGTGCCGGGGCGGTCGGTGCGGCCTTCGGCGCACCACAGCACTTCTTGAATTTCTTCCCGCTCCCGCAGGGACAATCGTCGTTGCGAGAGACGGACATGCCGCAGCGCCGCTACACCAGCGCCAGCGCGTTGTCGATGATCGCGTTGAGCGTCGCGCTCGGGCGCATCGCCGCCGCGGCGAGCTTCGGGCACGGGTGGTAGTAGCCACCGATGTCGATCGGCTTGCCTTGTGCGCTCACGAACTCGGACGCGATCAGGGTCTCGTTGGCCTTCAGGTCCGCGGCCATCGGTGCGAACTTAGCCGCGAGTGCGCGATCGGCCGACTGCGCCGCCATCGCCTCGGCCCAGTAGAGGCCGACATAGAAGTGGCTTCCCCTATTGTCGATCTGCCCGACCTTGCGCGCGGGCTCGCGACGATTGTCGAGGTACTTCCCGATCGCCGCATCGAGAGTGTCGGCGAGGATCTTCGCCTTGGCGTTGCCCGTTCGCTGCGAGAGATGCTCGAAACTCGCGGCGAGCGCGAGGAACTCTCCGAGCGAATCCCACCGCAAGTAATTCTCTGCGTTGAACTGCTGCACATGCTTGGGAGCCGAGCCACCAGCGCCGGTCTCGAAGAGTCCGCCGCCACTCATGAGCGGAACGATCGAGAGCATCTTCGCGCTGGTGCCCAGTTCGAGGATCGGGAAGAGGTCAGTCAGATAGTCGCGCAGCACATTGCCGGTGACGGAGATCGTGTCCTCGCCGCGCTTCAGGCGCTCGAGCGAGAACGCGCAGGCCTTCGCCGGCGCCATGAAGTGGAGTTCGAGTCCCTTCGTGTCGTGCGTCGGGAGACACGCCCTCACCTTCTTCAGGATCTCCCGATCATGCGGACGGTTCTCGTCGAGCCAGAAGACGGCAGGGGTGTTCGTGAGCCGCGCGCGCGTGACCGCGAGCTTCACCCAGTCGGCAATCGGCGCATCCTTCGCTTGGCACGCGCGCCAGACGTCGCCCTTCTCGACAGCATGCTCGAGCAGCACGACTCCCGCACCGTTGACGACACGCATCATGCCGCCAGCCTTGACCTCGAACGTCTTGTCGTGTGAGCCATACTCCTCCGCTGCCTGCGCCATCAAGCCGACATTCGGCACGCTCCCCATCGTCTTCGGATCGAACGCGCCGTTCGTCTTGCAGAAGTCGATCACCGCCTGATAGACCCCCGCGTAGGAGCGATCGGGAATGCACGCTTTGGTGCACGCCGTCTTGCCAGCGGCATCCCACATCTTGCCGCCCTCTCGAATCATG
>CANETX010000110.1 GCA_947441435.1 Planctomycetaceae bacterium
CTCCGAGATTCAATTTGTCGAGCATCTCGGGGACTTCCTTGTCCTGGCAGCACCCGAAGATGCAGATCATGCTGTCGTAGGGCACATGGGCGCCGACGCATCGCATGAGCGCACCGAGACTCGCGGGATTGTGTGCGCCATCGACGAGGACGCGAGGGCGATCGCTGACGAGTTCCATCCGCCCCGGTGCCTTCGTCTTGGCGAGGCCGCCGGTGATCAGCGCGTCCGGGCATACGAAACCCGCGCTGCGCACGCACTCGATGGCGGCGAGCGCGAGCCCGCAATTGGTCGCCTGATGCTCGCCCGGAAGCGGCACGGGCAAGTGTTCAAGTCGAAGATTCTTTGTGTAGAAGCAGACTCGCGTGTGGGGGCCGAAGTCGGGGGAGTGGCAGAAGCGGCTTGAGAACTCGATGTCCTTGTTGACGATGCGCAACTCGGCCCCGGCCTTCTCGGCCATCTCGGCGAAGACCTTGTTGAGTTCGCTCGAGGAGTCGAAGACGATCGCTGGCACTCCGCGCTTGAAGATCCCCGCCTTCTCTCGGGCGATCTTCGGAAGCGTGTCGCCCAGGATCTTCGTGTGGTCGAAGTCGATCGCGGTCACCACCGAGACGATGGGAGTGATCACGTTGGTCGAATCGAGGCGACCGCCGAGGCCGACCTCGACGACGGCGATGTCCACTGCCTCGTCCTCGAAGTGCTTGAAGGCCATCGCGGTGATGGCATCGAAGAAGGTCGGCTCGACCTTGGCCTTCGCGGCCGCCGTTTGGACGCGCCGGGCGAGTTCCACGAAGGCTGGCTTGGTGATCATCCGTCCGTTGATGGCGATGCGCTCACGGACATCGACGAAGTGCGGGCTCGTGTAGAGCCCGACCGTGTACCCGCACTCGGTGAGCATGCTCGAGACCATCATGCAGGTCGATCCCTTGCCGACGGTGCCAGCGACGTGCACGAACTTGACCGACTCGTGGGGATTTCCCATGGCAGTCAGCAGCGCACGCATCCGATCGAGCCTGAAGGCGTTGTCATCAGCCTTGACCGTCCGCATCCGCTCAATGTCGGGGCGGTCGGCGAGCCACTTGAGCGCCGCTTGATAGCCGCTGATGTCGATCTTGGCGGTCTTCACCTCCGCGGCTGGGGGCTTGGCCGTCGATGCGGCGACTGTTCCCTTTGCCGAGGTCCGTTGCTGTGGCTTGCGAGTCATGGGTGGTTGAGTGTAGTCCTCTACGCCATGGAATCAAAGCAAGTCAAGGAAGCACTGCAGCATGAGGCTTGGCGCGCGCTGCGGATCATGAGCGAATTCGTGGATGCGACCGACACGCTCGTTCGCGTCGGCCCCGGAGTCGCCGTCTTCGGCTCCGCCCGCACCCATCCGAGCAAGCCTTCGTACTTGAAGGCCGTAGAGTGCGGGCGACTCCTCGCGCACCGTCAGTTCGCGGTCATCACGGGAGGCGGACCGGGCATCATGGAGGCGGCGAACAAGGGCTGCCTCGAGGCGAAGGGGACCTCGATCGGTCTCAACATCTCGCTGCCGCTAGAGCAGAAGCCGAATCCCTACCAGAGCGTCGAACTCACCTTCCGCTACTTCTTCGTCCGCAAAGTGATGTTCGTCAAGCACGCGAGCGGCTTCGTGATCTTCCCCGGCGGATTCGGAACGCTCGACGAACTGTTCGAGTCGCTCACGCTCATCCAGACGCTGAAAATCGTTCCGTTCCCCGTCGTCCTCATCGGCAAGGCGTTCTGGGAACCGCTGCTGCAGTGGATGCGCACGACCCTCGCCGTCGAACATGAGACGATTTCGCCCGAGGACTTCGAGATGTTTCATGTCACCGACGATGTCGAGGAAGCGGTCACCCTCATCCATGATGTCTTCGTTGGCAAGCGCGCGTGGGCGACGCGGCTCCCCCGCTTCCCGAACGATCCACCAGTCACCGCGGAAGAGGGAATTCGTCCGGGCATCCATCCCCGGCGGCATCTCTCGCGGGGCGGCGGCGCTGGAATGGACAACATCGAGTAGGCGAGCGACTCAGATCCACCGGTGCCGGGGATAGCGCCGTCGCAGTTCGTTGCGAAGTTCTGGATAGAGATTCTTCCAGAATCCTGCGAGATCGGCGGTCACTTGAAGCGGCCGGTAGTTCGGGCCGAGGATTTCAAGGAGCACCGGTGATCGTCCCCCACCGACCCGCGGAGTCTCATCGAGCCCGTAGAAGTCCTGGATCTTGGCTCGTCCGCGCGGGCCCTGGGGAGAGTCGTAGTCGACCTTCATCGAGAATCCGCCGGGCAACTTGAGGTGTGCAGGAGCCATGCGCTCGACGAACGTTCGGTCTTCGTACGAGAGGGCGTTGGCGAGCGCATCGCGCGTCGGGCGCGCGCGCACTTGGCTCCAGCGGCTCGCCCCTGCGGCAATCTCCGCAAAGATGACGGCGAGGTCGTCAGGCTCGTAGGCGAGAAGTCGCTGCTCGGGGAATGTCCGCGCGACCCAGCGGACCCGCGCGATCCACGGGAGCGCCTGCCCCTCCCAGTCGTCGCTGACCAGACGCCCCGCCGCCATCTCCGCGGCAATGAGGCGGCCCGCCACGACGAGGTTCCTCGGCGGTCGTCGCGTGGACTCGATGACAGCCGAGTCGAAGAGCACTTCTTCGACCTCCTCGACGGACTGCGACGCTCCTTCCCATCGCTCCTCGACCCGGTGTACGAGGCGGTCGGGAATAGTGGCCTCGAGCCACTCGCGACGAATCGACGCCGTCATGGAGAGCGAGGTCTCCGTTGCGTCACCCGTCCCCGTGTGGTCCACGTCGAAGGCGAGCAGTGGTCCCTCTCCCTCATGCAGGCTTCGCCGGGAGATGGACACGCGACGGCGATCCCCCATCGCCGCATGGGGGCGATGGCGATCAAGTCTCCACGCGACACGGTCGGGAAATCCAAGGAGAAAACTCGCGGCGAGGTCCGCGTCGCTGTCGCGGCTTCCTTCCGATGAGCGTCGCCCTCCGGTTGTCGATCTGGCCGCGCGATGAAGATCATCGGCTGCGCGCAAGGTCTCGCGGGCCGCGTCGCGATCAAGTGGCGAGTTCCGCCCGCCACGCTCGAACGCAACGAGCGCTCGTTCACGCGCCACAAGATCGCCGGGAAGATCTCCCTCGGCCATCTGATGACGGAGCCACTCGGGATCCGCGCGCTCCGCGGCGTCGCGCTCGGTGAGGATCGCCGCCCAGAGTGCCGCGCGATCGAGGCACCCGCGTTCGAAAGCCTCGATGAGAGCGCGTCCGACTCGCGGATGCGCGGGAATCCTGGCCATAGAACGGCCCAGCGGCGACAGCGATCCCGCCTCGTCGAATGCGCCGCAGGCCCGAAGGACTCTCGTGGCTCGGCTGAGTGCCTCGCTTCCGGGCTGATCGATCCACGGAAAGTCCCCGACTCGCGTTTCGCCAATCGACGCGAGAAACAGCAACGCCTCCGAAAGATCGATGCGGTGGATCTCCGGAGTGTCAAACGCCGCGCGTCGACGCTCGGCCGCATCGCTCCACAGTCGGAGACACAGTCCCGGGGCCGTTCGGCCTGCGCGTCCGGCGCGCTGCCTCGCGCTCGCCTGACTGATGGGCTCGACGCGAAGTGCGTTGAGGTCTCGGACGGGGTCGAACCGATGAATGCGGGCGAGACCACTGTCGACGACGATCGTGACCCCCGGGATCGTGAGACTCGTCTCGGCGATGTTCGTGGCGACGACAATCTTGCGCCGTGCGCTCGGGGCAAGGGCGCGGTCCTGCTCTTCGGCCCTCTGCGATCCGTGCAAGGCGAGAGTCTCGAACTCGCCACCGAGGCCGCACCGCTCAAGCGCCTCAATCGTCCACTGAATCTCGCGACGTCCCGGCATGAAGACAAGCGCATCGCCCGCGTGCTCCTTGACGGCCGCCTGCACCGCTTCCGCCGCCCGCTGCGCAACATCGCCCCCTCGAGGCGTGTCCCCAAGATGGCTGATCGTGACCTCGTGACAGCGTCCCGCGATGTGCAGGGGATCACAGCCGAACGACTCACCGAGCCTCGCCGCGTCGATCGTGGCGCTCATCACAATCGCGCTGAGATCGGGCCGCGTCGAACGCTGCAGTCTCCGCACGAAACCCGCCGAGAGATCGGTCGCGATGCTGCGCTCATGAAATTCGTCCATCACCACTGCGTCGATCCCGTCGAGCGCAGCACTCCCCTGCGCGATCCGCACAAAGAGGCCGTCCGTCATGAACAAGATGCGCGTGTCCTTCGAGTCTTCGCGTTCGTATCTCGTGCGAAACCCGACGAGCCCCCCAAGTGGGACTCCCATTTCGGCAGCGACCCGCCGCGCCACGCTGCGCGCCGCCAAGCGCCTCGGCTGCAGCACCACGATCTGGCCATCCCCCGCGCACCCGTGCTCCACGAGAATCTGCGGCACCTGCGTCGTCTTTCCCGATCCCGTTTCGGCGACGAGGACCAGCCGATGCTCGCTCCGAATCCGCCGGGCGATCTCGGCGCTCGCCGCCGAGACCGGCAACGCCTCCTTAGAAGGCATCCGAATATCGCTTGCGGACATCCTCGAGGAACTTGGCGATCTGCCCCTGCTGCTTCGGCGAAGCGGTCCCCTCGACTTCCTTCTGCCAGAAACTCACGAAGTCGAGGGCGTTGTCCTCGGTCAAGGAGGGCGTGGTCGCCTCACCAAACCGCTTGTCGTTGCGCTGCGCCTGCTTGCGGATCCCATCGAGCCGTTCGCGATCGGACTTCTTGCGCTCCTCGCCTGTGGCGAGCTTCTCCCCCATCTTCGTCCACTCAAGCACCCAGTCGTCGATGTACTTCCCCTTGTCGCCGCTCCCGAAATATCCCGCTGCCCCCTGCGCGAGGATGTCCCGCGCCAGATTGCGCACATTCTGCGTCAACTGCTGGCGCACGGGACCAGTGAGCCCGGCGAAGAACGCGGCAATCGTGGCGCTGTCCGAGGAGTCCATGTCGCGGAAGCGCATGGCGAGGTCCATCAGGAATCGCATGCGCTCTTCGAGCGGCAGCTTGTTGAAGTCGTCGAGTGCGAGATAGCCGAACGCATCATCCACCGGAGAGTCGAAGATGGACGGCGGCGGCTTCCAACGCACGAACCCCCACCAGTAGACGATCCCACCGATCGCGACGACGAGCATGAGCGCTGCCGCCCACTTCCATTTCGATCGATCGTTGTCGGCGGAGTATCCCATGGCTCAGTCGACCGCCGTATTCGCCTCCACGACGATCGCCCGTGCGCTGCCGTCGATGTAGACGCCGTTGCGGGGCTCACGCGTGCCGAAGTGGCGATCCTCGCTGTCCATGAGAAGTGGGAAGAGTCCCTGCACGTCATCCTCAAAGAGTCGGGCCACCAACTTCGACTCCGTCTCCAGGCGCGCGCGGTTGCGCTGCCGCTCGATTGTCTGGGGCGGCAAGTTCACGAGCATCTGCAGCACTTCCAACTGGATCTCCGGGGCGTAGCGCAGCAGTCCCGGCATGTAGGTGAAACTGGTCCCGGTGTCCGTGGACTCCGAGTCGAAGTCGGCGGGACAGAACCACGCGCCACTGTCGACGGGCAGGTAGGCCGCCAGCAAGTTGGGCAACCCTCCCTCAATCCCCGATGGAGTCACAACAGGAATGAACTCGCACATCGCGAGGATCCCCTTGTTCGCCGACTGATACGCCTGCAGCGCCTCGTAGTCCTGCCGGAGGTTCGAGAGACATCCAGAATTGCGAGACTCCGCCCGGACCATCTTGACGGTCGGCACCATGATCGCCAGGAGCAGCGTGAGAATGCCGACGACCACGAGCGTCTCAACCAGCGTGAATGCGAGAGGTGTCGTTCGACGGGTCATGCCGAAATGGTAGCCCCGCCGTCGGCGAACACAGCGTCCACGAATGAGTCGGCGTCAAAGGGTTCCACATCCTCGGGGCGCTCGCCAACTCCAATGAGTTTCACCGGAATCCCGAGTTCGTCCCGGATCGCAACGACGACACCACCCCGGGCGGTGCCATCCATTTTGGCGATGAAGAGCCCGGTGACCGCCACTGCCTCGCGGAAGGCTTTGGCCTGCGCGATCGCGTTCTGCCCGCTCGTGGCATCGAGCACGAGAAGCGTCTCGTGCGGCGCCGACGGAATCTGCTTGCGGACGACATCGCGGATCTTGACCAGTTGGCGCATCAGGCTCGCTTCGTTGTGCAGCCGTCCGGCGGTGTCGATGAGGAGCACATCGACCTTGCGGGCCAGCGCCGCCTGCACCGCGTCGAAGGCGACGGCAGCGGGATCCGCACCGGGTGCGCCACGCACGATGTCGATGCCCAGCCTCTCTGCCCAGATTCCAAGTTGCGCGACGGCTCCCGCCCGATAGGTGTCGGCAGCCGCGAGGAGGACGGTGCGCCCCTGCGCTGTGAGCGAGTGCGCGATCTTCGCGAC
>CANETX010000111.1 GCA_947441435.1 Planctomycetaceae bacterium
TCAGGATCCCTGTTTTTTTGTGCTAGCGGAGGGTGCGACCCACCCCGGCGTCAGCCAATTCCAAAAATCTTCGTTTGTGGCACGATCATGTTGCCGATGGTCAATTCCGGGTCACAATCAACACACGCGTGCGCGGAGGCTTGACATGTCCGATATCGAAAAGTCGATCGACAAGACAGAAGGCATCATCAAATGGTTCGACGCTCGAAAGGGCTTCGGATTCATTGTCGGTCCGCAAGGACAAGACATCTTCGTGCACTTCAGTGTCATTGAACAGGATCAAGGGTTCAAAACCTTTCGCGACGGCGAGAAGGTCGTGTACAGCGCGCAGTGCGGCCTCAAGGGTTGGGCCGCAACGCACGCTCGCGCGCTCGTCCGTCAGACGGCGCCAGCTGGCTAAGTCGGGCTAGGTTTTCCCGCGCACGCCCTCGATCAATCCGGGCATGGTTGCCCATGGCTGTTGTCTCGTATCGTCGCCGACGGACGCCCCCATGGTGACACTCAGTCCGGACTTCGGCATTGGAATCCTCGTTGGCGCGACCCTCGGCACAGCACTCGCGGCATGGCTGCTCCGCACGCGCATCGCCCAGCGCATTCGGCGACACATCCTCCGTCGGCACGGTCCCGCTGGATCGCATCCCGGCGTTGCGCCGGAAGTGAGTCACGCCGGGTCGATGACCAGCGGACTCGCCCACGAAATCAAGAACCCGCTCTCGAGCATCGTGCTCAACGCGCAACTGCTGCGCGAGGGCATCCTTGATTCGAAGTTGCCCGAGGAAGAACTTCAACAGCTTGTTCGGAGAGTGGACTCGCTCGCGCGGGAGACTGCGCGTCTCAAGGACATCCTCGAAGACTTCCTCAGGTACGCGGGGAGGATTCACCTCGATCTCGAACGGTGTGACCTGCGCGAAGTCGTCGACGAGCTCGCCGACTTCACCCATCCCCAGTGCGAGCGACAGGGAGTCTTGGTGCGGGTCGATCTCCCGCGATCGCGCGTCGAGGCTGCGGTCGATGCGGGACTCCTCAAGCAGGCCCTGCTCAACCTCATGCTCAATGCGGTGCAGGCGATGGATGCGAACGCGCCGGGGAAGCGGCGAGAGTTGATCGTGCGGATCGAAGATGGAGCCTCCCCTACTCGGCGAATTCACGTCATCGACACAGGGCCGGGGATCGAGCCGCATCTGCGCGAGGAGATCTTTCGCCCGTATGTGACGACAAAAAAAGGGGGAAGCGGCCTCGGATTGGCGGTCGCCAAGCGGATTGTCGAAGAGCATGGGGGCACCATCGCGGTCTTCAGCGACGTGGGCACCGGAAGTGACTTCGTCGTGTCTCTGCCAAGCGCCACACCCGACGCCGTCAGTCGAGCCAGTCCTTCGCCTTGAGTCGCTCAGGCACGTAGACCTCGGTCACGTAGGAGATGTCCTTCGTGATCAGAGACTCGACTTCCATCTTGAAGCCGTTGCGGAGCATCTGCTGGATCTCCTTCTGCCAGTGCTTCTTCTTGGCGAACCACGGGTACTCCGCGATCTGCTTGGCGCGCTCGGTGTCACGATCGTTGAGCGAGATCTTCACATCGTCGGAGAGTCCGCACCGCACGAAGTCCCCCGAGCGGATGCCGAGGTAGCGCGCGTCGGGGATCGCCATGCGCTCGCTCTCGAACGCAAGATTGATCGACCCCTGCTTGATCACCGAGTAGATGTAGTGGCCCCACGGGTCGCAGTCGAGCAAACAGTAGACCGGGAGCCCAAGTTCCTTGTGCAGCCGATAGAGGAGCCTGCGCACGCCGCGGGGAGGCTGCCCGCTGCCTTCCGTGAGGATGCAATTGTGCGTCTCCCAGAAGCGGTCTTCATTGAAGCGGCTCCACACCGTGTCCTTCTCGACATGCAGGACGAACTTCGCTTCGCACTTCCCAAACTGGACGACAGAAGGTTCGCAGATGGAGGGGATCGCGTAGCCACCCGTGCCCATCCGGCGGCAGTCGATCGAGTCGCCTTTGTCGATGACGGTGATGTTGCCCACCATCGTCCCGCGCTTCTTGGCGAAGAGGTGGAGGTTCTCCCGCAGCGTCGCGAGCGCGACCTCGATGTCCTCGAGGATCCCATCGGACTCTTCTTGGTCGTCGAAGGTCTTCTCGTTCGTGCCGACGATCGTGTGCAGGCTCTTGTAGTACATCCCACGAAGGCTGAGCGTCTTGCGCGCCTCGAGGAGGTCCTTGCACCCCTTGGACAGGAGCACCATTTGCATGAACTTCCGGGCCTGCCCTGTGTTGAACAGGTTGCGGCGCAGAGTCGCATCACCCATTTGCAGGAGTCGGCGCGCCTCGTTGTAGGTGGTGTTGGAGATCGTCCGCGTCGGGACATCGACGAAGGGGTCGTGTTCGGCAAGGGCCGACTTCGCGACGGCCTTGCCGAGGTCGCCGATCTTTCCAAGCGTCTCGGTACGCACTGCATCTGGGCTCTTCTTGCTCATGTTCGTCATGAATTACCCCTTCTTCCGCTTGGGCTTGGCGGTGGCTTCGGCGGCACTCTCTTCGAACAGCGAGCCGGCTGGCCCATCCTCGCGGCGGTCCCCGGGGGCGGCCTCGTCCTCCGACGGCTCGCCGGTAGAAGGCACGCGTCCTGGAAGGATGATCACGGAGTCATCTTTGCCCAGCGGATCGGAATCCTTGACTCGCTTGCCCTCATCATTGAGGACCGCATCGGCCTCCTCGGTCTTGCGCTTTGCGACCTTGAGGAGGGAGTCATAGATCCGCTTGGCTGAGGTGCCGGTGATCGCCTCCGTTGCCTGCGAGATCTCGCCGATGTAGCGCTCAAAGATGGATCGGCGCTCCCCTTCGCGACGCATGCGCTGACGCCGACGCATGTAGATGCCAAGTTTGCGCCCCACATCCTGGAGCGCGAGTTTCATCTCCTTGCGGATCTCGTCGTAGTCGGCGATCGCCTCTTTGGACTCACTCGTGAAGGGAACCCACACGCTCGCCATGTGCACCATCACCACGATGGGCCCCTCGGGAAGCGAGCCGCGCGACTGCGAGATGCCGTAATTCTTCCAGGTCGTTTCGAGCACCGCCTTGAAAGAGGTGCACGCCGACTGCTGGTACAGGAGCGGCACCCGGTTCGCGAAACGAATCACACGGATGAGTTCGTCCTTGGGAAGCTCGCCGCCGAACGCGAGGCCAACCTCGATGAGGAACGGGTTGCCCCGGTACACATCCGCCGGACGCGTGCAGGCGGTGAAAAACTCTGCCCGGACTTCCTTCAGAAGCCCCGACAGAAGCGCCTTCGTTCCGATCGGGACGAGGCAATCCGTCGCGGGGGCCATGATCTTGACTTCCTGGATGGCCTTGTAGATCCCCTCCGCCTCGGCGTGGCCCACGTTCTTGACCCATGTGCGCGGAGTGATTCCCGCCTTGGCGCAGATCTCCTTGGAGACCGACGGCGAGACGCGCGAGAACTCCTCCTGCAGGAATCCACCGACCTGCGCGCGCTCGGTGCGCTCGATCATTTGGATGAGGGTTCCCAATTCGATCCCCCTCGGGTGGGGAAGGATCTCCTTGGCCTCCGGGGGCAACTCGTTGGTTCCCCGGTTGAACTCGATCGTCTCGTTCGTGGGGGTGATGAAGGTGAACTTGGCGTGGGGATTGGCGATCGCCGTTTGATCGAGGTACTCGTCGACCGACTGCCGTCCCTGCTGGTACTTCCCCTCCATCTCGATGGAGACCTGCGTGCCGTGACCGTCGGCGAAGAGGCCGTCATCCTCAGGGTGCTCTGTCTCGCTGACGACATCGGCGCGATTCTTCGAGGTGTCCATCTTGAGGAGCACTTCGACGGCGGGCTTCTTCTTGTGCGTCTTGGAGATGATGAGGACGGGCTGCCCCGTCGTCATGAGCCCGTACATCCCCGCTGCCGAAATGCCGATCCCCTGCTGTCCCCGGCTCATCTTCAAGCGGTGGAACTTGGAGCCGTAGAGCAAGCGACCGAAGACGTTCTCGATCTGCTTGCGCACGATTCCGGGTCCGTTGTCGCGGACCGTGACCTTGAAGCGAGTCTCCGAGCGCTGCAGGAGTTCGATCCGGATGTCGGGGAGGATCCCCGCTTCCTCGCAGGCGTCGAGGGCGTTGTCGACCGCTTCCTTGACCGCCGTGAGCAGTGCCTTCCGGGGGTTGTCGAACCCCAAGAGATGCCTGTTTTTTGCGAAGAACTCGCTGACCGAAATCTCGCGCTGCTGCGCGGACATCTCCTCGGCGGTCGCCCCCCGGCGACGTGGTGCTGGCTTGGGTGTCGCAACGTCTGGAGAGGCATCCATGCCGCGCAGAGTGTAGCCGTCGTCGGTAGCATCCCCCGCCCAACCCATGGAAACCACGCTCATCATTCTCAAGCCCGACGCGGTGCAACGCGCGCTCGTCGGGAGTGTCATTGCCCGCTTCGAACAGAAGGGGCTCCAGATCGTCGGCATGAAACTCATGCGCATCTCGCAAGAACTCGCCGCGACCCACTACAAGGATCACGCGAGCAAGCCGTTCTACGCGGGTCTCGTCCGCTTCATGACGAGCGAGCCAGTCGTCGTCATGGCGCTGCGCGGCGTGGGCGCCATCAACGTCTGCCGAAATCTCATGGGGGCAACCTTCGGCTCCAAGGCGGCGGCGGGAACGATCCGCGGTGACTTCGGCATCTCCAACTCCTTCAACCTGGTCCACGGCTCGGATGGGCCCGAGGCTGCTGCACGCGAACTCTCGCTGTTCTTCGCCAAAGGCGAGGTCGTCGAATACTCACGTGCTGGGGATTGCTGGGTCTACGACGCGACCGGTGGCGCGCCGGAGTGACGCCGACTCCGTCGATGGACGTGGCGAACGTGTTATAGGACGTTCACTTCGTGAGTTGTCAGTTTTTGGGGGTCCGCGGTTGTATTTCGCAAACGCAATCTGACTCCTTGCGTATGTAGTCGTGTCATTCGTCTCGTGGGCTGCGTATTCCCCCGCTTGGAGACATTTTAATGGTTCGCAAGGCCTCTGAAACTTCACACCCCCGCTCCCAGCGAAGGCTGTCGTTCGCCCAGCGCGAGCTGGTGGGGCATCTCTTGATTGCACCCGTCCCGTTCATGGATGACCCGGCCTTCCACCTTCCCAACGCCCAACGACGAATTTTCGAGGACGCTCCTCGGATCGAACCCCCGCGCACGGGTTGGTACCAACCCCTTCTGGATGAGCGTCGTCCTGCTGAGGGGGCAGGTGCACTCCCCAAGCCCCCACGGACCGCGGTCCTGACCGCCGCGCAGGAGCGGGTCATCTTCAGCCAATTCAACTACGCGCGGTACCGGCTGGCAAAGCTCCAGCGGGCGACCCGTCGCGAATCGCTCACTGCTGCCTGCGAGCACGAGATGCTCCGTTGGCACTCGACCGCCCACACCCTCCGCTGCCAGATCGCAGAGAGCAACCTTGCCCTCGTGCTGGCCATGGCCAAGCGGGTGCGCGCGGCCGACCTCGACTTCGGCGACCTGATGAGCGAAGGAAACATGGCCCTGATGCGGTCGATCGACAAGTTTGACGTGACCCGCGGATTCAAGTTCTCGACCTACGCGTGCCGGGCCATCCTCAAGGCGTACAGCCGGCTAGGGATGAAGACCCTCAAGTATCGCCAGCACTTCCCGGTCGCATTCGATCAGGACTTGGAGCGGGGCGATCATGTCGCGGAAGTGCGCGCCAAGGGAGAGCAAGACTCGATCCGGGAGGTCAAGGAACTCTTTGCGGACAATCGCGTGGCGCTCTCGGAGATCGAGCGCACCGTGCTCTTCCATCGCTTCGGACTCGACCGACCGGTGCACGAGTCAACGATGACTCTGGAACAGGTCGGTTTGCTGATCGGAGTCACGAAGGAGCGAGTCCGCCAGATCCAGACGAAGGCGCTGGAGAAGTTGCGGGCCGCGATCGTGGCTATCGATCGAGCGCCGCGGGCGAGACCGCGGACCAGCCCGCTAGCGGCCCCGCTGTCTACCCCCCGCGGGCTCGCCGGACATCCGAACTAGGACGGCGCCGCGTTGGTCGCGCGCGACCAGAGTGCGAGCGCCCCTCCGGCGATCACGGTTGTCAAACCATGGAATCCCGCGAACGCGAGGATCAGCAGTTGGTAATCGCCAAGCGCAGGAAGATCCCCGCCAAGCGCAGACAGAAGGAGAAGCGAGAGCCCTCCGCCGCAGAGGAACCCGAGATCCCCCGCCCCGCGAAACGCCCCCAACCTGACCGTCGAGTCGCCTCTTTGCACGACGAGCGCAAGCGAACTCGCGAACAACGCGCTTCCCGAAACGCCGAGGGTGAACATCACGGCAGCGAGCATCCATGGA
>CANETX010000112.1 GCA_947441435.1 Planctomycetaceae bacterium
GTCGTGACCAAGTGCAGCGGGCGATGGACGAATGGATCGCAGACCTTCTCGCCGACGCCTAGTACCTTCAGTCGCGATGCCTCGCTTCGTCGCGTGACGGTGGCCACGGCAGTGTGTCGTTCGATCTGAAAGGACTGCCATGGCCCCGACTCTTCCGTCGCTCCCGCGTTTCGTTCGTGCCTCGATCTTCACACTCGCGACGATCGCAGTGCCATTGGTTCTTGTCGGTCTCGCCCGCGCTCCCCAAGCCGCGAAGCCGGCCACTGCTGCGACGCCAGCCGCCGATTCGTCGACGTACCGGATCGACGACACCCACTCGATGGCGATCTTCCGGGTGCAGCACATGGGCGCCGGCGCCTTCTGGGGAATGTTCAACGACCTTGATGGAACAGTGACCTACACACCCGATTCGTCGATCGCACTCGATGTGACGATCGACACCGGGAGTGTCGACAGCAACAATCCGAAACTTGATCAGCACCTCAAGAGCCCCGACTTCTTCAACGCGAAGGAGTTTCCGGCGATGACCTTCAAGTCGACAAGCGCCAAGTCGCTCGGTGGCGGAAAGTTTGACGTGACCGGCGACCTCACCATCCGTGGTGTGACGAAGTCGGTGACGGTGCCGGTGGCGTGCCTCGGCAGCGGTGACATGGGAATGGGAACGCGCGCTGGATTCGAGGCAGAGTTCACGATCAATCGCGCCGACTACGGAGTGAGTTACGGCGTCGAGAAGGGGGCGGTCGCCAACTCGACGCGCATCATCGTCGCCATCGAGGGAGTCTCGACCGCGAAGCCGTGATCGAGACAGCGCTCGAAGCAGTGGTCGCAGCTGCGGCCGCAGGAATCCTTGTTCTTCTCGCGCCGCGTGATGGGTGGTCGACGGAAGGGAAGGGGGTCAGGTTTCCATGGACCGGCAGCCTCGCAGTGGCGCTCACTGCCATCGTCTCGCTCTGGTTGAGCGAAGGCGCCACGCTCTTCGCGCTCTCGCAGCGCTGGCACTCTCTCTTCGCTTCGGCGGTGGTGGCTGGTGTCGGTGGACTCGTCGCGACGGTCAACATCACTCCAGTTGTCTTCGGTCCCTTCAGCGGCCCCCGCACATTCCGTCCCGCTGCACTCGCAATCACCGCGTTCATCGCGGTCGCGCTCCTTGCGTTTCCAGGTCATGATGGCTCTGGCTTCCGCATCGCCTGCGCCGCGAGCACCGCAGTGGGAGCGCTCATCCTCGCCACACCGTCGCAGCACTATCCGCGCACGACCGGGTTCATGTTTGCGGTGTCGCTGGGCGCGATGGCGGGGATCCTCGCCTCGACAGGCTCGCTGAAGGTGGCGCTCGCCGCCGCGGCGCTCGCGCTCTTCTGCGCGACAACTGGCGCGATCGCATGGGCGAGTTCACGGTTCTCCCAAGGACCGGCGTTCGCGATGGCATCGCTCGTGATGCTCGTCGCCTTCGGGATGTACGGCATGGCCTATCACGACGAGGATGGAGTTCCCGTCATCGTCTGGTGGTTCGTGAGCCTTTCGCCGCTCGTCCTCATCGCGGCTCCCATCGTGCACGCGAAGATCACACCGTCTCCACACGTCGACCGCTGATGACACCTTCATAGACTCGCGCGCATGGCATCCGAACACTTCGCCCTCGTTCGCAGGCTCGAGTACGCGGGGCCCGCGTCGAAGGAGCCGCTTTCGTTTCGTCACTACAACCCAGCGAAACTCATCGACGGGCGAACGATGCGTGATCACCTGCGCTTCGCCGCGTGCTACTGGCACACGATGCGCAACGGACTCGCCGATCCGTTCGGCGCTCCAACCGCGCAGATGCCGTGGGACGATGGCAGCAACTCACTCGACAACGCGAAGCGCCGCGCCGACGCGTTCTTCGAGTTTCTCGTGAAGTGCCAGATCGATCGCTGGTGCTTCCACGACCGCGATCTCGCCCCCGAGGGCTCGACGATCCGCGAGTCCGAGCGCAATCTCGATGCGCTCGTGACCCACGCGATGGCCCTGCAGCAGTCGACCGGTGTCACGTTGCTGTGGGGAACCGCGAATCTCTTTTCGCACCCGAGGTACATGCACGGTGCGGCGACTGGGCCAGGTCTCGACTCATTTCTCCACGCGGCGGCGCAGGTTCGCAAGGCGCTCGAAGTCACGACCACCCTCGGCGGCACGGGCTATGTCTTCTGGGGAGGGCGCGAGGGATACACGACGCTTCTCAACACCGATCTCAAGAGGGAACGCGAGCAACTCGCGCGGTTCCTCCATCTCGCCGCCGAGCACGCCAAGAGCATCGGCTTCGCTGGACGACTCTTCATCGAACCCAAGCCGCACGAACCCACCACGCACCAGTACGACAGCGATGCAGAGTCGACGCTCAATTTCCTTCGCGAGTTCGGACTGCTCGGGACCTTCCAACTCAACATCGAGACGAACCACGCGACGCTCGCGGGCCACTCGATGGCCCACGAACTCGCCGTGGCATCCGCGGCCAACGCACTCGGCTCAGTCGATGCGAACATGGGGACACCAGGGCTTGGTTGGGACACCGACCGGTTCCCGACCGATGTCTATTTGACGACCGAGATCATGCTGGCGATCCTCGCGCAGGGGGGTCTCACTCACGGCGGCCTCAACTTCGATGCCAAGCGACGGCGTGAGAGTTTCGAGGCGGTCGATCTCTTCCATGCGCACGCGGCGGGGATGGACGCCTTCGCACTCGGACTCGAGGCCGCCACGCGCATTCGCGCTGATGGACGCCTCAACGACTTTGTCCGCGAGCGATACGCCTCATGGTCGACAGACTTGGGGGCGAGAATCCTCGCCGGCAAGGTCTCGCTCTCCGAGTGCGCATCAGAAGCGGAGCGACGAGGAGAGGTGGGACTTCACTCCGGCCGTCAAGAGATGCTCGAAGCGATCGTCAATGACCTCATCCTGAGGCAGTGACAACGAGCGCCACTGCGGTCAGGGGACCGGTGACCCCGCGGGCGGCGGGATGTACCGGTACTCCCCCCGATTCTCCCTGGCGATCTGCTGCATGCCTGCCTCATTCGAGCGATCGTGAAACCCGATCGTGTTGATCTGCGTGGCACGGTTGGCGTTGTGCAGGTTGATGACTGCGAATGACGCCGCATTGTCAAACCCGCCGTCAGTGAGGAGATAGATCGCGTCGGGCTTCAGGTTCTTGAGCGCAAACTCGAGCGCCCCGGATGGATCGGTGCCGCCTCGTGCGTTCGCCCCGACGCTCTCGACGTCGGCCCAGGTGAACCACTTGCTGCGATTGTTGCTCGTCGCCTTCACCATGGACGTTCCTCCCATCGGCAACTCAGTGTCGTCAAAGAAGATCACATAGAAGGAGTGGTCATCGGGCAGCCGGTTCACACTCTTCTTGAGTTCGAGGAGCATGTGGGCGATTTTCGGATTCTCAACGCCCGCGCCAAACATGCTGCCGGAGAAGTCGAGGATGTAGCAGATCCGCTGCGCGTTCGTCTCGACTCCCATGAACGATGTCCCCGTTCCTCCCACACGTCCACCCGTTCCGCCGCGCCCCTGGCCACCGGGCGCAGCGAGGACCGGCGTCACCTTCGGCGCCGCAACCGGCGGATCTTCGGGTGGAGTGAAGCCGATTCTCGGCAGTGCCGGCAGCGTCTCCGGCGCATCGTTTCCGCTGGCGATCTCCTCCTGTTGGTTGACGGGATTGTCGGTGTCGCCTCGGGGTTTCTCGTCGGGGTCGACCGCAGCCACATCTCTCTCAAACCCCGAGTTCGTCGCGCCGGTTCCCGTTCCAGCGGCGTCACTGCCCGTGGCCACACCACCGAGCGCTGCCGTCGCCGCAGGCTCGGGGGGTGGGGAGCTTGCATCAAGTTCGGGATCGACCATCGCCCACCACGCGAAGAACAACATCGCGCACAACGCGAGCGCGATGGCCGGCAGCGATCGATTGCGGAAGGTGCGGGTGCACACCTCAGATCGATGTTGGTGGAGGATCGCGTCGGGAGGATTCATGCCATTAGGCTATTCTCAGCGAGCATCGGCTCGTATTAGTTGTACGTGAGAGCGTGCGCTCGGAGTCGCCCTGTTCGCGTATCCCCGGCTCGTGGAGGTTGCTTGGCCCAAAGTCTCCTTCCCAAGATCAATTGCCCCCATTGCTGGCACCGCTTCCATACAGAGGATGTCCTGTGGGTGTCGGCACACCCCGATCTCTTCGGCGATCCGGTGCTTGGGGAGGATGCGTTGGCCCGGTTCCTTCCGACCCGGTTCACTCCCTCGGGGGAGGCGCTCGATCGGCGCGGATCCGCCTGCTCCGACCTCGCTTGTCCGAACTGCCACCTGAGCATCGCGCGAGTGCTCCTCGAACACGCCTATCGGATCCTGTCGATTGTCGGGACCCCCGGCTGCGGCAAGAGCTACTTCCTGACGTCTGCTTCGTGGCACCTGCGGCATGCCCTCGCAAAGCAATTCGCGTTGGCGATGGCCGACGCCGATCCGGTGGGGAACGCCACCATCACGCTCCACGAGCAGCAACTGTTTCTGCAGGACGATCCGGGGAAACTCGTCTACCTCGAGAAGACACAGTTGGAGGGGGCGCACTACGACAGCGTCCAACTCGAACCCGGGCAATCGACACTTCTGCCTCGACCCTATCTCTTCACGATTCGTCCGACCAAGCAGCATGTGAATGCGCGTGGCGCGGGCATTCTGACTGAAGTGCTCTGCCTCTACGACAACGCGGGGGAGCATTTCCTCCCCGGCTCCGAGAGCGTGCTCTCGCCGACGACGCGCCATCTCGCGCAGTCGAGGAACGTGATGTTCGTCTTCGACCCGACGCAGGACGTGCGGTTCCGGGCGCGGCTCAAGGGGTCGAGCCACGATCCGCAACTCATCAAGAAGGACGCGCGCCCGTATCGACAGGACACGGTGCTGCTCGAAGTCGCTTCCCGCATCCGTCGAGATGCTGGCCTTCCCTCTGACGAGAAACTGAAGCAGGTGCTGACGGTCGTCGTGAGCAAGAGCGACATTTGGGGGCGACTCGTCCCCGATGAGGACATTCGTACGGATCCGTACCTCTGCGAGCCGCGTCCCGATGGGACGGTGCTCGGTCGAATCGACAAGGACCGGGTCGAGCGAGTGAGCGCCAAGTTGGAGCGTCTCATGCAGGAAATCGTCCCCGAGTTCACGACCGCCGCGAGCGACACGGCGGAGCGCGTGCTGTACGTTCCGGTGAGTGCGACAGGGTGTTCGCCGAGCGAAGAGGCGGGGATGATGAAGGTTCGGGCGGGGGACATCAAGCCGTGGTGGGTCACGGTCCCATTCATCTATGAATTCTCGAGGTGGGGGAAGATCATCGGGTCGCAGCGAAGCCGGGAGCCGAGCGCGAAGTCCACGGAGGAGTGAGATGGCCGTCGAACTCTTCTACACCTCGTCGCCTCGTGGATTGCGCCCGCACACAAGCGGGTTCTGCACCGTCGCGATGACGAAGGGGTTCCCTGCGCCGTTCATCCCACGGTTGGAGGCGATCTCGGGATACAAGCCGCCGCTTGAGGGGGCGGAACTCTCCGAGTGTCCCGTCGCCTACTCGCACTGGATCGTCGATGCTGCGGGGATCGATCGCCACGTTCTCTCGGCGGTTCGTGCGACTGCCCCCGACCACACTGGCCGCTCGAACAAGTTGGCGCACCATGTCGTCGTGCGCACCAACGAGATGGTGAGCGCTGGTCCCGCGTGGCTCATCGGCCAGCATGGCGTGATCGAGTCGCGGTGGGAAGGGGAGGCGCGGCAGATCGACCATGAACGGCACCTTCCGGGAGATCGAGTTGTGGAGCCGCGAGCGTGTGGCTACTGGAAGGAAGTGTGTGGAGACGCGGGCTGGGCAGGGGTGATCGCCAATGCGGCGATGCTCGATCCATCGAAGCCCTGCACGGTCATCTATCCCGATGGAGTGGATGCGCTCAGGTTGATCGCCGAGGCGATGCTGCTCCTTCCCCCCGAGTGGCGCTGGAGGGTGACATTCACCTCCTACTTCATGCAGCCGATCGCTGGCCTGAGATGCACGTGGCGGTTCTGTATCGACGGGACGGAAGCGGCTGCGGCAGGGCGGGGAAGTGCTGGAACGGTGATCGACCTCTGCGAGAAGATGCCGTGCACGCGAGAGGGAACCTTCATCGAAGCTGCGCGACATGGGCCGAAGGAGCCCGCGACGGTCGGGCCGGTCAGCAGAGAGGCGGCGGTTGCGGTGCGTGGAACGCCAGCGCGCCCCCCAGCGATGGCGAGCCACTCGCCTGGTCCATCGACGACGCGCTCGCGCACCACGACTCAAGA
>CANETX010000113.1 GCA_947441435.1 Planctomycetaceae bacterium
CGCCGCCGAGGTGGCGGTGGTGGCGGTGGCGGTGGTGGCGGCGGTGGAGGTGGTGGTGGTGGTGGCGGTGGCAACAACTACTCGAATCAGTCCTTCCAGTTCACGCCAGGAGCGCTCCCCACCGATGACGTGATCGCGGCCGATGCGCAGGCGCTCGCGGCAGAGACTGCCGACAAGAAGAAGCCAGCGAAGAAGGGCGAGAAGGGCGAGAAGGGCGAACTCGATGCCGCCGGCTTGCAGCGGCTCACCAATGAAGATCTCCTGAAGGAGGCCAAGAAGGCGGGGCTCGAAGATGTCAGTGGGCTTCCCGGCCACACGCTTGTGTTCGAAATCCTCCGGGCCCGCGCCAAGGAGCAGGGGCTCATCATGGCCGAGGGTTCCCTCGAGATCATGGCTGACGGCTACGGGTTCCTGCGGAGCGCCGAGTACTCGTACCTCCCGACCGAAGAGGACGTGTATGTCTCAGCGTCCATCATCCGCCAGTTCGCGCTTCGACGGGGACAGCAGATCCGTGGCATCGTCCGCGCGCCCAAGGATCAAGAGGTCTTCTTTGCGCTCCTGCGCCTCGACAGCGTCAATGGATT
The DNA here is from genome assembly GCA_947441435.1 of Planctomycetaceae bacterium. Taxonomy (GTDB): domain Bacteria; phylum Planctomycetota; class Phycisphaerae; order Phycisphaerales; family SM1A02; genus F1-60-MAGs104. The sequence goes on from CANETX010000113.1 coordinate 585, forward strand.
CGCGCCGGAGGACGCCAAGGGGTTCCCGATCTTCGAGAATCTCACGCCGCTTCACCCGAATTCGCGCATCCATCTGGAGATGCTCAACCAGCCCACACGGATCGAACCGCGCATCATCGACATGGTGACGCCGATGGGATTCGGACAGCGCGCCCTCATCGTCGCGCCGCCACGCACCGGCAAGACCGTCATCCTCCAGCAGATCGCCAACGCCGTCGCGACCAATCATCCCGATGTCCACACGATCGTGCTGCTGATCGATGAGCGGCCCGAGGAAGTCACGGACTTCAAGCGCAACACCCCCTCGCGCGTCGAGGTCGTTGCGAGCACCTTCGACGAGGAGGCCTCGCGGCACATTCAGGTCGCGGAGATGGTCATCGAGAAAGCCCGGCGCATGGTGGAGTGCGGGCAGCATGTCGTGATCCTGCTTGACTCGATCACCCGTCTGGCGCGTGGCTACAACAACGCGATGCCGAACTCGGGCAAGATCGGCTCCGGCGGCGTCGACAACTCGGCGCTCATCAAGCCGAAGAAATTCTTCGGCGCAGCCCGCAACATCGAGAACGGCGGATCACTCTCGATCATCGCCACGGCGCTCGTCGATACGGGCAGCCGCGCCGACGAAGTGATCTTCGAAGAGTTCAAGGGAACGGGCAATGCCGAACTCCACCTAGACCGGAAACTCGTCGAAAAGCGGGTCTATCCGGCGATCAATGTGGGGGCTTCCGGCACCCGGCGCGAGGAACTGCTCCTTGACCCCAAGGAACTCGAGCTCATCGTCCGCCTGCGCAAGGTCGTGTCGGACATGAACGTCGTTGAAGCAATGGAACTCCTCCGGAACCGAGTCATGAAGACCAAGTCCAACGGGGAATTCCTCATGACGATGAGCATGGGCTGAGCCAAAGCGCGGCTAGCCTGCGTATGGCTATGCGGAGGACAACATGATTCGCATGACTCGCATGACTCGCATGACCTGCCTGCCGCGTGACCCCCGATCGGCCCATCCTCGGGCTCTCACCCTGGTCGAGATCCTGGCGGTCGTGGGCATCATCGCGCTCTTGATGGCAATCCTCCTTCCTGCCTTGCGGGTTGCCCGCGCCAACGCCGATTGGGCTTCGAGCCAGAACAATCTGCGCCAGATTCACACCTTGATGCAGGCCTACACGACGGACAATCGGGGGACCGTTCTTCCGAGCCAGTTCGACCATCGCAACGTCAAGTTCAAGGGTGCCGCGCGATCGGCGGTTCCGGAGCCGCCACCGATCGGCTTGCCGCTCATGGGCACATGGGCCGACATTCTCTGGGCGACCAACTCGCTCGGCTCCGTGCAGATGCCCGACGCTGAAGATGGAACTCCGAATCCCTACGACTACCGCTACGACTCTCCCGATCGATACGTCTATCAGGATTCGCCGAGTTTCAGCAGCAACTTCCTCCGCTCGACCGTCGGCATGGAGCGACCCTTTGTGAACACCGAGGGATCGATCAGCGAGGCGACTCCCTACGGTCCCGGTGCGCCACTCCTTGAGTTCGGACACCCCGGCTACTTTGCAGCCAACGACTTCTTTGATGGCCAGCTCGGGATCTACTACAGCTCGGGACAGATCAAGCGTCCCTCCGAGAGCGTCTATCTGGTCGACAGCCGCGCGGGCGAGATCATCGATCCGATCGCCGATCCTTGGAAAGCAAGCGATCCGCTCTTGGGCCAAGTCGACTTCCGATATCCCGGCGAAACCTGCCTCTTTCTGTGCCTCGATGGCCATGTCCAGACAGAAGCCAAGTGGGCCGACATTGAAGAACTTCAGGGGCAATGGTGGAGTTCCGCGAGTCCACCAGCAGATCCAATCGGTCGAGGACTGCGAATCACGAATCTCAACAGATCCGATAATCCCGGTCCCTGAGTGTGCATGACCGGTGGACACCGGCGCCTCACCGTGAGGTTCGGCCCGTAGCCCCTTGATGCTGCGGGATATCCCGCTACACTTGCCGCCCTGCCGCCCGATGAGGGCGGTTTTTCATCTCGGGAACGCCACCGTAGCTCAGTGGTAGAGCACACCCTTGGTAAGGGTGAGGTCGAGGGTTCAATCCCCTTCGGTGGCTTCCGCAGGCGTCCGCGTGGGACACCTGCCCAGACAGTCCAAGAAACGGAGCAACACGACCATGGCTAAGGAAAATTTCAAGCGCGATAAGCCGCACGTCAATGTCGGAACGATCGGTCACATCGATCACGGCAAGACCACTCTCACCGCAGCGATCACCGCAGTCCAAGCAGCTCGCGGCTTCAGCAAGCCGGTCAGCTACGACCAGGTCGCCAAAGCCTCCGAGTCGGAAGGCCGACGCGACCCCACCAAGATCGTCACCATCGCCACCTCGCACGTCGAGTACGCGACGGCGAATCGCCACTACGCCCACGTCGATTGCCCGGGCCACGCCGACTATGTGAAGAACATGATCACCGGCGCCGCGCAGATGGACGGCGCGATCCTCGTGGTCTCCGCCTACGACGGCGTCATGCCGCAGACTCGCGAGCACGTGCTGCTCGCCCGTCAGGTCGGCGTTCCCCGCATCGTGGTCTTCCTGAACAAGGTTGACACCGTTGATGACGCGGAACTCGTGGATCTCGTCGAAGAGGAAGTGCGTGATCTCCTCAAGAAGTACGACTTCCCCGCGGCGGAAATCCCCATCGTCCGCGGCTCCGCGCTGCCGGCGCTCAACGATCCAAAGGATGCCGAGAAGTCGAAGTGCATCGCGGCCCTCATGGATGCCATCGACACCTACATCCCCGAGCCGGTCCGCGAGAACGACAAGCCGTTCCTCATGTCTGTCGAAGACGTCTTCTCGATCAAGGGCCGTGGCACCGTCGCCACCGGTCGTATCGAGCGCGGCCAGATCAAGGTCGGCGAAGAAGTCGAGGTCATCGGTCTGCGTCCTGAGCCGATCAAGACAACGGTCACCGGCGTCGAGATGTTCCAGAAGACCCTCGACTCCGGCATGTCGGGCGACAACGTCGGTTGCCTCCTCCGAGGCGTCGAGAAGGACGACATCGAGCGTGGCCAAGTGCTGTGCAAGCCAGGTTCGATCAAGCCGCACACCGAATTCGAGGCACAGGTCTACGTGCTCACGAAGGAAGAAGGCGGACGTCACTCGCCATTCTTCACCGGTTACAAGCCGCAGTTCTACTTCCGCACGACAGACATCACTGGCAAGCTCGAGCTGGTTGGCGCAGAAATGTGCATGCCCGGCGACAACGTCAAGTTGAAGGTCGACCTTGAAGGCAAGGGCGTCGCGATGGAAGAAGGCGTGCGCTTCGCAGTCCGCGAAGGTGGCAAGACCGTCGGTTCAGGCGTCGTGTCCAAGATTGTGAAGTGATCGAACCATGGCAAAGAAAAGCCTAGACCGTGAATATGTGTGGCTCCAGTGCACTGAGACTGGGGACATGAACTACCGAACGGAGATCCGCGTCAAAGGCGGCATCGCCGAGAAGGTCAAGGAAGGATTCCAGAAGTTCTGCCCCCGTTTGCGTCGGCACACGCTCCACAAGATCAAGCGGAAGTGACATTGGATCACGTCTGCCGTCACGCCGATAGCTCAGCTGGTAGAGCAGCGGATTCCAAATCCGCAGGTCGTGGGTTCGATCCCCTCTCGGCGTGTTCACAGAAGGAACTGCACTGACATGTACAAGATCGGCCAAGGCTATTGGACGCGAGTGCTCTCCGCGACAGCGGGTGGAGTGATCGCGGTGCTCGGCGGCTGGTGGCTGCACGACATCTTCGAGACGGTCGATTGGGGAATCAACCCGATCTATCTCTCGTGGGGAATCGGCGGCCTCTTCGTCGCGCTATGCATGCCCTTCATCTATCTCTGGACGGCGCGGACGGCGACCACGGTCGACTTCCTCGTCGCGACCGAGACGGAGATGAAGAAGGTGAGTTGGCCGACCCGCAGGGAAGTGACCGGCTCCACCGTGATCGTCATCGCGACCAGCGTGGCGATCGCGCTCTTTTGTTTCGTCTTCGATCAAGCGTTCTTCCTCCTCTTCGTCGAGATGAACGTCCTCAAGCCGGGCGTCTGACGCTGTCCGAAGTTGCCTGAAGCATGTCGCTAGTGACTCCCATGAACGAATCCGAAGAAAACACGCCGCATCACTCCGACGAGACCGTGGCCCCCGAGGCAACTCCGGTCGCCAAGCCCAAGCGGACCCGCAAGCCCTCCGCGAAGAAAGTTGCCGAGCCTGCTGCTCCCGAGGGGCCGCGCAACCTGCGCGCCGTTCGCCCCAGCGCCGCTCCCAGCGCGATCTCGATCCGGAGCCTCGGCGTTGAGACGACACGGATCACGGAGGCGCGGCCTGTCGACACCACACCGGTTCCCGAGGGGGAACTGCCGATGTTCCGCGAGGGAATGGACTGGTTCGTCCTTCGCGTGGCAAGCAACAAGGAAGACTCGGTGCGCAGCACGCTCCTGCGCAAGGTGCAGATCGAGCAGATGGAGAAGCACGTCGGTCGCATCATGGTTCCCACCGAGAAGGTCAAGGTGCTCGGCCGGGCCGGGAAGCACAAGATCACCGAGAACAAGCTTTACCCCGGTTACGTGTTCGTTGAAATGCGCCTCGAAGCCGATGGCCGCATCCCGCAGGATGTGTTCTTCTTGATCAAGGAGACCACTGGCGTCGGCGACTTCGTCGGCACCGCTGGTCGGCCCACTCCGATGTCGGTCATCGAGGTCGAGAAGATGCTCTTCGATTCGCAGCCCGCGCAGGAAGCCCCCCAACTCAAGATGGATCTCCACAAGGGAGACAACGTCACCGTCAAGGAAGGTGTGTTCCAGGGTCACGAAGGAACCATCGACGAAGTCTTTCCGGACAAGGGACAAGTTCGCGTGCTCGTCACGATCTTCGGCCGTCAGGCCCCGATCGACATGGAATACTGGTTCGTGCAGCGCGCCGAGAAGTGATCGCCAGCGCAGTGCATCGTGGCGTGGGACAGTCGAGCAGGTCCAATCGGAGACTTCAGATGAACGGCAAGCTGAACGGCAAGATGAACCGGAAGGCAATCGAACTCGGTCGCGCGGCGTGCCTCGCGATCGTCGTCCTCGGGGCAGTCATCGTCGCAGGCTGCACGCCGTCGATGACTTACCCCGCGTATCCAGGGGCACCCAAGGCAGATCCCAGCATGCAGCCCATGCCGAGTCTCATGGCCGACGCCATCAAGTTCGCGCATCAGCAGCTGTCGCCCAATTCCGAGATCGTCATCGATCTCCCGGCCATGACCCCCAAGCAGGTCTGGCGGCAGGTATTGAAGTCCTGCGCACCATGCCGACCGATGACCCCATCCGACAAGGTCGTGTGGAGCGTTCGTCAGGTCAAGCTTTCGGGCGGCAAAGCCGAAGTCGATGTCGTCTATCCCGCCGAGGGGATCTATCGGTTGGCGACCGTCCACTTCACGGGCGCCACCGGACAACCTTTCTATCCCTCGCAGCTGCAGTTCTGGCTGGTGCCGGTGACGGCTCCCGTCTGCAACACTCCCGAAGCGGTCATCGCCGATCCGCTGGGCGCACTCGAGCCGCGCTGACCGCGGTGAAGCCATGAAGTCTGCGCGGCCCGAGGTACGACCGACGAGGCGACTCGTTGCCGGCGAAGCGCTTGCCGCAGCGGAGGCATCGACCTCAGGGCGGATGAGGAGGGCC
>CANETX010000114.1 GCA_947441435.1 Planctomycetaceae bacterium
CGGGCAATTCGACCGACTACTGGATCCTCGGCATCATGGTGAGCGGTTTCGGCAGCATCACGACGGCGATCAATCTGGTTGCCACGATCCTTGCGATGCGCTGCCCGGGGATGTCATTGATGCGGATGCCGCTGATGTGCTGGATGATGTTGGTGGTGGCGATCCTTGTTCTCGTTGCAGTGCCGGTGCTGACGGCGGCGCAGGCGATGTTGCTGCTGGATCGATTCCTCGGCGCGCACTTCTTCGACACGCAGGGAGGGGGATCCGCGATCCTCTGGCAGCATGTCTTCTGGTTCTTCGGGCATCCCGAGGTGTACATATTGGTGCTTCCCGCATTCGGGTTCCTCAACGAGATCATTCCCGTGTTCAGCCGAAAGGTGATCTTCGGCTACGCGCTGATGGTCGCGGCGACCGTTGCGATCGCCTTCATCTCGCTGAGCGTGTGGGCGCATCACATGTTCGTGGTGGGACTCTCGCCTGAGGTCAACTCGTTCTTCGCGGTGATGACATTCCTTGTTGCGGTGCCGACGGGGATCAAGATCTTCACGTGGATGGGGACGATGGTCGGGGGCAGGATCCACTTCGCGACGGCGATGCTCTGCGCGACGGCGTTCCTTGGCCTGTTCACCTTCGGCGGGCTCACCGGTGTGATGCTGGCCGTCGTCCCCTTCGACTGGCAACTCTCCGACAGCTACTTCGTCGTCGGGCACTTCCACTATGTGCTCTTCGGCGGGACGGTCTTCGGGATCTTCGGCGCGATCTTCTACTGGTTCCCCAAGGTGACGGGACGCATGCTGAGTGAGACATTGGGCAAGTGGTTCTTCTGGTTCCTGTTCGCCGGGATGAACCTCACCTTCTTCCCAATGCATCTCTCGGGGATCTTGGGGATGCCGCGACGGATCTACATGTACCAGCCTGGGCGCGGGTTCGAAATCTGGAACATGCTCTCGTCGCTCGGGGTCATCCTTCAGGCGATCGCCATCGCGTTCTTCCTCTTCAATGTGGTCCGGTCGCTGCGCAAGGGGGAGCGCGCCGGGAACAATCCATGGAACGCATGGACGCTCGAGTGGGCGACGACGAGTCCGCCGCCCGAGTGGAACTTTGACAAGATCCCGAAGGTCGGGTCGGCGCGGCCGCTGTGGGATGTCGCGAACCCGCATGATCCCGATTCGCGCTACGAGGAGCACGCATGAGCGTTATGGCGCACGAGTCGCGGATCGATGGTGGCGACGGCGTCTGGCGGCCAGGCCGCGGCAAGGTCGGCATGCTCTGCCTGATCGCGGCGGAGTCGTGCATCTTCCTGACCTTTGTCGTCGCCTACCTCTTCTACATCGGACAGAGCAAGGCGGGCCCGCAGCCCAAGGACGTCCTCGAGTTGCCGATGGTGATCGTCAATTCGATCGCGCTGATCTCGAGTTCGTTCACGGTGGTGGCGGCGGTGCGGGCGCTGGAGCGGGATCGGCGGTCGCAGTTCCTGGGCTGGCTCGCGGCGACGATTGCGCTTGGCGGGTGGTTCGTGGTGGGCACGGGGATGGAGTGGAACTCGCTGATGCGAGATGACCACCTCTTCATTGGGACCAACTTGTTCGGCACGACCTTTTACTCGCTTGTCGGTCTGCACTTGCTGCATGTCGTGGTCGGGCTCGCGCTGCTGAGCGGGATCCTCGTGTGCGGTCTGCGCGGCCGCGTGTCGCGGGATCACGCGCACGCAGTCGACATGGTGTCGTGGTACTGGCACTTCGTCGATGTGGTATGGATCATCGTCTTCACGACCGTCTATGTGGTGGGAAGATGAGAGCGTGCCCATGAACAAAGTCCCCTACATGAACGGCATTCCGGAGCCCACCTCGGCGCCGATGATCACGGCGTTCGGCGTGACGCTGCTCGCTGCGGGAATGGTGACGAACGGCTGGGTTGCCGCAGGAGGAGCGGTCATCTTGGTCGTCGGCCTCGTGATCTGGTTCAGCGACGTGTTTCCACACGAGCGGATCGATCCGATCCCGGAGGAGGCGAATGCCGCGCCAGCGCTCGACTTCGCCGTTGCAGCGCCCAAGGCGCACGCTGCACGCCCCGTCTATCCGGAAGTTGTCTATCCCTATCGATCGGGTGTCGTGGGTGGACTCATCGGCGGTGTGGCGATGGGCATTGTCGCGATGGGATGGGGGTTGACCGGGGGCGGTGGGATCTGGCTGCCGATCAACCTGCTGTCCGCGGCGGTGATGCCCAGCATCGGCAGCGCCGACGAAGCGACACTGCGGCTCTTCAACGCCGAGTGGTTTGCGGTGGCGCTTGGGATTCATCTCGTCCTGTCGGTGTCGAGCGGCGTGCTCTACACGATCGCGCTGCCGATCATGTTCCGCTGGCCGATCCTCGCAGGGGGAATCCTCGTGCCGATCATTCTTTCGGGGCTCGTGTGGGCGTCCTTGTCGATCGTGAATCCGACGCTTGACCGGCACATCTCGTGGCCGTGGTTTGTCGCGAGCCAGATTGCGTTCGGGATCGCCTGCGGATGGTGGGTGAGCGGGCGCACGCCGGTTTCGGCTCGCGCGGGCGGTTCGCTCGCGGACCGGTTCCAGATTGATCGGGGGGGGAAGCGATGAGCGGTGTCCGGATGGCGGCGACTGCGGTGGTGTTTGCGGCGATGGCATCGGCGATTGCGCTCGCGTGCGTTTCGGGATGCGACCGACTGCCGGGCGCGCCTCGGGATGCCCCGGCCGCCGCGGCCGTCGCGGTGGGCTCAGATGGATGGGTTCGCATGACCTTCGACTCGCAGTGCTGCGGATGTCATGCCGGTGGCGTCGATGGGGCATCGTTCCCGCTGATGGAAGTGGAGTATTGGCGCATTGCCTCCGATGAACAGGCGATCGCGGCGACGGCGCATGGGCAGGGAGTCATGATGCCATCGTTCCTCGACACGAATGGTGGGTCGCTCACGGAGGAGGAGATCGTCGCACTCGTGACGGGGATGCGCCGGGTCTACGGTCAGGGGGCGCTGCCAAGCGGAGGTCTGTCGGGGACGGTGGTCCCGGGTGATGCCGCGCGCGGAGAGGCGGTCTTCGCGCAGGCGTGTGCGACTTGCCACGGTGCGCAGGTCCCGAAGGGTGTGCTCACCGATCCCGACTATCTGCGGCTTGTGAGCGATCAGGCACTGTGGACTCACATTGCTGTCGGTCGCAAGGCGGTCGGCATGCCTGCATGGAACGAAGCGATGCCGGGGAGACCGACGGGGCTCAGCGCGGGAGAGGTCGCGGATGTTGTCGCGTGGCTCTCGTCGCAGAGGCCGCTTGCGCGGGGAGGTACGAAATGAGCCACGATGCGCCACAGGGATCGCAAGGGGCAGGTCAGGGCGGAGGCCAAGCCGGGGGTCAAGGTGGTTGCCAAGGTTGCGGCTGCGGGAAGGCATCGGGTGCTGCGCCCTCTGCTCGGCGCGGGTTCATGTTCAAGCTCGGTGCAGGGCTCATGGGAATCGGCGCGGTGATCACGGCCATTCCTGTGATCGGATTCGCGATGGGCCCCACGCGGCGCAAGTACGCGAATCAGTGGACGAGCCTCGGAAGTCTCGAGAAGTTTCCCATCGGCGAGACGCGATTTGCGACCTTCCTGAATCCGATCAAGCAACCCACCGATGGCGAATCGATCAAGACCGCGTGCTGGGTGCGCTGCATCAGCGAAGGGAAGTTCCAGGTGTTTGCCATCAACTGCGCGCATCTCGGCTGTCCCGTGCGCTGGTTCGCGCAGTCGAAGTTGTTCCTGTGTCCGTGCCACGGCGGGGCCTACTACGAAGATGGTTCGCGCGCTGCAGGTCCACCGCCCCGTGGGCTCTTCGAGTACGAGTGGAAGGTCGTTGATGGCAACCTGCTGATTGACGCGGGTCGGCTGCCGGGCCTCGAGGACTCGACATGAACGCAATCGTCCGCGCAGTCACCAGTGCCGTCACCGGCGCGATCGCGTGGCTTGAGTCGCGATCGGGAGTCGGCGCGTTCGTGCGGCCGATGATGACCCACCGCGTGCCGCGCAACGCGAAGTGGTGGTATGTCTTCGGCAGCGCGACGCTGATGTTCTTCACCATCCAAGTGGTGACGGGCGTGTGCCTCGGCACGATGTACGCACCGAGCGCGGCGGAGGCGTGGGAGAGTCTTCGCTACATCGATACGGTCGTTCCTGCGGGATGGATGATTCGCGCGCTGCACGGCTGGTCGAGCAACGCCATGGTCGTGATGATGGCGATCCACATGATTCAGGTGTTCCTGCACGCCTCCTACAAGTATCCGCGCGAACTCAACTGGATTACGGGGGTGTTCCTTCTGCTGACGGTGCTTGCGCTCGCGTTCACCGGGCAGGTCATGCGATGGGACCAAGACGCGTATTGGGGATTGGGCATCGGCGCGTCGATCACCGATCGCATTCCCGTGTTTGGCAGCCAGATCCGCGACCTGATGCTCGGCGGGCCGATCATCGGCGGCGAGACGCTCAACCGGTTCTTCGCGCTGCACGTGTTCATCCTGCCCGGCGCGGCGATCGGGCTTGTCGGCTTGCATCTCGCCCTCATCATGCGGCACGGCATCAGCGAGATGCCCAAGCGCGGGGAGCCTGTTGACCCCGCGACTTACACGGAGGCGTATGAGGCGCGGATCAAGAAGGATGGCGTGCCGTTCCACCCGGATGCTTCGCAGCGCGACATGGTGTTCTGCGGCGCGTGCCTGATCGCGCTCGTCGTGCTCGCGGCGGTCTACGGACCGTTTGGTCCCGGGGGGGAACCCGATCCGACGCTCATCGATACGAACCCGAGGCCCGACTATCCGTTCATGTGGATCTTCGGCGCAGTGAGCTTGCTGCCGCCGTCGTCGGAGACGGTGGTGATGCTCGTGACGCCGGTCTTGCTCGTGGGTGGACTGCTGCTGGTGCCGTTCCTCGGAAAGGCGGGCGAGCGCGCGCCGAGCCGACGGCCGGCAATGGTGCTCGTTGCGGCGTTCAGCGTGATCGCGATCGCATCGCTCACTTGGGAGGGGATGACGAGTCCGTGGTCGCCGGTGATGAATGCGTGGTCGTCGCTGCCGACGCCTGGACACTTCGTCCGCGGGCGGTCGCCGCTTGAGACGCAGGGGGCGATCGTCTTCCAGTACGCGCAGTGCCGCAACTGCCATGAGCTCGGCGGACTTGGAGGGAAGCGCGGCCCGTCGCTCGATGAGATTGCAACGCAGATGACGCCGGAGCAGTTGACGCGGCAGGTCTCGCAGGGCGGCGGCAACATGCCCGCGTACGGCAAGAACCTGTCGAGCGCACAGATGAGCGCGGTTGTCGCGTTCCTGTCGACGCTGAAGCCCAGCGATGAGGCGGCGGCGGAGATCCCGGGCGCGCTCTTGCCGCTGCCGACGCGATAGAGTCGCGCGGCATGTTCGCCCGCTGGACATTCGATCCGTGGCTTGTGACGGGGATTGCGATTGCGGCCCTGCTCTACGCGCGGGGAACGCGCGGGCTTGTCGGTCGCACCGGGTTTCCTGCGTGGCGTCCGTGTTGCTTCGGGCTCGGGCTGCTAGTGATCTTCGTCGCGCTCGCCTCGCCGATTGATCCCCTGGGGCATCTCCTGCTGTCGGTGCACATGGTGCAGCACTGGCTGCTCCTGATGGTCGCGGCGCCACTGCTGCTGTTGGGCGCGCCGGGGATTCCCGTGCTGCGGGGGCTGCCGAGAGTGGTCCGTCGCGAAGCGCTTGGACCGTTCCTTGCTAGTCCGGGGATCCGCCGCGCATTCTCGTTCTTGGTGCACCCCGTCACAGGAGTGGTCGCCTTCACGCTCGCGACATGGGTCTGGCATGCACCTCGCCTGTACCAGTGGGCGCTTGAGTCGACTGTCGTCCATCGACTCGAGCACGCGACATTTCTTGCCGGGGCGATGCTGTTGTGGTGGCCGATCATCGCCCCGTGGCCGTGGCGGCGGAGGTGGCATGAGATCGCGCTCGTGGCGTGCCTCCTTGCGGCCGACCTTCAGGGCACGATCTTCTCGGCGATTCTCACGTTTTCCAGGAGTGTCCTCTATCCGAGTTACGCGGCAACGAGTCCCGCCGCGGGCTTTGACCCGCTGCGCGACCAGCACACGGCAGGTGCGTTCATGTGGACGGCGGGACAGGTGGTCATTCTGCCAACCGTGGCGTGGCTTGTCCTGCGGGCGCTCAAGGGACAGCGGCGCCCAGCGCGCGGCCCCG
>CANETX010000115.1 GCA_947441435.1 Planctomycetaceae bacterium
CGAGGGCGAAGGTCGCCAATGTGCCACAATGTCGCCAGACATTCGTATTGCAGCACCGAATTGTTACCTTATCGCACGGAAACGCCGCTTCACAGTGAATTTGTCGGGCGCCCGCCCGCGACACTGGAAAAGCGAAGTCCTATCAATTCAAGCGCTGGAACATGTCGTGCGCCGTTCACACCACCGATGATGGATCGGCCACGAGGTCCCCGATCGAGATCACGCGCACATCCTTCGCGAGGTCGTAACTCCGCTCTCCTGGCGTTACCACCGAGACGCGCGCGAGCCCGAGCGCCTCTTTCGCACTCCGCATCGACGGCGTGATTCCAGGCGCATCGGCGCGCTTGACCTCCACGCCGTAGCGCTTGCCGCGGTGGAAAAGCACGAGGTCGATCTCCGCACCTTGATGGGTCGACCACCAGTACGCGTCTTTGTGCGGAGTGCGCGCGAGGATCTCCTCGATCACGAGTCCTTCCCACGACGCGCCGCAGCGCGGATTCGAGAGCAGTTCCTTCATCGTGCCGATCCCGAGAAGCGTGTGCAGCAGTCCTGTGTCGCGGAAGTAAAGACGCGGCGACTTCACCTGTCGCTTGCCGACATTCTCAAACCACGGCGCCAGCGTGCGTGCGATCAGGAGTCCAGCGAGGAGATCGAGATGGTGGCGCACGGTTGAGCTTGCGATCCCAAGCCCCGCCGCGACCTGCGACACATTCATGGTCTGCCCGTGGTGATGCGCGAACATCGTCCAAAGCCGCCGCAGCAGGGCGGGCGCAAGGCGTGAGTCGTATGCCGGCAAGTCCCGCTCGATGAGCGCTGACAAGAAACTCTCGCGCCACGCGCTGCTGTCGGCTGCGGAGCGCGCAAGGAACGAACGCGGGAATCCGCCGCGGAGCCAGCGCCTGTCGAGCTGTGCGAGGCCACACTCTGTGTTCGTGAACGGGCCGAGTTGAATGGTCTCGAGGCGACCGGCCAGCGACTCTGACGATTGACGGAGAAGCTCGGGCGCCGCGCTGCCGAGGACGAGGAATCGCGCGGGCAGCGGCTTTCGGTCGGCGAGCACGCGCAGCGCGGGGAAGAGCTCGGGACGACGCTGGATTTCGTCGATGATGACGGTTCCCTTGAGCCGCGCGAGAGCGATCATCGGCTCCGCAAGTCGCGCGGCGTCTGCGGGCGTCTCGAGATCGAAATAGTTCGGCGAGTCCGGCTTCACAAAGCCGCGCGCGAGCGTGGTCTTGCCCGCCTGACGAGGTCCAAAGAGGAGCACGACCTGCGAGCGGCGAAGCGCAGCGGTGACCCGGGAGATGGTCTGCGAGCGGTCGAGCATGATCGATAGCATACCATGAATTATGGAATGTACGACTACCATTTTTCATGGTATGGAGTTGGGCCTGTCGGAGAGCGAGTCTGCCGTGCAAAGTCTGCGCGGATGCACTCCTTGACGGTCTTTGCGCAGATTCCCCCTATCCTGTCGGCGTTCATTCATTCTGCGAGCCCTTCGGCCCTTCGCGCGCAACGCATCTTCTCTCGATCCAGCCGATGCCTCAAGACCCGACACCAGCCTCCACGCTCCATCTGCAGTTCACGGCGCTACTCGCCGAGGTCAGCCTCGCGCTTCGCACGGCATTCGGATCGCGCATCCGCGTCGATCAGGGCGGCCGAGCTGCCGCACGAGTATTGAACCTCGACAAGACACTCGGCTGGCGAGTCTTCGTGACGGCCTTTTCCGCCGACGATGCGCGCGTGGTGAAGGCGTTCCCCGGAAAACTTGCATGGCGAAAGGTGATCGTCGCGATCGAGACGCTTGGTGTTTCGACGCCGCGGATCGCATCGCTGCGACGAGCGGTTGCTGCGCTCGAATCGTTCGTTGAGACTCATCAGCTTCCTCGCCAGGGCTTGGATGCGTGGTCTCGTCGGGTCTCGACGAGTCCTGAAGGAGACCAGCAGGCCTTGCGCCTACGGAAGTCAGCGACGAACGCGAATCGCTCGCTGCTGGGCGTGCACCTGCGCGCCAACATTGCGGCGTATCTTGTCGCGCCCTCAAGCACCCCTGGCTTCGCGGCGCTCGCTGGAGCGAAGATCGTCGATGGCCCATCTCGCGAGCCATCCGCGAGTCCCTTCCCGATCTATCGCCCCCTCCTGACCTGGAGCGATGAGGGAGTCAACCGCTCGGCAGGGGACGCCCACCCCGCAGCATCGCCTCGCTGGCCGTCGCTTGTGAGCGAGCTTTCGTCAGAGGCGATCACGAACGACGAACTCTGCTTGAGCGGAGCGAAGGGCGAGCGCGCGTTCGACTTCCTTGGCTCGGCGTCGACACGACCGGAGCGCATGTACTTCAGCTTTGCGGAACTGATCGCATGCGCGGGGCCAGTCTTTCAGGAGCAGCATCAGACCGAGAAGGATCACTCCCAGGAGGATCAGACCGATGACGAGATGCAGTTTGCGCTGTTGAGCCAGTACCCAACCGACCTTCTCGTCTTCGATGTCTTGATGCACCGCGACCTTCCGTTCGACGGCCCGCCAGATAGCGGCTTCTACCACGGCGGACTCCCGCGTCCAGGGGAAGAGTCGATCAGCCGTGCGTTCCCGGTGCATTGCGGCGCCGCTCTGACGCGGCCGCAGACGCCGCAGTTGCCCGCGCCGAGCGCCGATCGCTGCGCGACATACGAGGCGTTGCTCGTGCACTGCGCCGAAGCGCTCGGGACCGCACTCGCGGACTACCGGATCTATCGACTGTGCCTCGAGCATCCGCCAATTCGACTCTCGTGCGTGATGAGTTGGCACCTGCCTCGCGCGAGGTGAATACTGCCTCCCGGAGGCGGTTAGTTCTTGCAGACGAGTCATTCCGTGTCATACTTCGACCGGTCCGGTATGCCCTGTGGCGCGCTCGTTTCGCGCTCGTTTCGCGCTCGTTTCGCGCTCGCATGGCTTTCGGCAGTGCGTTTGATCAAGTCCACCTGAGTTGCAGTCCCCTCGAGCAGAACTCGCGAAAGAATCGCGAAGCACCACGACTCCACCATGACGCAACTCAAGACTCTCTTCCGACTCTTGCAAGTGATCCGCGTTTCGCTGGATGCGCGGCAAATCTCGGGTTTCCCAGCGCTTCTGCGCATGCTTCTCATGCCTCTCATGCTTCTCATGACTGCAAGCGCGCTGAGCGTGGTGAGTTACTCCGCGTCAGCGGCAAGCGCGGCTCGAACCGCCATCGCTGGCGATCCCGACACTGACGGCGACGGCGTGCCAGACTCGCTCGACGGCTGTCCAACTGATCCGAACAAGATCGCGCCAGGCCAGTGCGGCTGCGGCAACCCAGACACCGACACCGATGCAGACGGCGTTGCGGACTGTGCGGAGATTCCGATTGGAACGGTCAGAGCGTGGGGTAACAACTCAACCGTCCCGAACGATCTCGGTGTCTGCTTTGCCATCTCCACGGCGGGAACGCGCAGCCACGCCATCGGGACAAACGGAATGGTCAGAGAATGGTGGGGATTTTACGCCGAGCCCAATGCCGCCCACCCGCCGACGGTTCCCTGCTCTGCGATCGCGTCGGCGCAACAGCACGCGATCGCACTCCTGCCAGACGGACAGATCGAAATGTGGGGAGCACCGGGATCGGCCGACGAGGCGATCGAGATCCAGTTTGATCTCGGTCCCTGTTCGGCTATCTCGGCAGGAGGCTATCAAACCGTCGTCGTCAGGACCGATGGAATAGTCAGAGCGTGGGGACACGCCTCGTACGGCCAGACAGTTGTGCCGATTGATCTCGGTGCCTGCTCTGCCGTCGCGACTGGGGACACGCACACGGCCGCACTCAGGAGAGACGGAACGGTCAGAGCGTGGGGACACAACTTAGACGGCCAGACGGATGTGCCGGCGAATCTCGGTGCCTGCACTGCCATCGCGGTAGGCGAGGTTCACACCGTCGCACTCAGGACGGATGGAACGGTCAGGGCGTGGGGAGCCAACTACTACGACTACGGCCAGACGAATGTGCCGGTGGATCTCGGCGCCTGCAGGGCCATCGCGGCAGGAGACGTTCACACCGTCGCGCTCAGGACAGACGGAACGGTCAGAGCGTGGGGACGCAACTCGGAAGGCGAGTGTAATGTCCCTGTGGATCTCGGCCCCTGCTGTGCCATCGCGGCCGGCGGTACCCGCACCCTCGCAATTCAGCTGGTCGACTGCAACGACAATGGCATTTGGGATCATTGTGAACTCAACGGCAACGACTGCGACAACGACGGGATTCTCGACTCCTGCGAAGTTGTTTCGGGAACGATGTTGGACGGCGACGGCGACGGGATCGCGGACTGCAACGATGGTTGCCCGACTGATCCAAACAAGGCTGCGCCTGGTCAATGCGGCTGCGGCGTTGCGGACACCGACACCGACAGTGATGGCACTGCGAATTGCAACGACACTGACGATGACGGTGACGGTGCGCTCGACACGAGCGACGCATTCCCGTTGAACGCAGCGGAGTCCGTCGACAGCGACAACGACGGCATCGGCAACAACGCTGATCTCGACGACGACAACGACGGCGTGCTCGACATCAACGACGCGTTCCCGTTGAACGCAGCGGAGTCCGTCGACACCGACAACGACGGCACCGGCAACAACGCTGATCTCGACGATGACGGTGACAGCGTCCTCGATGTCAACGATGCATTCCCACTCGACGCGAGTGAGTCCGTCGACAGCGACAACGACGGCATCGGCAACAACGCTGATCTCGATGACGACAACGACGGCACGCCTGATCTCGACGACGGCTGTCCGTTCGATGCAACGAAGTCAGCGCCAGGTCAATGCGGTTGCGGTGTGGCCGACACCGACACCGATGCAGACGGCACCGCCAACTGCATCGATGGTTGCCCGACCGATCCGAACAAGAGTGCGCCCGGCACCTGCGGTTGCGGCGAGCCCGACACCGACACCGACGCCGACGGGACGCCGGATTGTGCGGAGATTCCGCCGGGCACCGTCAGAGCGTGGGGAAACAACGATCTCGGCCAGACAGATGTGCCGGTGGATCTCGGTGCCTGCGTTGCCATCGCGGCTGGGGAACTTCACACGGTCGTCATCAAGGTCGATGGGACAGTCACAGCGTGGGGATACAACTTTGACGGCCAGACGGATGTGCCGACAAATCTCGGTACCTGCTCGGCCATCGCGGGTGGGACCTCGCACACCGTCGCCATCAAGACCGATGGGACAGTCAGAGCGTGGGGCTGGAACGAGTTCGGCCAGACGGATGTGCCGGCGAATCTCGGTACCTGCTTGGCCATCGCGGCCGGGTACGCGCACACCGTCGCCATCAAGACCGATGGGACAGTCAGAGCGTGGGGAGGCAACAGCAACGGCGAGACCAATGTGCCAGCGGCTCTCGGTGCCTGCTCGGCCATCGCGTCCATTTACTATCACACCGTCGCCATCAGGGCAGACGGAACGGTCGGAGCGTGGGGATACAACTACCACGGCCAGACAACTGTGCCGGTGGATCTCGGTGCCTGCTCTGCCGTCGCGACCGGGGTCGCTCACACCGTCGCCATCAAGACCGATGGGACAGTCAGAGCGTGGGGAGGCAACTCTTCGGGCCAGACAACCATGCCGGCGGATCTCGGTGCCTGCACGGCCATCGCGGCCGGGGAGACGCACACCGTCGCGCTCAGGACGGACGGAACGGTCAGAGTGTGGGGATCCTTCTGGGGCAGCCCGACAACGGTGCCTGTGGATCTCGGTGCCTGCTCTGCCATCGCGTCTGCGGGTTCGCACGTCGTCGCGATGCAAGGGGGCGACTGCAACGGGAATGGCATTGAGGACTCTCTCGAACTCAATGGCAACGACTGCGACAACGACGGGATTCTCGACTCCTGCGAAGTTGTTTCGGGAACGATGTTGGACGGCGATGGCGACGGGATCGCGGACTGCAACGATGGTTGCCCAACTGATCCAAACAAGGCTGCGCCTGGTCAATGCGGCTGCGGTGTTGCGGACACTGACACGGACAGTGATGGCACTGCGAATTGCAACGACGCCGATGATGACGGCGACTCTGTGCTTGATGTCAACGATGCATTCCCGTTGAACTCAGCTGAATCCGTCGACAGCGACAACGACGGCATCGGCAACAACGCGGATCTCGATGATGACAACGACGGCGTGCTCGATGTCAACGACGCATTCCCACTC
>CANETX010000116.1 GCA_947441435.1 Planctomycetaceae bacterium
GCTTCGCCGCGCCCGGGCATCCAACATTCCACATCGATCATGTCCTCGTTCTTGACGCCGAGATCTCCGGTGCAACACTGGAGAAGGCGGTAGGGGAGTTCGAGCGACTTGAGGATCATCTCCACCGACTCGAGCATCGTCGTGTGCCACTGACGACTCTCGGCATCATCGGCGCGGCAGACGACAACCTGCTCCACCTTGTCAAACTGATGGATGCGGTAGAGGCCCGCTGTGTCCTTCCCCGCGGCGCCAGCCTCACGACGGAAGCATGTCGACGCCGTCACGTACTTGAGCGGCAACGACTCGGCCGAGAGGATCTCGTCGGCGTGGAGTCCCATGAGTCCCACCTCGCCGGTCCCCGTGAGAAAGAGGTCGTGGCCACCGCCGCGTTGCGACTCCTCGAGGTGATAGGCCTGCTCCCGTCCCGCGGGGAAGAAGCCGGTCCCGACCATGCACTCTTCGCGCACGATCACGGGGATCCCCATCGGGGTGAAGCCGCGTCGATCAGCCATGAAGTCGAGCGCGTATCGGATCACCGCTTGATGCATCCGCATGCCGAGTCCGGTGAGGACATAGTGCCTCGTTCCGGACATCTTGACGCCGCGCTCGAAGTCGACGAGGCCGAGGCGCTTGACGAGGTCCATGTGCGCGCGAGGGGCGAATCCGCGATTGGCGGCGAAGGTCCGGCTCGGGTCGAATCCAGGCGGATTCCACCTGCGAATCTCTACATTCTGTTCGGACCCCGCACCCTTTGGAACATCGGAAGCAGGTGGCTGCGGCACGGTCAGAAGGAGTTCGCGCCAACTCGGTTCGACATCCGCGAGGACCCTCTCGAGCACCGCGACCTCACTCTTGAGACGGATGGGGGTTGCCTCGAGTGCCGCGAGTTCCGTTTCGAGCGCCGCGCGCGCCTCGGCGGCGGCAGACTTCAACTGCCCCTTCAACTTGCCGATCTTGGGTCCAGTCTCCTTGCCCAGTTGATTCTGCTGCGCTCGCTTCGACTCAAGTTCGGTGAGCACCCGGCGTCGCTCGTCGTCAAGCGCCTTGAGCCGGGGGAAGTCGATCCTCATCCCCTTGTCGGCGGCACCCCGGATGAACCGCTCCGGATCCTCTCGAAACGCCTTGACATCTATCATCCGGGAAATGTACTTCGGTTCGGCTGTCACGCGCCGCAGCGGCGGACTTGGGTGGATCCTGCTCTTCGGAGTCGTGGCCGTCGTCGTCTGGTCACGGCTCGGCGCAGTCGACCGGCTCACGTGGTGGCTGGAATCTCTCTGGGTGCTCGTGGGAATCCCGATGACGATCGTGATCGCGCGAACCCACCGGGTGACACGACTGCTCCTCGTGCTGCTTGCGTTCCACGGAGTCGTCCTCCTCGTCGGCGCCCGTTACACCTACGAACTCGTGCCCATCGGCGAGTGGGTCCAGGCGTGGATCGGCGGCGCGCGCAACGACTTCGATCGCTTCGGCCACTTCCTGCAGGGATTCGTGCCAGCGATGATCGCCCGCGAACTCCTCAGGCGCACAAGTTCGGTGGGGAAGGGGCCGTGGCTCATCATCCTCTGCATCGCCTGCGCGCTCGCCTTCAGCGCCTGCTTCGAGATGATCGAGTGGCGCGCCTCGGTGCTGCTCGGTGTTGCCGCCGACTCCTATCTCGGCTCACAGGGAGATCCGTGGGATGCACAGTGGGACATGTTCTGCGCCCTTCTGGGATCGATCGTCGCGATGACGCTCCTGTCCCGGTGGCACGAGCGCGAGCTCATCGAGGACGGTCTCGTCCGCCGACAGGGGTGAGGCTCACGCGCCGCGGTCGCGATAGGTCGGCGGCGCCGCCCAGCGCATCTTCGACAGGAGCTGCTGCCAGTAGGTGACCGTCGAGTTGCCGACGAGCCGCGCCACCGACTGGTGCCTCCCCACGATCACGATGTCTCCAGCGGTGAGCCGGACATTGGTCTGGCCGTCCAGGACGAGCGTCGTGCCCGGATTGGCTCGCTCCACGCTGATCGTCACATCGATGTGGCTCGGGATGACGATGGGTCGGAAGGCGAGGCTGTGGGGACACACCGGTGTGACGATCAATGCCTCGACATCGGGATGGACGATGGGCCCTCCCGCGGAGACGTTGTACGCCGTCGATCCCAAGGGGCTCGCGACAATCACACCATCTCCGGCGATGTCGGGACCGGCTTGACCCGAAAATCCCATCTGCAATTCGATCATGCGGAAGGGGAGTCCCGCACTGACCACCGCGTCATTGACGGCGACCCCGTGAAACACCATCTCGCCGTCGCGCCGACGGACCGTGACATCCATGACCATCCGCTGCCTGATCAGGGGCGTCGGGCCAAACACCGAGACCGCCTCGTTCTCGAGTCCATCAAGATCGAACTCGGCGAGGAAGCCGAGCCGTCCCGAGTTGACGCCGACGAGAGGAATTCCCCGCGTGAGGATCCGACGTACCTGCGAGATCAGCGTGCCGTCGCCGCCGACAGCGACGAGCCGGTCGAAGTGAAGATTGGCCGACAATTCCGTGCTGTCCGCGAGCACCTCGGCGACGATCTCCGCGTGCGCGGCGACGATCCGGCGCACCTCGGCGATGATCGATGCGGTCGTGGGCCGATCGGGATTTGCTGCGAGTAGCACCTTCATGGGGATCTGTTCATGGGCCTCTAGGAGACCAATCCCTTCGTCATCCGCATGAAGGCCGTCTCAAGGCTCACCGGCTCTTGCGTGAAGCGCACCACTCGGAATCCTTGCGCGATCAGCCGACTGGGAATGTCACTCACCGGAATGCCGCTCTTGGGATCGATGGTCACTTCGATGCGGATCTTCGTGTCTTCCTTCTCCAAGGCGACCTTCAGGATACCCCTCACTTGCTTGAGGAGCAGCGCCGCTTCCTTGGGGCGCTCCTCGACCACGACATGCACGACGCCGCCGCCGCCGGCGCGCGCGACCATCTCCTGCACTGACCCCGAGTAGATGAGTTTTCCCTGCTCGACGATGCCGACCGCCGTGCAGAGCTCCGCGAGTTCGAACAGGATGTGCGAACTGATGAGGATGGTCTTTCCCATCCTCCGAAGTTCCTTGAGAAGTTCGCGCATCTCAATGCGCGCCCTCGGATCAAGTCCGCTCGAAGGTTCGTCCATGAGCAGCACCTTCGGATCGTGAAGGAGAACCCGCGCGACCGAGAGTCGCTGCTGCATTCCGCGCGAGAGACTGTTGACATCGGCCGTGCGCTTCCCCGCGAGATCAGTGAGATCGAGCACTTCCGCGACGACCTTCGTCCGTCGTGGCCCGTGGATCGAGTAGCACGCGGCGAAGAATTCGAGGTACTCGCATACCAGCATGTCTTCATACGCGCCGAGAAAGTCGGGGACGTACCCGATGATCGGACGAATGAGGTGGTTTTGGTAGCCCACCACATGGCCATCGACCCGCGCCTCTCCCCATGTGGGCTTCAGGAGCGTCGCGAGGATCTTGATCGTCGTGGTCTTGCCTGCGCCGTTGGGACCGATGAATCCGTAGCACGTCCCCGCGTCGATGGTGAGATTCAGGTTGTCGAGAGCCACGAGATCCGCGTACTTCCTCGTGAGGTTGACCGTCTCGATCATCGGCATGGCGGTGACTCTAGCGGGCCTCGGGTGCGGCCATCTCGGGTTCGACGGGCAAGGGAAAGACGGTGCGCACGACGACAAACCCCTCGGTGGGAATCTCCTCGCCGTTGACCCGGATGGGGACCGGGCATGTGGTGGTGTCGAGATATCCCCACACGATGAGGCAGGGGCGGGTGAACCACGGCGAGAGATCCAGCGATCGGCCGAGCATCCGCTGGACGCGCACGGGCTCGGGGTCGGTGGGGGGCACGATGATGTAGTCGGGCGGCTGCAGCATCGAGTAGATCCCGAGCATGTCGAGGGCCATTTCGACTCGATCGCGGGTGAGCAGGCTGTCGATCCGCAGGCGATACACGTCGTTGGCGAATGGGTTGTAGTAGCGGCTGCGGATCCCGTCGGCCAAGTCCCCCACGATTTCCTGCGAGTCAAGCGCTCCGCCGGGGTAGAGCGACTGGCCGATCTCGATCGGCGTTCCCGCAGGCCACTCGGCGAGGATGGCGAATCGACCTTCGTTGGGGAGCGAGTCCGACCCTGAGGTGATCGGCAATCCGCGTGAGGGTCGAGTCGGCAGCGCGTTCCGCAGCGGCGAGATGTGGATCAGGTGCACATTGCGCAGCGTTCCAGGCAATCGGTGTTCGATCACCCCTGAAAGCGAAACCCGAATCGGATCGCCGGTCATCACCGATTGCTTGAGCGGGCGAGTGGGATCGCTCGCGAATGGGAGCCGCCCCCACGAGGAATTGAGCGCGCCGATCCAGTTCGCCTCGAAGCTTGCGCTCGTCGCGCGTGCCGCCACCGTGATGGACCCTGGTGACTGCGCCTCGACGCGCGCGATGGCAGGATTGGGGAACTCCCCACCGCCACCCAGGGGCGGGGGCGACCAACTCGTGAGGACATTGGGCTGCTCCTTCGTCGACTCAATCGCAATGGTCGCATCGCGATAGCCCGGCAGATACGCGCTGAACCAAGCGACAGCGCGCTCGAGGACCGGCTCTCCCTTCTGCTCGTCGCCCGCGCTTCTGCGAATGCTGTCGATGACGGTGAGGTGCTGCCCCCGGCACTGGGTCGAACTGACGGTGCCGCCAATGGCCCACACGCCCACACCAAAGACGACGGCACACAGCGTGAACGCGAGCCACGAGTGGCGCTGCCAGTGGCGCCACGCGAGCAGGGCATGCCCCCCCGGGCCCGCGAGCGTCCAGTAGATGAGAAAGAGGAAGAAGGCCCCGAGGACCCCGAGCGCCGCTTGCCCGCGCATGCCGATCAAGTCATTGACGAGCGCCCCTCGACCGAGATCGTCGAGCACGGCGCCGCCAGTCACCAGCAACTTTGGAGATGCCTTCTCGAGAGCTTGATAGTCCTGCGGAGATGGCGTGTCGGCGCGCCTCGCCAGGATCCGGTTCCAGAACACGTCTCCCTCGGGGAAGGGTCCGCTCTGGAGCGACCGCCGATTCAGCGCATCGACATCGAGGCCAAGCACGGTCATCCGCCCGTGTCCGTAGCTCCTCTGCACGCCGATCACCGCGCCGTCGAGCGAGTCAGCCCTCGGTGCAGGAAGTCCCGTGCGTGAATCGCGAGGTGTGGGAAGCAGCACGAGCGGCTCGTACGCGCTGTCTGCTCCGGGTTCCCGAAACACCAGGAGCGGAACGGCCGCGCGCGAATTGAGCAGCTGATCCGACGTGCTCAGGATCGGCAGCAAGTGCCGAACGGGAACGGACTCGACGCGCTCCACCTTCCAGCGCGGCATGAGATCGCTGAGCGGATGCTTGGACTCGGAGACCATTCCCCACGGCTCCGCCGCTTCAGGGAGGACGATGACCAAGTGTCCCCCTCGAAAGATCCAATCTCGCAGCGCCTTGGCCACATCTCCCGAGAGTGACTGTGGACTCTCCTGGGTCCACACCAAAGTCTCGAAAGGCGCGAGCCCCTGCCACGAGTCGGGGAGATCCTCCGCCGTGATCCCGCGCGCGATGTGCGTGAGGGCATTCATCGACGGGATGGTGTTGGTGCCCGGAAGGGGCGTGGCGTAGACATCGAGTCCCATCCGGCCGTTGCCAATGATGCCGATGAGATCGGCGTCGACATCGACGGCGACCGTCGGGTTCACGCTGGTGTCGGGTGCGAACCTCGCGGACCCCAAGGAGCCCACGCGGGCACCGTCGCGAATCTCGAACAATCGAACGATCATGACCTCGGAGAGAATCGTCGACGCAGGAATGCGCGGGGGAATGCGGGCGTAGAGCCACGTGCGTTCCGTTTCGCCCGGGCTCAGGACAACGTTGCGGGACACATGCGCGAGATCGCCGTTGCCGTCTGGCAGTTCCCAGACGACCTCGACCTCGGTCGTCGTCTCGACTGCTGCGCCGAGCGAGAGTCGGATTCCGATGAGGTCCCCTGGTCGTACATGATCGCCCACCCCGAAGTGCTCGATCGAGAGTTCGATCGACTGAGCCGTCGCGACCGGGACCGCGGCAAGTCCCAACCACATGGCAACCGCGACGACCCCGAAACGCCATGCGCGAGACCCCGTCACCC
>CANETX010000117.1 GCA_947441435.1 Planctomycetaceae bacterium
CCGCTGACGCTGACGGCAAGCTCGAAAGGAAGCGACTGCTTGAGCGCCTCCAACCAAGCCTCGCGGTCCTTGAAGTGTGCGCCCGCACGCTGGAACAGCCCAAAGTCCGTCGTGAGCGATGCGTGCACCGGCAGCGTCGCGACCCCGCCGTCTGCGTTCGTGCTGACGAAGCGGACATCGACATCCCGGATCGCCACCGTGGAGCCTTGGACCGTGATGGCGCCGCGATCGAGCTCGAATCGGGGGAATCCCTGGCCCTTGAGGATCTGCCCACGTTCGTAGCGAACCCATCGTCCGAGCAGGTGGTTGGGCAGCGTGGCTGAGACTGCCTCGAACTCCATGGTTCCCGAGTACTGGCCGCGCGCATCCCGTCCCAAGTGCGCGGCGGTGATCTTGCCGGTGGCTTCCGAGGACTCCGCGACCGCGCGAATCGTGCCGGGAAGGATCAGCGCCAGGTTTTTGGTGAGCGCGAGCCCATGCGCATCGATCTCGAATGCCAGCGTTTGCTGATCGATCCACCCTGCGAGGCGAATGGGATCGTCGGACTCCGACTCCTCAAGAGCGAACTCGCTCCGAGTGGGATGTGTGGCCGACGGTGCTATGGTCAGCGAAGCGGAGTAGGCCGCCATCGGCTGCGTTGCCGAGTCCTTGAGCCGCTCAAAGGCGATGGTGAACGCCTCGATGCGCGCGCGTTCGACGATGGCCGCCGGCTCGCCCGCTTCGTCTCGATCGATCGCCGAGGGCGTCAGCGTCTGGACGTTGTAGATCGAGCCGCGCGCGGGATCATCGACAAAGGTGAGCGCAAGGCCGGTGATCTCGACATCGCGGATCAGGAGCGGACCGGCGAAGAGCGACCCCGGGTCGAACTGCAGTCTCACTTCGGAGACCCGAGCGACCTGCGCGCCCGGGGCGTTCCATGCTGGCGCGGTCAGCGTCACCCCCTTCAGAACGGCGCGCCCCCAGCCTTGCCACCCGAAAGTGTCGATGCTGACCGCCCCTCCGAGCGTTCGGCTCAAGGACGCCGCGAGAATGGACTTGGCAAGGGCGCCATTCCAGAGGCCCCAACCGATTCCGAGAAGGGTTGCGGTGAGGGCGATCGCGGCCACGCGCACCCGCGTTTTCCAGCGGCTGCGGGACGGACCCTTCGACGCGGAGGGAGCAACTCCCGTTGGATCTTTCTCGCGCGGCGCTGGGGGCACAAGGCGATGGTAATACTGGCTGCATGGGCGCGGACGATCCACGAGGTTTGCTTACGGTGCTGCTTCTGGCAGCATTGGCGCTGCTCCTCGCGGTGCCCCTTGTGTTCTTCGGTGCGGCTGTGTTGCGACGCGCTCTCGGTCGCAACTCGAGGCGGGCAGGCGACTCCCGCACGGTGGATCGACAGGAGTCTCCCTGGGAGACCTCTGCGTCGCGGACGGCGACACCGACGGCGCGCGAGATCGAGCAGCAGTTCGGACCCGAAGGCGGCGATCGGGAAGAGGAGGCTTGAACTGTGACAACAGATGACCTTCCCGTTGCGCCACTGGGTCGCGTGGGCGCTCGCCCGCGCACGCTTGTGACCGGGTGCGCCGACCGAGTGGGTCGCGCCTGCGCATGCGAGTTCGCGCGGCGTGGTCACGATCTCGTGATGGTCGTCCGCACGATTGACGCGCGCGCGCAGGCGTCGAAGGCCGCCGCGCTTGCAGCGGGGGGGACGGAGTGCACGGTGGATCTCCGCGCGTGCGATCTTGCGGATCTCGGGGCCGTCGGTGCACTCGGAAGTGCGCTTGCGCAGTCGGCGCTCGACGCGCTCGTCCACTGCGCGGCGATCTATGAAGCGCAGCCGCTCGGCGCGATCACTGCGGAGAGCGCGCTCGCGCACTACACGGTGAACGCGCTCGCGCCGCTCCTTCTCGTGCAGAGCCTGCGTGGATCGCTCGCGGGCAGCTCGCTCGCGGGCGGTGGCGCGATCGTCCTCTTCTCCGACATGCATGTTCAGGGGCGGTTCTATGGTGGTCACGCGGGTTACTTCGCGAGCAAGGGAGCGGTCGACGCGCTGGTCGGGGCGCTCGCGGTCGAACTCGGCCCGACGATCCGCTGCAACGGGATTGCCCCCGGAGTCGTCGCGTTCCCCGAGGGATCGGACCCCGCGTTCATGGCCCGCTACATCGAGCGGACTCCCCTCAAGCGCGCGGGCACACCCGAGGAGGCCGCGGCGTGCGCCGCGTGGCTCGCACTCGACGCCACCTTCGTCAACGGCGAGATCATCCGCCTCGACGGCGGCCGATTCCACCGCTGACCCACGAAACCGCACGATGTGTGCGGGGGAGGCCCAAATCGGGCCGATTCGCCACACATCATGAGGGGAGTTAGCGTGATTGCGCGACGGCGCGCCAAGACTCCGCTTGTACCGGGTCTCGGGCGGCGTCCCAGGCCTTCGCCGCTTCGAGCGCTGAGGCCGCTGACGCGTCGACCTCGGCGAACGCTCCCCACGCACGCGCGGCGGCGATGGGATCGTCAAGCGCCGTGTGAGCGGCGGCGATCTCCCATGTGATGGCCTCGGTGAGCCGCGACTCGTCGCCAAGAGCGAGCAGGAGCGTGAGAATCTCGCGGTGCCGTCCCAACTTTCGCAGCGCCTTCGCTTCGCTCACACGCAGATCGTCCGTGCGCGGGCTGAGTTCTCGAGCCTGCCTCGCAAGCGCGAGCGCCTCTGTGGGATCTCCCTCGTCGAGTGCGATTGCCGAGAGTCCCGCGATGGGCCACGGCGATCTCGGATCGACTTCGCGGGCGCGCCCGAGCGCCTCCTTCGCCTCTGCCATCTTGCCCATCCGGTGCAGCGCAAGCCCTGCGAAGAGGGGGTGCTGCGCATTGCCCGGGTCTCGGCGTTCTGCGGCGAGAAAGAAGGGGATCGCAGCACCCAGGTCGCCCGCCGTCTGCGCCGTCACCCCTGCGGCATTGAGGAGTCCAGCGCCTGCGCCCGGTCTCGCGGCCGCGCGCGCGTAGGCCGCTTGGGCGGCAACGCGATCGGCCTGCGAAAGCGCAGGATCCCGCGTGGCGTTCGCCCGTGCTATCAAGGCGCGGCCGAGCAGTTCCTGAGCGTCCGCCGAATCGGGGGCCACTTCGGCGAGCCGCGCGGCGATGGCAAGCGCATCGTCGATCCGCGCCGAGGCAAGCGACGATTCGACCGCGCGCATCGCTTGGCGCATCGCCTCGGGATCGTCGGGGCGTACCGACTGCGCCGGCGGCGAGTCAGAGCACGCCGACACGATCACAAGGACGATGGATCCGAGGAGTGACGCGCAACTTGATCGGTAGACTCGGCAGAACATGAGCGCGGTCACGCTGGCGAAATCCTACTCACCCGCCGAGCACGAACCGCGGGTCACGGCAGGATGGGCCGAGGCCGGGTGCTTTCACGCGACGGCAGAGGGAGCGGGGGAGCCGTACAGCGTCTTCATTCCGCCTCCCAATGTGACGGCGGCGCTCCACCTCGGGCACGCGCTCAACAACACGCTGCAGGACATCCTCGTTCGCGTCGCACGCATGCGCGGCCACAACACGTTGTGGATGCCGGGGACGGACCACGCCGGCATTGCCACGCAAGCCGTCGTCGAAAAGCGACTCGCCCAGGAGGGCAAGCGGCGCACCGATTTCACGCGCGACGCCTTCGTCGCGCGCGTGCAAGCATGGAAGGATGAGTACGAGGCCGTCATCCTCTCGCAGTTGCGGTCGATGGGCGCCTCCTGCGACGAGCCGCGGACGAGGTTCACGATGGATCCCGTCTGCACCGCTGCGGTGCGCGAGGGATTCTTCCGGCTTTTCAAGGACGGCCTCATCGAACGAGGCAAGCGGCTCGTCAACTGGGATCCGGTCACGGAGACCGCGCTTGCCGACGACGAAGTCGAGATGGAGGAGGTCGACGGGTTCTTCTGGTACCTCAAGTATCCGCTTGAAGATGGCTCGGGGCATGTGACCGTCGCGACGACGCGTCCCGAGACGATGCTCGGCGACACGGCGGTTGGGATCAATCCGCGCGACCCGCGCGCGGCGGCGCTCAAGGGCAAACGTGTCCGCCTGCCGATTGTCGGTCGCGTCATTCCGATCATCGAGGACGACTATGTGGTGATGCCCGCGAGCGTCGGCGGCGATCCTGCGGACCCGAAGGCAGCATTCGCGACTGGATTCCTCAAGGTCACTCCCGCCCACGATCCCAACGATTGGGAGATTGGCCGCCGTCACAACCTCGAGGCGATCAATGTGATGGCCCCCGATGCCTCCATCAGCGATCGACATGGCTGGCGCGATGTTTCCCCGGAGGCGCGCGCGTACTGCGGACTCTCGCGGGAGAAAGCGCGCGAGGGAATCGTCGCTTGGTTCAAGGCGAATGGTCTCCTTGAGGCGGTCAAGCCGTACCGACACGGAGTCGGCCACAGTTACCGCAGCCATGTCGCTGTCGAGCCGTACCTCTCGGACCAGTGGTATGTGCGCGTCACCGATGCGCGTCTTGCGGGGAGCGCGCTCTCGGCGCTCGCAGCGGATCAATACGACGGGGCGCGCACGAAGGGCGACTCGGCGCGCGAAGGAGACGGCGGACTGCGGTTCTTCCCCGCGCGGTACGCGAAGACCTATCAGCAGTGGCACGAGGGGATCCGCGACTGGTGCATCTCTAGGCAACTGTGGTGGGGACACAGGATTCCGGTGTGGAGCAAGGTGTTCACCGCGGCCGAGGCGCCAGCGGCGGACGCGTGGCGCAGCGAAGGCGCAGCCACGATGCGGCGGACGCTCGCGGACGGCACCGTCGAAGTGAACGTGTGTCTCCCCGACTCGCTCGATGCGACGCTTGGCGCGCGACTGACAAGCGAGGGGTACGCGCAGGATCCCGATGTCCTCGACACGTGGTTCTCGAGCGCACTCTGGCCGCTCTCGACACTCGGCTGGCCGAACCCAGGACGCTTCGGGATCGACGCGCTCCTCGACACCTTCAACCCGAGCGCGGTCCTCTCGACGGCGCGCGAGATCATCACGCTGTGGGTGAGCCGCATGGTGATGTTCAATCGGTACTTCATGGACGGGCGCCTCCCGTTTCGCCACGTGTTCATCCACTGCGTCGTGCAGGATGGCCATGGCCAGAAGATGTCGAAGTCGCTGGGCAACGGGGTCGATCCGCGCGACATCATCGCGACCCACGGGGCCGATGCCATGCGCTTCGTGCTGACGCAGATTTCGACGGCGACGCAGGATGTGCGGTTGAGCGTCGATGTCCTCTGCCCGTACACCGGCGTCGCCTTCACCCCCAAGACAGAGACGACTGCCTCGGGCCACCTCGTCGCGGCAGCGGTGCAGACATGTCCGACCGATCCATCCAAGAAGATGGTCTCCGCATATGGCGCTGCGACGGGAGTTGCGCAGGTGTCTGAGTCGATGCCGCTCGCACGCAATACCTCGAGCCGCTTCGACATCGGCCGCAACTTCGCCACGAAATTGTGGAACGCCTCGCGATTCGCGCTCGCGCAGTTGCCGGCCGAGGACCCGCCGCAGAGTCGTGGGCTCGTGCGCCCGACTCGGCTCGTCGACCGATGGATTCTCGAACGGCTCGCCGCAGCGATCCGTGGCATCGACGCCTCGCTCGCCGAATACCAATTCAATCCCATCGCCGACACTCTTTACGACTTCGTCTGGCGTGATTTCTGCGACTGGTACCTCGAAGCGGTCAAGCCGACCATCAAGAGCGATCCCGTCCAGCAGGCGGTGCTGCGGTGCGTGCTCGATCACATCCTCCGGCTGATGCATCCGGTGATGCCGTTTGTGACCGAAGTCCTCTGGCAGCCGGTCCAATCGATCAAGACGGCGGGCGTCGAAGGATTCGAGGACTCTCCGTCCGCGCTCTGCGCTGTGGCGCGCTGGCCGACCGCGCCCGCGCCGTGGTGCGGCACCGAGGCGACCGCGAGTTTCGCCACAGTTCAGGCGCTCGTCATCGCGATCCGAAATCTCCGCGGTGAGCGCAAGGTGAACGACCGCCGCAAGATTCACCTCCATGC
>CANETX010000118.1 GCA_947441435.1 Planctomycetaceae bacterium
GCTGTCGAGGACGATTCCCGCACCTGCCTGCAGGTCGTAGCGCCAGTGGGGTGGACTCGCTCCATCGGCGCGCTGACTGCTTGTCGGGATGACGATCGTCCTGAGCGCGATGGCCATGTCGAGATCCCCCTCCCATCCGAGCGCACCGAGCCCTCCCGCGTAGGGACCGCGGCGGAGCGGCTCAAGCTCATCGATGATCTGGATCGCGCGCACCTTCGGGGCGCCGCTCACCGTGCCGACAGGCAGGGCCGCGCGCAACGCGTCCCACGCATCGCACTCTCGACGCAGCCGACCGGTGATCGTCGAGGAGATGTGCATGACATGGGAGAACCGTTCGATCTCCATGCATCGTTCGACATGGACCGATCCGCTCTCGCAGACTCGCCCAAGATCGTTGCGGCCGAGATCGACCAGCATGGTGTGCTCCGCGCGCTCCTTCGGATCCTGAAGGAGTTCCTGCGCGAGCGCCCCGTCCTCCTCCATGGTCGCTCCGCGCCGGCGCGTCCCCGCCAAGGGGCGATTGGTGACAAGGCTGTCCCGAGTCCGGCAAAGGATCTCCGGACTGGCGGCGACGAGGATGCATCCTGCTGCCTGCAGATAGACCTGATAGGGGCTCGGGTTGACGATGCGCAGGGCGCGGTAGACCTCGAAGGGATCGATGGTGCTCTCACGCGAGAATCGCTGGCTCAGGACCACCTGGAAGACATCGCCGGCCTCGATGTACTCGCGCGCGCGTTCGACGCTGGCCTCGAAACGCGCCTGGCCCGTCGCACTGCGTCCCGGCGTCGTCGGCGGCGCACTCGTGTCGAGGTCGATCCGTCCGCTTGGGAGGATCGGGTTGGCTGTCGCAAGGCGTGACTCGAGGCGATCAAGAGCCAACTTGCCTGCGGCCGCTGCGGCGTCGCCAGTCAGTGTCCCCGGCAGGATGGCGCACACCAAGAAGAGTTCCTTCGTCACATGGTCGAACACGACGACATCTCGGTAGAGCGCGAGATGCATGTCGGGGAGGTGGCGATCATCGTGAGGCGCCTCGGCGAACGGGAGCTTCTGCCACTCCATCCACCGGATCGCATCGAAGCCGATGTAGCCGACCCATCCTCCGTGGAATGCAGCGGGGAGTGGTCCCGTGGACTCGACGCCATCCCACGGCTGAATCTCCCGGACGAGTGCGAGCGGATCACCGGAGGTCACCATGCGCTCGGATGGAGCGCCGGGCTCGACATGCTCGAGGATGCGCACGGAGTTGTCTTTCGCGATCACCTCGAGCGCGGGCTGCGCGCCAACCATCGAGTAGCGACCGACGGCGCCCCCCTGCTCGACAGACTCGAAGAGAAAACTCGGCGCCGTGCGCTCGTCGGGGGCGACGAGACGGCGGTAGGCGACGACGGGAGTGAGCTGATCGCTCAGGATCCGTCGCGAGAAGAGCAGGACCGCGCCGGCCATGCGATCAGCGTAGCGCCCCGATGCGACGGGCTTGCGCGAGCGCGATGGCGATCGCGTCGGCGACGTCGGGAGGTGAGGGTGGGCGCGCGAGGCCGCACTGCGCGGCGACCGCCAGCTGCATCTGGCGTTTCGTGGCGGCACCTGTTCCCGCGATCGCCATCTTGATGGACGCGGGGGCAAGTTCGTGGATGGCGATCTCCGCCCGCGCAGCGGCAAGAAGGACGACCCCGCGCGCGTGGGCCATCACAATTGCGGTGCGGACATGGGCGGAGTGCGAGAAGACCCGTTCCACCGCCATGCACTCGGGATGCCACTCTTCAAGGAGCGCCGTCAGGTCCGCGTCGAGTTCCTTCAGGCGATGGGCAATCGGTTGCCGAGCAGAAAGGCGAAAGATCCCCGCGTCAAGGACGCGGACGGCTCCACTGCCTCCGACCTCGAGGCACGCGTAGCCGGTGCGCACGAGTCCGGGATCGATCCCGACAATCTTCATGGATCGATCGTAACGCTCGAGCCGTCAGCGGGTGAGGCGCGCGACGATCAAGGTGACGGGCGTCCCCTCGGGAGGGATGACTTCCGTCCGCGCTTCCCACTCCGCAGCGGCGAACTCGACGCGATCGGGGATCACTTCGTCGAAGGCGATGACCTCGTCGCCGAAGGTCACGAGCCCGACGATCGATCCGGTGTAGTCGGCGACATAGTGCTCGCCCGGCCCGAGCGACTTGGGATTGGGACGCGTGAGACTTCCGGCGAACACGAATCGGTTCGATGGGAATGAGTCGTCCCTGGCGACAGCGTCGGAGCCGCCGTCCTCGGGTGAAGGCAGAACCCGCCGCACCCACGACGCGATCGCCACAGTCTGCGTCCCGCCCGAGTCGGTCCAGCGCACGCGCAGCGACACGGGATCGCCTTGGGGAGGGTGAAGCGCGATGGAGGGCGGTGCGCCACCCTCGCCGGGAATCTCTTCCCATCGCCCGGGAAATCCCGGGGCGAGACCCGCTGCGAGCATGGCCGCATGGATGATCCGAGGGGGCACCTCGATGGCCAAGAGCGATTCGTGTTCGCGTGTCCCCGCCTTGCACACGAGTTGTTCGAGCCACCCGATGCGCGCGGCCACCTGCGCATCGATCTCGACCGATGAGTTGCCAGCGACGGTCACGACGGCAATCCCCGGAGCGATCTCGAGGCTCTGCGAAGTGAGCTCAGCATGCGTCGGCGCCGGCACTGTGGGATTCACCGCCGCTGGCGCTGTGCAGGAGGCAAGACTCACGAGTGAGGACTCCATGAAGATTCGTATGAGCTGGCGACACTTCATCGGGCTGAGTCTCCCACGATGCGCATGACCGACCGCACGGCCGACGACAAAAAGAAAAAAGGCCCGGCGGAGGCAAGCCTCACGCCGAGCCCTTCCGGGGGTTCGTGCCCACCATCTGGTGCGCTACACAATCCTACGCATCAGGCGGTCGCTGTCAAGGCGCGACTATGATCTTCTCCCCCGAGTCACAGTCTTTTCCAGTCATGGACAGCGTCCCTTCAACCCCAACCACCCGCACCACGCTCTCTCGATGTGTGCGCATCTCGTTGGCGGCCGGAGCCCCTCCCGCCCCCCCTGCATTCAATACATTCGCGGGGTATCCGTCGGTCAACTCCGTGCCACTCTGGAGTGAAATCGTGGTCGAGGTCACTGGGGCGCCAAAAAGGGGCATCGGGTATGTGACTTCCCTCGCCCAAATCGATCAGGCAACTCGACTTGCTGCTGCAGACGCGTTTCCTCAGGGAATTGACTCGGCGCTTCAACCGCGTACCGCCATCAGTTCCAAGCTCACCGAATTGTCGAGTGGGATATCCGCGCATCTCGGCCATCCGATCGCGCGACTCACTTGGCGCGTATCGCCCTATCACCACTACAGTTGGGACCGCTCCATGCCCACCACAACCACGCTTTCGTGCCAATTCGAGTTCGCGGCGGCCCATCGGCTGAATGATCCCGATCTGACCGCGGAAGAGAACCTCGCGCTCTTTGGCAAGTGCAATCGCCCCAACGGGCACGGCCACAACTACCGACTTGAAGTCGCTGTACTTCCGCCGCACGGACCACTCTTTGGAATGGCCGACCTCGAACGGGTCGTCGCGGGAACGGTCCTGGATCGCTTTGACCACAGAAATCTCAACGTGGACTGCGCGGAGTTCGCGACGCTCAATCCGACCGTCGAGAACATTGCTGCCGTGTGTTTCGATCTCCTGCGACCGATGCTTGCGGAAGAAGGGGTCACGCTCCAGCGGGTGACTGTCTGGGAGACGGCGAAGACGAGCGCAACGGTCGAAGTCGCGACCTGACTCGCCGGTGCTGACTCGCTGAAACTGGCTAGCTCAAATCGTCTTCGCCCAAGAGCGTGAATCGCTTGCGAAGGAGGATCTGTCCCGCGAGGTGGCAGTCATCGACTGCCAGCGCGACGCACGCCTCTCCCCCGATGCGCTGCAGCACTGGGTAGACGAATCGGATGTTGAGTTCCGCGCCCAGGAGGAACAGGCAGACCCTCGTCAGCGACTGTCCCTTGGCGATCTGAACGATGATCAGGTCAAGCTCGCTGAACGTGTAGTTGTTCTTGCGCAGGAGATGCCGGGCGGCGTCCGCGTTCGAAAAAATCATCCGGACGACGGCGTGGTCGCTCGAATCCATCACACTGAGTGCGGCCACCGTGACGGAGGAGTCGTCCTCGAACAGCTTGAGGAGTTCCAGCAGCTTCCCAACCTTGTTGTCGAGGAATACCGCGAACTGCCGGACATACGGGGGTGAGTAACCCTGCTCAGTAGGGATTGGGATTTGGCTCACGGTCGGAGAAAAAAGTATAGCCGCCGCCTCGCGCGCGACTTCCCGTTGGTGTGCGTCGGCGTGTCAGCGCGGCGTCACGGCGTCCACGCCGAGAGGATCTCAGTCAAGTCGATGCCATCGGATGTGCCATCGCCGTTGATGTCCGCGTCCGGTGTCCCCCACGCGGCGAGAAGTGCGGTGAGGTCAAGTCCACCGATGACTCCGTCGCCATCGAGATCCGCCGGATGCGGGTCGGGCGCCCACGGGCCGGTGAACCGAGTGTTGGCGAGATTGGTGGTGATGGTGATGGTCACGGCAGTCACCCCAGACGGGAGCGACTCCGGGGGTATGGTCACCACTTGCTGGCTGATCTGGCACTGGTCGACCGTCAGAGTCGATCCGGCCGGAGTGATCCGCCCTCCGAAGTCCGAGGGGTTGACGGTGTCGGAAGTGCCGTTGCCGCTCGAGAATCCGGAGAATGAGTAGTCCGCGTGGACTGCGTACTGCCCATTGGGATAGAAGACGCCGCCGGTCGGTGACACGGGGGACGACGCCGGTGCCACGAGCGTGATCCGCAAGTTGGCGACCGAGAGGTCGAGATGCTGGCAGCCGATGAACGGCAGGCAGAAGAAGTCGAACGAGTAGGTGGCGTTCCCGAGGAGCAGGTCGAGTTGCGTCAGTTCGGAGGTCGCCCATGGCGGCGCGGTCGGCGAGAGCACCATCTTGGCCGGTCCGGTGACCGTCACGGTCTTGGTGTCCGTATCCGAACTCGTCCCGAGCGTCGCCGTGATGTCCATGCGAATGGTGACTGCGGCGGTCGATGTCGGCGTCGTAGCGAGCGTGGCGGTGCTCGTGGCGTGCGCCGCGGCTGCGGGCCATCCCGCTGCCATGGTCGCCGTTGCAAGATGAAGGGTCGAACGCCGAAGGCGAAGGGCGAGTCGTCGCATGAGATCTCCTTATTCTGGGTATTGTGGCTCGCAATGCTCGCGCTGCCTGCTGCAATTTTCTGTTTTCTCGCGGTCGTGGCCTCTAGTTCGCCCGCAAGCGGCCAAACGGAGGCTGATGGCGAGTTTCAGGCACTGGTGGCGGAGCATCAGGCCTGGATCGACTTCTCGTACCCGGAGGACGCGCTGGCCCATGGGCGCAGCGAGCCGACCGACCGGATCACGGTTCCGGGACTGCGCGGGGCCACGACCCGGCGCACCGAAGAAAACGAGTTCCTGACACGTCTGCGGCTCATCAATCGTGAGTCGCTCTCGGACGGGGAACGGCTCGACTACGACCTACTCCTGCGCGAACTCTCTCAAGGGGCGGAGGGGTTCGCGTTCAAGCGATGGATGATGCCCGTCCATCAGCGCGGTGGGCCGCAGCAGGACCTCCCGGAGTTTGCGAAGACGATCCCCTTTCGCACTGCTGCCGACTGGGAGATGTACGCGAAGCGGCTCACGCGCCTCGGCGCGTCGGTGCGCGACACGCAGGCGATGATGGTCGAGGGACTCAAGGAAGGGCTCGTTCCTCCGAAGGTCGTCCTCGCCGGAGTGCTCGACCAGTTTGACCTTGTGATGCGCGGCAATCTGCAGGAACTCGAAGCGCC
>CANETX010000119.1 GCA_947441435.1 Planctomycetaceae bacterium
ACTCGCTTGGCCACGAGGGGAGTGTAGGAATCGCTCGCGGAGTGTCGGCGGCGTCGCGCACGCCGGTCACGCGGGGTCAGGTGCGCGCGGGCGCGAGTTACGCCAGCGCTTCGACGAGACGCCAGCAATCTTCGAAGCGCGTGTACAGCGGAGCAGGCGCAGCACGGATCACCCGCGGATGGCGGAAGTCGCAGACGACGCCGCGCGGAAGGAGCGAGTCGTACTTGGCCTTCGCGTCGGTGGTGGTGCCTTCGATCTCGATGGACACTTGGCAGCCGCGCTCGCTCGTTGCGCTCGGCGTGATGATGCGCACACGCGAAGGGGCCTTCGCGCGAAGGGCGATCTCGATGAAGCCGGTCATCGCGCGAGCCTTGGCGACGAGGCGCGCCATCCCCGCGGTCTGAAACTGCTCGAGGCTCGCAAGCAGCGGCGCGAGCGACAGGATCGGCGGATTGGACACCTGCCACGCATCGGCGCCGGGTGCGGGATCGAAGTTTGGTCCCATCGCGAAGCGCGTCGCTTGGTTCGTGCCCCACCAACCCTCGAGCCGCGGCGGCGGGTTCGCGTGGTGGCGTTCATGGATGAACGCGCCCGCGACGGCGCCGGGACCGCCGTTGAGATACTTGTAGGAGCACCAGCAGGCGAAGTCCGCTCCCCAGTCATGCAGGTGCAGTTCGACATTGCCCATCGCGTGGGCGAGATCCCACCCGCACTTCGCGCCCACCGCGTGCGCGGCGGTGGTGATCCGCGCCATGTCGAGGACTTGCCCTGTGTAGTACTGGACGCCGCTCAGGAGGACGAGCGCGAGCGACGCGCCCTCGCGAGCGATGGCCGCTTCGATGTCGGTCATGCGAAGGCACTCTTCGCCTTCGCGCGGGGCGATCTCGACGATGTCCGACTCGACGCTGCCGCCGTGAGCCGCGACGAAACTGCGCACAGCGAAGCGGTCGCTGGGGAAAACGCCGCGCTCGACGAGGATCTTCCTGCGCGTCCCCTGGGGCCTGTAGAAACTCACGAGCATGAAGTGGAGATTCGCCGTCAGCGTGTTCATCGCGACGACTTCCGACTCCTTCGCCCCCGCGAGCGCTGCAAGCCCCGCGCGGAACTGCTCGTGGTACCAGATCCACGGGCGCTTCCCGTGCACATGGCCTTCTGCGCCGAGCTTCGACCAGTCGTCGAGTTCCTCCGCGATGCGCGCGCGCGTCGCCTTCGCCATCAGCCCGAGCGAGTTGCCGACGAGATAGGCCAGCGGCTTACCCGTCGCGTCGCAGGGGATCTCGAACGCGTCGCGGTGCTGCGCCAGCGGATCGTGCGCATCGCACCAGCGGGCGAACTCAAGTGTCGGCTCGATGTCCGAGGCGGCGAGACCGAAGATCGTGTCGGGAAGTGTGCGGGTCATGTCTTGTCCGTCATTCCCAAGAACTCCCTTGCGGTGCCCACGAGCATCCGCTCCTTCTGCGCGCCGGTCAACCACTCGGCTTCGCGGATCAATCTCCCCGGCGGAATCTCGCCGAGCGGGAATGGATAGTCGGAGCCCATCGCGATGCGGTCGACGCCGACGGTCGCGATGAGGTAGCGAAGCGCTTCGGGATCGTGGACGATCGAGTCGAAGTAGAGCCGCGAGAGATGATCTCGTGGCGGCGTCTTCGAGCGCGTCGCGCACAAGTCGGGTCGCGCCGCGAATCCATGCTCGATCCGACCGAGCGTGTACGGGAACGATCCTCCGCCGTGCGCGAAGCAGACGCGCAACTGCGGGTGGCGATCGAGCACGCCGCCGAAGGCGAGCGAGCAGAACGCGCGCGCTGTCTCGGCGGGCATGCCGACGAGCCACGGCATCCAGTAGTTGGGGATCTCCTTGCGACCGACCACATCCCACGGATGCACGAAGACCGCTGCGCCAAGCGACTCCGCCGCGGCGAAGAACGGCGCGAATGCCGGATCATCGAGGTCGCGGCCATTGACATTCGTGCCGATCTCGACTCCCGGGAACTTGAGATCGCGAACACAGCGCTCAAGTTCAGCGACAGCGAGCGCGGCATCCTGCATCGGCACCGTGCCGAGCGCGAGAAAGCGGTCGGGCCGCGCCGCGACAACTCCCGCGAGGTGATCATTGAGCCGCTTCGAGAGATCAAGCGCATCCGCGGCTTTCGCCCAGTACGAGAACATCACGGGCACGGTCGAGAGCACCTGCAGGTCGACGCCATCGCGGTCGCACTCGCTCATTCGCCGCCCTGCATCCCAGCAGTTCGACTCGATCTCCCGGAACTTCTCCGAGTCGATCATCATTGTGGCCCGGCAGTGTGCGCAGTGATCCAATGACACCCATCCGCCGTAGCCGTAGCGCTCGCGCAGGTCGGGCCAGCGCTCCGGAAGCATGTGAGTGTGGATGTCGATGGTGCGCGAGGGGCGCATCATCGGATGCTAGCGATGGCCTTGCGCTGACTCAGCGCGATCACGCCGTCCGAGGCGCTGGCTTGGGCACTCGCGTGCCGCACGACTTGCAGGTCGAGAGCTTGGGGTCGGCCCAGAACGCTTCCATCTCGCTCTTGAAGTGCTGCACAATGTCCTCGCAGTTGAAGACCTTGTCGTAGACGAGCGCGTCGCACTTCTCGCAGTAGAAGATCATGTGCTCCTTCTCATGCGGCGGACGCCGTCGCTCGACGACCATGCCGAGCGTGTTGGGTCCGCGCTGCGGCCGATGCGGCACGCCGGCAGGAATGAAGAGGCACTCGCCTTCCTTCAGCGGCACATCGCGCACGCCATGCGCATCGCGGACGCGCACGGAGACATTGCCCTTCAACTGATAGAAGAACTCCTCGGAGTCGGTCATGTGATAGTCGTTGCGCGCGTTGGGTCCGGCGATGAGCATCACGAAGAAGTCCTGCCCGCTGAAGAGGTACTTGTTGCCCACCGGCGGCACCATCTCGTCGCGATGCTCCTTCGCCCACCCCATCAGGTTGATCGCACTGGCCATGCCTCCCGCGCCATCCCATCCCGTGAGATCGCCCAGCGAATCGAAGGCAGGAACCGGCGGAGCAACGACGGCGGTTGGATTGATGGTGCTCATGGATGCAAGGGTATCTCGTCTACCTTTCAAACCGATGCAAGAGATGGCCTTCGAGTGGACCTCGCACCCCGCGCGCGCGCGACCGGCGGCGGCGCTCTTCGCGGTCGCCTGCCTCGTCGTGACCGGATTCCTCGTTGGGCAACTCTCCGGCGAGTGGCTGTGGGGGGCGCTATCGATGGTCGGGCTGTTTCTCTCTTTGTCGCGGTTTTTCCTCGCGTCGCGGTATCGCGTGACTCCCGAGGCGGTCGAAGTCGCCCATCCCCTCTCGCGATCGTCGCTCGCGTGGAGCGACGTCAACTGCGTCTACTGGCGAGAGACGCGTGCGCTCATCGCGCGCAGCGATACGACGCGCGCCCGAGCGCGAGGCATCACGCTCGACTTCGCGGGACTCGAAGCAGAGCTGCGGGAGCAGCTGCGCGAGTTCGTGCAACTGCGCGTCGCGAAGGAGGCGTGGCGATGAGCGGCGACAGCGGAGAGCACTCGTCACGCTGGTCACGCCTCAAGGCGTCGATGAAGCAAGCGTTCCATGTGGATCCGCCGGGGCCGGCGAAGCCGACGCCTCAGGAAGCGGAACTCGTCGAGAAGATCGCCGTCGAGGTCGTCAAGCGCAAGATGGCGCAGCCCGCGCTCTTGTTCCTCGAGTCGAGCCGACCGCTCGCCGGAGTCGGCGCCGCGACGATGCATTTCCTGCAGCCCTTCGCCTCAGTCGCCGTCGCACCCACGACATGGTCGACGCTTGCGACCTTTCTCGAACGCTCCGGCAGCGTCGAATACCTCTGTCTGCGCATCGAGGCGCTTGAAGCGGCTCGGTCCGATCGCCCGCACAAACCCTCGTGATGTGTGGCGAACAGGCCCAAATCGGGCCGATTCGCCACACATCATGGACCGCAGTGCGCGGAAGCCACTCTCTACACTTCCCACGCGTGTCTTCAGTGAGCGAGCCACAGTCCGTCAGTGGGCAAGTGCGACGGACCGCGCTCATCCTCTGGATCGCCACGGGCGCACTGACTCTGTGGATGGCGCTCTTCCCATTCGTCGCGGATCTTCGCGTCGTCAATGACGATGTGAAGTTCGTCAGGGGCAACCAGAATGTAGGCACCCTCGCGGAGAACCTCGAGTTCGGCTGGCGGCGCCCCTACGGCTTCCGCCCACTCGAAATCGTGATCGCATCGGCATGTGATCCTGTCACGCTCATCTGCTGGCCGGTCGTGCCTGTGCAGGCCGCGGGACTGCTCGTGTTGTCGTGGGGAGTCATCGCTGTCTGCCGCCGAGCGTTCGGCCCCAATCCGGTCGCCGCGCCACTCGTCCTTCTCTGGGTGCTCGTCTCCCCAGCCACGATGAGTTCGCTCTGGCAGATGGACACCTGCTCGCAGACATGGGCGGCGGCACTCGGACTGTGGTGCGCGATCCTCGCCTTCGATGCGATGCGCCCGCGAGGCGAGGTCCGCTTCCAGTGGGGCAAGATCGCCCTCCTCTTCGCGCTCAGCGCCATCGCGATGACCGTCAAGGAGACCCATTACGGATGGAGCGCGTCGATCGGCATCGCATTGATCGTCGCGATCGCCATGACCTGGAAGCGCGACCGATCCGCGGCGTGGCGCGGAGTCGTCGCGCTCGTCGCTGTCGCCCTCGTGCCGCTCCTCTATCTCATCGCGCGCAAGGTGCTCACCGCCGGCCTCGCCCACTCGATGGTCGCTGACCCTGAAGCCGGACGGTACGAAGTCCTCCTCGAGGAAAATCTTCTGGGCAATGTCGTTGCCCTTGCGGCGGCGCTCCTAAGCGACGGCCCGCTCCATCTCATCATGGACGAGCGCGCGAACCTTCTGCTGCGCGCACTCGCGCCCATCAGCGCGCTCGCGTCGACGGGACTCGTCTTCGCCGCCGCCGCGCTCATGCTCATCCGGCACCATGTGCCGCGCAATGTGCCCTGCCGCCTCCCCCTCATCGCAGCAGTCATCTGCACCGCGAGCGTCATCGCGACCGTCCCGATGGGGACGGTCTCCGACCTTTACACCTTCGGGCCCAATGTCGGCGCGGGGCTGCTGCTTGTGCTTGCGGGGACGCTCCTATGGAACCCGGCCGAACCAAGCGATCGCGCACTCACGCACCCCATCGCGCTCATCGCCGCCACCGTCCTCGCCACCATCGGCCTCTACGGCGTCGCGAGCCGCAGCTACCACTTCGCGCTCACATGGGAGTACGCGCGCACGCTGAACACGATCATCCTTGAGCATCAGGCGGCGATTCCGCCGGATGCGGTGCGAGCGAGTCCCGCCCGAATCTCCTACACCGCGGAGTGCGACTCGGGACACACCTACGGGCAAGTCATGGTCGATCCGCTGAGTTGCCTCGGGCTCGCCTCACTCGTGCAGTGGTGCAATGCGCGCGACCCCGATCGGCCGATCCGATTCCTGCGCTACGAACTCACCCAAGTGCGTCCCGGAGTCGATCTTCGGCTCGACTGCGCGGCACTCCGCGTTCGCCAACATTGGTGACAGCGAAAATTAGCCTGACCCCACACTAGCCTTGCTGCTGCTGGTCGCATCCCGCTGACCTTCCCCCGTACTTCAGACCACATTGTATGACAGTGTTCCCACTTCGCAAAGACTTAGCGTAGGAATGCGTGACACCGCAGTGTTTGGCCTAGTGACGATTGTTTCTGGCGCAGGCGGTTTGTAGCCAAGTGAACTGTGCGG
>CANETX010000120.1 GCA_947441435.1 Planctomycetaceae bacterium
AACATCATCGCGCTCGCGCGTGGGAAGTCCCCCCCCGCAGGAGCCGATGCGCCGCTCATTCTTCTCTGCGCCCACTACGACTGCGTTCCCGCGGGTGAGGGTGCGGGGGACAACGCGGCAGGCGTCGCCTGCGCCATCGAGATCCTCCGAGACCTTTCCCAAGTGCCCGCCGATGTCGATGTCGCTGTGCTCTTCTCCGATGGCGAGGAGACGGGGCTGTATGGCGCACGCGCCTTCGCCCTCGATCATCCGATGTGGCAGCGCGTAAGGGCCGTCGTCAATGTCGATGCGCGCGGAAGCGACGGACCCGTCTACATCTTCGAGACCGGGTCCGATGGCCCGTGGCACGCCGCTGCGCTAGCGACGCTGAATCTTCCAGCCGCCACGACGAGCCTCGCCTCCGAGGCCTACCGCCGAATGCCCAACGGCACGGACTTCACCGTGTTCCTCAAGGGGAAGCGACCGGGATTCAACCTCGCCTTCATCGGCAGCCCGCGCAACTACCACACCAAGGACGACACGGTCGCCAACCTCGACCCTCGCACAGTCAATGCAATGGGAGTGTCAGCCCTCGCACTCGTCCGGTTCCTTGCGATGAATTCGCCCGGCCCCTCACCAGCCGAGCGCACCCATGTCTGGTTCGACTTCTTCGGATGGAGAGTGCTCCACTGGCCCGTCTCGATCTGCTGGACGGTCGTGGCGATTGCAAGCGGCGTGCTGCTCCTCACGCTGCGACGTGCGAGACGCGCGGGACGTGCGTCGCTCTTGGGCACGCTCGAATCGGCGGCCTCTGCCCTCGGTGGTCTGGTGCTCGCCGCCCTTCTGGGAATCATTGCCACCCGCCTCCTTTATTGGAGCGGCCGCGTCGACCTGCCGTGGCCCGCGAGCGGCGTGTGGTGGGGCGATCTGCTGCTGCTGCTCGTTGGCGCGACAGCGGCATGGCTTCCTGCGCGCGCCATCGCTGCGCGACGCGCGCTTCGGCGCGGTCCATCCATTGCCGCGTGGGACTCATGGCTCGGCGGATGGTTCCTGCTGGCGGCGCTCGCCGTGCTCGTGACGGCACTCGCCCCCGGAGCCTCGCATCCCTTCGTCGCCCCCGTCGGCGTGAGTGCCGTCGCGGCGATCGTTGCGCTTCTGCGACGCTCACGTCACCCCGAGTGGTGCGCTGCCGCCGGCGCCGCCGCAGCGCTCATCGTCTGGCTTCCCCTCGAGCAAGCGTTTGTCGACGCCTTCGGTCTCTCCCTCGGCGGCTTCACGGCCCTGCGGGGAGCGATACTCGCGACCTCGGTGCGTCCGCTGCTCGATTCCCCGGGACACTCCGCCGCCTAGACCAGCCGCGTCGCGACCAAGCAGTCGTTGTACTTCGGCGCGAACTGGTCGTATCTCGATGCGACAAACGCAACCTGAAAACCATTCGCGCACAGGTCAGCCGCGACTCCCTCCGCGTAGCGATGCCGCCGTGGCTCAGGGACGTTCGCCACCGTTGGGTAGAGCCTGATCTCGCGCCCCGCGACACGAGCAAGCTCGCGTACGGCCTCGTGATGCCAGGTCCTGTCGAAGACGCGCGAGTCCAACATCCCATCTTCGTCGATCGGTGAGTAGGCGAAGAGCAGGTGTGCGGAAAGTACGAGGTCGAATGATCGGTTGGCGAAGGGAAGGTTGGGGAGCCGCCCTTCTATGTAGCGCGATCGGTGCGCCGAGTAGTCCGCGAGAAATCCTTTCAATGCCTCCCGCTTGCGCTGCGCGTATCCCTCGAAGTCCGAGATGGGGTGGGTTGTCGGTGCTGCCCGCAACTGCTCGAGCCCGTTCTCGATGTCCCTCGCCCCTTCCTTGGAGAGTTCCTCGACGGACTTGCCATACATCGGATCCACGCCGGTGGCATCAATGCCGCGCTCATGCGAGTCGGCAACAAACGAACAGGGCCCGCTTGGGCAGTCGAGGACCCGGCGA
Organism: Planctomycetaceae bacterium; assembly: GCA_947441435.1. Taxonomy (GTDB): domain Bacteria; phylum Planctomycetota; class Phycisphaerae; order Phycisphaerales; family SM1A02; genus F1-60-MAGs104. Next base: position 1,951 of record CANETX010000120.1, read on the forward strand.
CCCTCCAAGTCCTTCGCGTCGAGCGCAAAGAGCTGCAGATACTCATCGAAGTTGCGGCCGAAGAACACGACATGGTCGAACTTCAGGCGATCGCTCATGGGGATCAGCTGCTCCCCTCGCGCATTCGATCAACTCCGGCGGGGAACGGATAGCGGGCGAAGACGGCCGTTCGCCCCGAGTCCCATGCGGAAACCGGCGGGAAGAAGTCGCCGTCGTACCCAGCGTCATACATCGCCTTGAGGACAGCCTCGCAACTCGGTTCCTCCCCTCCGTGGTCCCGCAGTCGGTTGCTCTTGGCCCCGAGGAACGAGATGGTCGCCACCGGCCGTCGATCCGCGCGACCCTCGAGCATCTGCGAGATCGTCCGGAAGCCGCGGTAGATGTCCTCGAGATTGAGGTGATCCCGCCCTGTGGGGCGAAGGACGGCGAGCACGAGCACGCGGTCAAGGTCAAACTTGAGGATGTACGGCTCGCGGTCCTCCTTCGCATGGAGTTGCACTGCGGACCGGAAGACCTTCGCGTAGCTCGTCGCAGACGCAAGCGTCCACTGGCTCGTCGGCACGAGTTTCAGGATCTCGCCGAGGATCCCGTGCGTGTTGTCCGTGTCGTTGACGCCGCAGACGACCGTGCGGTAGCGGCCGGCGATGAGATCATCCAGAAGATGCTGCCCCCACATCACACGGATCTGGCGCTTCGCATCGGCAGTCCGCGGATCTCCTGACGGCAGCAGCGTTACCTTGGGTCCTTGCGCCGGCACCTCCACGAGGCGATCTCCATCGCCTTCATAGATGCGTGCCGAAACGGAGGGGGTGGCGGACGCCGAAGGGGACGCGCGGGTTGCCATGCGGGGCATGATCCCACCCCGCGCCTTCACGCGCCACGCCACCGAGCCATTTTTCAGGGAGCAGGCGTCACGGGCGCGGCGGGCGGCGCGAGGAGTTCGGGCACTTCTGTCATCGGGGGCACCGGAGGCGTCCCGAACAGCGCCTTGTACTGGCCTGATCGCCACGACGGAAGCTTGAAGACCCACCCGCTCCACTTCGGGGCCTGCTCGTCGAGCGTCGCGTTGGATGGACCCTCGCACTGTCCGAGGGCGAGCGCGACCCACACATCGTCACCCTCCTGCCAGAGCCGGGCAACGACGGTGTGACCCTCATCCACACGGATGGTTGCGGTGATAGCCGGGGCTCGCGCGGCGTCATCGGCAGTCTCGCGCCGGACATCTTCAGGCTGCAGCCCCGAGAGGAGATAGGGCAATGTTCCGCGCATCGCTGCCGACTTCGGATCGCCCGGGGGCGCGTCGGGGGATGTGGGTTCGGGTGGCGCACCCTCGACTCCCCACTGGCCGTTCGTCGGGACAAGTCGAATGCCCTCGCACTCGACCGACTTGAGCGCATCCGCGCCGATCTCCGAGACGGGTCCGGCGATCCATCCGCCCCCCTCGGAACCAAGTTGCAGCGCACCCGTGCAGCGCCACGCTTGCGGATCATCGACCATTCGAATGAAGACCCCAGTGGGCGACTGCGCCTGCCTCCCGATCAGCAGTTCCGCGGCCGGGACATCGGAACCCTCGGCATAGATGCGCACCAGCCGCGTCTCCCCCTTCGGGTCGGGCCACGCGAGGCCAAGTTCGCCATGTCGAGCGGGCATCGCGGTCATCCGCTGCGACTTCTGAAGCGCGATCAGTCCACGGACGATTCCTTGCAGCGCCGACTCGTTGGCGGGAAATCCGCTGCGCGAAGCGAGTGTCCATCCGGCGGGCCCGCGCTCGGCAATCGCATGCTCCTTGCCCGTCTCAAGTTCGATCCGACGGATCTTCGACGCGCGATCGGCGAGATCGACGACCGCATCGCCGATCCCCGATGTGTCGACACGATTCGGACCCATCACTCTGATGGCGACCGCGACTGCCACGATCACGAACGCCAGCCCGACCGCCAGTCGCAGGAGCCGCTGAGAGTTCACTTTCGCCTCATTCCGACTACAAGGGCAACGACCGCCACGACAAGCGGCCATCCGACGACGTTGAGAAGCATCAACCGATGCCCCAGCGCCTCGACCTCTTCGCGCAGGCTGAACTGGACCTGACGGAGTTCCTTGCGCGACTCCACAATCTCCTTCTGCGCCGCTTCAAGCTGCGACTGCTGCTCGGTGGTCAGGATCAGCATCTGGTCGGGAGACTTCTGCTTCTGGAGATCGTTGATGCGCGTCTGAATCTGTGTGATGCGCCCCTCGAGTTCCTCGGCCCGGGCACGATAGCGGTCCTCGGCCTGCCGCTGGATCGCGGCGACGACGGTGAAGGGACGATGGCTCTCGCCGCGGCCGCGTAGCGACAGCAGCGCCTTGTTCCCGCACAGTTGCTCGACGACATTGGCGAGGAGCGCACCGTTGTCCGCAAAGGTGCGCCATCCAAGGCTCAAGGACCCGAGCCGCTCTTCCTGGATCCATGTCTCATCGCGCAGAAGATCGGCATCCGCGACAACGACAAGCGTCGACGAGGCACCCTCGACCGGAGGAAGCCCGAAGGCGCTCGGCACAGCCCCGGTGTAGCGCGCTGCGACGGCGTGACTCGCTCCGTCAGCCTTGAACTCGCGGAGCATCGCCGCAGGATCGGCGAAGGGTCCCAGCTTGCCTGTGTCGATCATCATCGAGTCGGTGGAACTCGTGACGAGATCCGTCATCGCGAGCTTCGATCCCTCTGCCGTTCCGAGCGACCCCGCAGAGAGGAGCACCAGCGTCTGCAGCGTCCCGAACGCGGGATCGGTGCGCGAAATCGTCTCCTTGTCCATCAGGAGCCACGCGGGGTATTCGACGGTGGCGAGCCCCGTGTCGGTGCGCGCGCGAACGCGCTGCGCGTGCTTGCGGTCGGCGACGACAGTCTGCCCGCTCCATGTGATTCCCCACTTCGTCGGCAGGTCTCCAAGATCGCTCATGCCGCCCCCTCCGCCGAACGCACCCGGACCTGCGGCAGACGCATCCGACTCGCAGTACGGATCGAGGAACATGAGAATCCGACCACCGCCGACGGCGTAACTGTCGATCGCCCTCTGAAGGACCTCGGAGACTCCCTTGGGGTGCGCGATGATCAGCGCGTCGATCACATCGGGAAGTTTCTCCGCGCTCGGCGGGACGACCTCGACATCGAACAGGGTCCGTAGCTGGGCGAGAACCTGCCACGGCTCCTTCATCCGCTGGGAGCGTGGATCGAAACTCGAGTCCATCGGCAAGCTTGTGATCATCGCCACCTTGGCGCGAGTCGCCCGACTCACACTGATGATTGCCCGCGAGATGTCGTACTCGAGGTACGCCTCCTCGGCCGGATTGAGGTACGGGATCCCCTCTCGCCGGTCGGTTGGACCTGTCACGACGAGGCCGAGCATCGCCTGTCGCCCCGCCGCATCGATGGTGATGGGGGCGATCCCCGAGGCCTTCGCCCGATCTTCCGCCTCGGAGAAGGGGCGAGGGTCGACGAGTTGGACATCCACCTTTCCGTCGCTCGCCCGTGCAACCTCGCCGAGGAACTCCTGCACCCGAAGCGCGTGGTTGCGGATCTGGGGAAGTTCACGCCCTCCTTCCTCGCTGAAGTACAGATCGATGCGGACCGGCTCCTCGAGGGAAGCGAGCATCGATCGAACCCCCGGCGACAGGGTGTAGAGCGATCCGTCGGTGAGATCGAGCCGAGCCCCGCCCGGCAGCGACGCGACGATCGCGTTGAGCGCGACCCAGCCCACGAGGAGCGCGGCCGAGCCGATCACCGCAGCGCGTTGCTTGCTCAGGCGCGCCATCTCACGTCCCCTTTCTCCAGT
>CANETX010000121.1 GCA_947441435.1 Planctomycetaceae bacterium
CCGCTCATGCTCGTCCAGATCCAGCGCGACGCGACGAGCCCGCTCATCGGCCTCGTGACCGTCGTCCCCGAAGAAGCCCGCTACTGATCGCCCCTGCCTCGCGCGCGCCGAGGTACCGCACGCGCGCGCCGAGGCGCCGACGGCGCGCCCCGCCCCGTGGAATTGGTCATCCATTCGAGAAAAACTCGAATAGACGACCAATTCCAGCACTGAGGGTGTGGGTGTGGCTGGGGGTCAGGGCGCGGGCGGCGCGGCGTTGCCTACGCGCGCGGCGCGATCCCGAGCCGCTGGCACTTCTCCTCGAATTCGGCGATCTCGCGCTTGTTCGTCGTTGCCAGCGGCGCGCCGTTCTTGATCGCGTCGATCTCGAGTCGCGTCAGGTGCATCGACCCAACGCGATAGTCCTCGAACGCCTCGCAGGAGATCGGCACGATCGGCTTCAGGAGTTCGTACATCGCGTCGGCATAGACGCGAATCTCGTACTGCGCGTGGGGATCCATGCGCAGCGACAGAAAGTGGAACAGGTTGTGCAGATCGCACTTCCAGTACCACTCGGTGTAGACGGACACGGGCAGCGCCGTCCGCGCAAGTTCGCGCGCAACCCCCTTCTCCGTGAGATCCATGTAGTCCTTATAGAGCCCTTCCGCGCGCTCGAGGAGCGTGAGGAACTCCTCGGCGGTCCCCGCATCGACGAGCCCGTCGCCCCCCTGCCGATTCGACTGGCTCTGCGCGCGAACCGCGTCGGGGGTGGGTCGGTAGAAGCGATCGGGCACGATCGAGTAGCGCGCGCTGTACTCGTTCACATTCGCGGTGCGATGGCGGATCCACTGTCTCGCAACGAAGATCGGCATGGCCATGTGGAACTTGAACTCGACCATCTCGAAAGGGGTCGTGTGACGATGGCGCAGCAGGTAGCGCACCAACCCACGGTCCTCGTTGACATGCTTGGTCCCTTCGCCGTACGAGACGCGCGCCGCCTGCACGATCGAGTAGTCGGCGGTCTTGCCGACAGGAGCCATGCGCGGCATGCAGTCGATGAGCGCGACGAATCCATGGTCGAGCACCTTGCGCTCGATGCGCGCCGCACCCGCCATCACATCGACCATCGGAGTTTCTGGCATCACTCGCGTGACCTCGCCCCCATGCACCGCCGCAGCCGTCGACACTTCGCTCATGGATCTTTCTCGCTTCCTGCTTGAGGGTGATCGCCGCCTGCACCGCCGTGCCGCGCCGCGAGCCATCCGTTGACTTCCCCAAGCGTATCGACCCCGCTGGGATTCCCGCGTGCGCCGATCACCGGGAATGGACGGTCCGCCCGCGGGTAGTCGATCTCCACGAGTTTCAGAGACGAAGCATCAGGAGAGAGGGATGTCTCCGAGTCTGGCCATCCCCCGTGAGCATCGTGGTAACTCAAGCACGCCTGCGCCAGCGATCTCAGCGCCTCGTCAACCCGTTTGGCCTTGGCCCGCACGCCATTGACGACGAAGAGCCCCCACACGAATGTCCCGACCGCCGCGGTCACGAAGACCGCGAGCAGGACCTGCGCGGCCCGCCGCGATCCCTGCGGAGCCCGCGTCACATCCGCATCCCGTCGAGCTTGACTCGCTGCCTCCGCCGCATCGGGTCTGCTTCCGGCACCGCGGACAGCAGCGCCTGCGTATACGGATGCTGCGGCCGATAGATCACCTCATCGCGCGACCCCTCTTCGACGATCTTTCCATTCCACATCACGATGATCCGCTTGCAGGCATGATGAATCACCGCCATGTCGTGGCTGATGAAGAGGTACGAGAGCTTGAACTCGCTCTGGAGATCCGAGAGCAGGTTGAGCACCTGACTCTGGATCGACACATCGAGCGCGCTGGTGGGCTCGTCGCAGACGATGAGCCGGGGTTCGAGCGCGAGAGCCCGCGCGATCCCGATGCGCTGCTTCTGCCCCCCGGAAAACTCGTGGGGATATCGACTCGCCGCGCCGCGCCACAGGCCGCAGCGCTCAAGGAGTTGCCCGACGCGCTCGGGGACCTGCTCCTTCGGCACGATGCCATGCACTTCTAGTGGCTCGCCGATGATGCGCCCGACGCGCATGCGCGGATTCAGCGAACCGCCCGGATCCTGAAAGATGATCTGCATTTCGCGGCGCAGTTTCCGAAGGCTCGTCGCGCCGAGACCGAAGACATCCTTGCCATCGAATCGCACGCTCCCGCCCGTCGCGGGGATCAGCCGAAGCACAGCCCGCCCCACCGTCGTCTTCCCACACCCCGACTCGCCGACGAGCCCGAGCGTCTCGCCTGGTGCGATCGAGAAACTCACCCCATCGACCGCCTTGCGGTAGTCGACGATTCGCTGCAGCACGCCGCGGCGCACCGGAAAGTGCACCTGAAGATCGCGCACCTCGAGCAGCGCTCGCGTGGGCGTCGTGTCGTTGGTGTTGGGTGGGGCGCTCATTGGTCAGCGGATCGGAATCTCATAGTCGCGTCGCTTGCCATCGGGAGCGACAATCGTAATCACCGTGGTCAGCCTTCCCGGTCGTCGAACGGTCGCGGTCGCCCGGCCGAGGCGAATGTAGAACTCTTCAAGGCTGCTGATGGTCTGTCCGCCGAGCGCGACGATGACCGAGCCGGGGAGGATCACTCCGTCGATCTGAGAGTCGTCCGACACCGCGTCCACCAAGACTCCGCGGCAAAACGCCACTCCGCGCGCGCCGCAGGCTTCCGGAGTCGCCGTCAAGAGTCGCTCAAGCCCGGCTTCGCGCAGCGTCTCGGCGATATCGGCGGCGTCCATCCTTGGATCGCGCTTGGCGAGAAGCACCTCCACATTCAGTCGCTCGCCGCCCGTCCCATCGGGGTTGGGTCGCCAGACCTCGAACGAGACCGCCTGCCCCGGCGCGCGTGTTCCGATGAGCGAGAACACCTGCTCCTCTGCAGTGACCCTGTGACCGTCGAGCGAGACGATCACATCCCCAAGTTTGAGCCCAGCGAGCTCCGCAGGACTTTCGGGAGTGATGCGCGTGATCACAGCGCCGTCGGCGCCAAAGTGTTCGACGATGCAGCGGAACAGAGGATCGCGCATCTGCGGCGGTTGGATCTCCCCCACCGGCTGCACGGCGATGCCCGAAAATCCCTTCTCGACCTCTCCCTTCTCGATGATCTGCGAGACGACGAACTCGATGATGTCCATGGGGATCGCGAGACCGATCCCGCCGAATTGTCCTTGTCCAAGCGAGTTGCCGCGTCCCGTCGCAATCGCCGTGTTCATGCCGATCACCCGTCCATAGATGTCCGTGAGCGGTCCGCCGGAGTTGCCCGGATTGATCGCCGCATCCACCTGGATGAAATTCTCGTAGTCGACGTCGGAGAGCCCCGCGCTGCGACCGATGCCCGAGACGATCCCTGCACTCATCGAGAAGCGGAACCCGAAGGGGGATCCGAAGGCGAAGACCATGTCCCCCTGAGTCGGCATGTCCGCCGATCGCTGCGCCGGAGTGAGATCCTCGTGCTCGATCCGAAGGACGGCGATGTCTGTCTTGAGGTCGAGGCCGATGAGTTCGGCGGCGACGACCTCGCCGGAACTCAGTTGCGCCTCGATTCGAGCCGACCCATCGACGACGTGGGCGTTGGTGACAACGTACCCGTCGACGTCGTAGATCCAGCCGGAACCCGCATTCGTGAAACTGAGCGGCCCTCGCCGCGACGCCTGCAGGCCTGACGCCTGCAGCGACACGACGGATGGCCCAACGAGAGACGCGACATCGCGGGTCGCTTGACTGAGTTCTTCGAGCACGGTCGTCCTGCTGAGACGCTTCTGCGCAGCCACCGCCTCCGCCTCGATGCGCGCCTTCGTCGACTCCTTCACCAACCGCGGGGTCACGATCAGCACGAGCGCCGCAGCGGCGGCGACGATGGCTGCGGGAGCAAGCGTCTGGATCTTCACGCCTTCGGTTCCGTCGTCACGAGCGGCACCACTTGCGGGGGACGTCGCTCGAGGTGCTCGCGGAACGCTTGGCGTTCCTCGTCACTCATTGTGTACGGGTGCTCGCCGAGCCGACCCTCGCGGACACGGGCGATCCACCCCTTCGCCGCCGACTCGATCGCCGCGCCGATCTGCGCCTCGGGCTGCGCGAACGCGGGCTGCCAGTGTGTCATGCCGAGCAAGTCTTGGAGGACGATCACCTGACCTTGACACTCGGCTCCGGCGCCGCAGCCGATCACCGGAACACTCGAGGCGCGCACGATCTCCGCCGTCACTTCTGCGGGTGCCGCCTCGACGAGCAGCATGGTGGCTCCCGCATCCACCATCGCGCGGGCATCTTCAAGCAGCGCGAGCGCGCCAAGTGCAGTCTTGCCGGCGGCGTAGTACCCGCCGTGCAACTTCGCCTGCTGCGGCCGCGATCCGACATGCGCAACAACGGGAACTCCCGCGCGCGCGAGTTTGGCGACCAGTCCAGCGAACGACCGGTCGACTTCCAACTTCACGAGGTCAGCCATCCCCTCGGTCATGAATCGCCCGGCGTTGCGGACCGCCTCTGCGTCGTCCGCTTGGTAACTCATGAACGGCATGTCGGCCATCACCACCGTTGACGGCGCGCCACGCTTCACTCCTGCGGTCAGCGTGACCAAGAAGCCGAGCGGCGTGTGCACTGTGCTGGGGAACCCGAGCACGATCTCTCCGGCTGTGTCGCCAACGAGCAGCATGTCGATCCCCGCCGACTGAAGCCAACGCGCAGTCGTCGCGTCGTAGCAGGTCAGGCAAGCAAACTTCGTCCCCTGTCGCGCAGATTTCAAGAGCGTTCGGATCGTGCTCACTTGGGTTGCACTCCGATCGTCCCGCGCAGGGGATTCAGCACGAAGTTGTCGCGGCCCAGAATGAATCCATCGCCGATCTCGATCGCCTCCCGGAACGACTCCTGCGCCGCTTCGACGCTCTCGCAGGGGGACACGATGCGACCTTGGTCAAGATGCTCCTGCGTCGCGATGGCATCACCCGTGATGAGAATCGTGGTCGATGGAAACGCGAGCAGCAGTCCAGTCGTCCCACTCGTCACGCCGGGCAGCGGAAAGAGATCGACGCCGGGAGCAAGCGAGTCGGGCGCATCATGGATCCGGCTCACCCATGGCACTTCCGCAGCGACCTGAGCCAAGACCTCGCGGTCCTTCTCCGCCATCCACCACTTCGCGTTCGGAAAGAGGGAGATCCCCCGGAATCGCGCGGGGTCGCGGCTCGTCAGGAAGACGTCTGTGATCGCGTCGCAGGCGATGGGCGTGCGCGACTGCATGCGCGGCTGCAGGATGTTCGCCGGAAGCGAAGGGTCGACGATGATCCGGCGATTGCCCGCCTCGATGAGCGTGGTCGTCGCGTGTCCCTCGCGCGTGGGAACTTTCTCCCCCCAAAGAGGGTTCATGGCGAGTGTGCCGACGGAGAGGACTCGAAACTGCAACATGGTCTCTGCGCGCTGTCCTTGAGCGAGTTCAGTCGATCTGCTGCTCGAGGGCGAAGCGGCCGATCGAGTGGTTGGGGTCGAGGAGTTTCACGCGGATCGCCTCGGCGACATTCGCGGGCACGAATGGGCGCAGTTTCTCGACAGACCCCCCGAATGCCGCGATCTGCCGAATGAGACTCGAACTCAGGAACGCGAACTCCTCGCCGGTCACGACGAAGACCGTCTCGACGCCCGCAACCTGCCGGTTGGTGATGGCGAGCTGGCATTCGCTCGCCAAGTCCGTGACATTGCGGATCCCGCGGATGATCGCCGACGCGCC
>CANETX010000122.1 GCA_947441435.1 Planctomycetaceae bacterium
CTCTACGAACCCGCGGAGGGGATCTACGTCGCGCCTCGCGCGCCCACCGACACCTGGAACCTCTGGCATCAAGGGCACATCGATCCCCTCTTTGCGCGGCTCATCGAGGACATGATCATCGTGAAGGGTGTCGACCCCAACCGCATCTACCTGACCGGGTACAGCGCGGGCGGCGACGGGGTCTATCAGCTCGCGCCGCGAATGGCCGATCACTTTGCCGCGGTCGCCATGATGGCCGGCCATCCCAACGAGACGAAGCCCGACGGGCTGCGCAACCTTCCGTTCGCGTTGCACATGGGAGCGAACGACACGCCGTTTGATCGCAACAAGGTCGCCAAGGAATGGGGATTGATGCTCGATGAACTCTCGGCGAAGGATCCCGGGGGCTACCCCCACCTCGTCGAGATCCACGAGGGGAAGTCGCATTGGATGGACCGGGAAGACGCGAGCGCCATCGCGTGGATGGCGGGCCACCGCCGCGCGACGAGACCCGACAAGGTCGTCTGGCTGCAGGATGACGTCACCCACACGACGTCTTACTGGCTCATGGTCGAGGACCCGAAGGAGCGCACGCGGGTCGTGGCCACCCGGGAGGGTCAGACCTTCGAGATCATCGAGGCGCAGGGAGTCCCCGCGCTGACGATCCGGCTGGACGATTCGATGTGCGATCTCGACAAGCCGGTCCGCGTGACGCACGGGAACCGCGTGCTCTTCGAGGGAACGGTTCCCCGGACGATCGCCACACTCGCGCGCTCCCTCGACGAGCGGGCCGACCCGGCGATGTGTTTCTCCACGGAAGTCAGGGTTTCGCTGGCACCGTGATCGTTGCAGGCAATGCGATCGGTGCGTAGTTCCACGCGGCAACGGGGCTCTCGTCGCGGTCTGCCATCACGGCGGCAAGTCGTGCCACCACGGCCGGCTCCGCCCGGGCGCAATCGCGAGTCTCCGCCGGATCGCTCGCGAGATCGAACAACTCAAAGTGCGCGCGCGAAGCATCCTTCGCCTGACGCCTCACCAGTTTCCACCGTCCATCGCGCACCGCCTGCCATCCTGCACCCGACGGGTGCTCCCACACCAATGGACTCCGCGTCGCCAGAGTCTCGCAACGGACCTCCCCGAGCATCACGGGGGCAAGGTTGACTCCATCGCTCGCTGGCGCGGCAGCGACTGCGGCGACTGCGGCGACTGAGAGGATCGTCGGGAAGAGGTCGTACCCAATCACCGGTTCGCTGCACGTCGAGTGCACCGCGATTCGGCCCGGCCACGACGCGATGAGCGGTACGCGAATCCCGCCTTCGTAGAGTTGCCCCTTGTGACCACGAAGATCCCCGTTCGACCGAAAGAACCCGGGGTCGTAGCCGCCCAGCGCGAATGTCGCCCCGTTGTCGCTCGTGAAGAGGATGAGCGTCTCTTCTCGGAGGCCGCGGGCATCGAGCGCGGCGACGAGTTCACCCACAGCCGCGTCGACCTGCGACACCATAGCGGCGTAGGCGGCACGCGGGCGATCGTGCGCGAGATATCCACCCTTGCCGTCGTAGACGTTCTCCTCGAACGAGTACCGATCGATCGCGTCCGCGGGAGCCTGCAGCGCAAGATGTGGAAGCGCTGTCGCGAAGTAGAGGAAGAAGGGCCGCGACGCGACTGTGCCGAGCCACGCTTCGGCCTCCGCGAGAATCCGGTCAGGCGCATAGACCGCTCCCGTGAGTGCACGCGAGTTGCCCTCGAGTGTGACAGAACCGCGGTCGCTCTCGAGATAGCTGGGATAGTGATTGTGGGCATTGCGCTGGCAGAGGTAGCCGAAGAACCGATCGAATCCCTGATCAAGCGGATGACCGCTCGCATCAGCGGGTCCCCCGAGACCCCACTTTCCGAACGCACCGGTCGCGTACCCGGCGTCACGCAGTACAGACGCCAGCGTTCGCGTTCCAGCAGCCAGTCCCCGCTGTCCCCCGAAAGTGCCGTCGGGCAGATTCAAGGCTTCCGAGTTGTCCCGGATCTGACAGTGCCCCATCGAATGGCCGGTCAACAGCGAAGCACGGCTCGGGGCGCAGACCGGTGCCCCCGAGTAGGCCTGCGTGAAGAGCATCCCCTGGTCGCGGAGCAGGTCGAGATTGGGGGTGGCGATCCGTTCGCTCCCGGTGCATCCGAGGTCGTGGGGCCCGAGGTCATCGCACAGGATGAGAACAATGTTCCTCCCGCCGGGCCACCCGCATTTCGTGGCGTCCCTGGCCTGACAGCCTGATAACTGAACCAAAAACGCCAGTAGCGCCAAGAAAACGGCGAAAGCCCCACGGTCGGAGCGGAAGATCCAACTTGGAAATCTTGTTCGCATGCTTGACAACCCTCGAAGCCGGGACAATATCAGGGTTGGAGTTCTCGGGTAATTGGGTTGCGGGTCGGCAATACCGACCGAATCGGATTTGTGTCCCTACCTTGGAGACTCTCACCATGAAATCAGTTGTTCTTGGCGCGTCCCTCGCAGCAGTCGTTGCTTCGGCTGCTACCGCAGACGTGACCTACTCGTTCACGAACCAGACCTGGACCGGTTTCCAATTCACCGAGGCCTTTGCGGCTGGATCGCTCGCCGGAACCCTTACCGGTGCGTCGATCAATGTGACGCTCAACGCGAGCGTTGCGTACACCTACGCTGACGATCTGGCGATCTATGTCGCCGGAACCCCTCTCGCGCTCGGTGGCGCGCTGCAGTGCGGTGGCTATTCGACCCTGTCGGCTGCGCAGCGGTACTTCTGGCCCAACGGTGGGTCGAGCGCCCCCGGCACGACCTCGATCGGCACGGTCAACTTCACGACCGGCCTCAACATGACCGGCAGCACCAACAGCGTGTGGGTTGGCAACGGCTACGGAGCCTCGGGAACCTCGGGAACCTTCACGGGTTCGGTCACGCTCCATGGCGTGAATGCGGTTCCGGCTCCTGGCGCGGTTGCGCTCCTCGGACTCGCCGGCCTGGTTGGCCGTCGTCGTCGGGCCTAATCACGATTCGCTTGCTGCGCTAGGCGCGGCCAGAATCGTTGCAGTCTTCAAGGAGAGGGCGTCCAGCAGTGGACGCCCTCCTTTTCATTTCCACAATTCGCGTGGTTCACTGAAATGGTGGGATCCGTGCGGTTTTCGCACGATTTCTACCAATTCAAAGGAGTGCGCGCGCGCGGCCCCTCACACGCGGCGCGCGTCGTGCGCGGCGACGAGGTCGCGCCACGAGTCGTCGAACGCCCACTCGTAGTTGCGCCACCGCCCGATCGACCCTCGGTTGATCGGCTTGCGCACCTGCTCGTGGCTGAGTGTCAGCACCATCCGGGTGTTCTTCTCGGGCGAGAGCGTCGCTTCGTCCATCGGCAGCCCGAGGCGCGCGAAGCACCTCTCCGAGTGCCCCCGGGGATCATCGATGAAGTTCTCGTACACGAGCGCTTCATGCGAGAGTCCGACACGATCGAGCATTTCCGGGAGGATCGAACGGTGCGCCGCGATGACCCGCCGGATCGAGTCGATGGAACTCGTCCATCCCGAGGCAACGGGATGGAAGTTCCCAAGCAGCGAACTGACTGCGGTGTCGCGGGGATCCCGATCGATGGCGATGAGCACTGCGCCCGGCAGCGCGAGGGCGATGACCGGCAACCACCGCCACGCATGGAGGGTCTTGTCGAAGCTCCACGTCGCGTCCGGGCGGCGAAGAAAGGTCGCCCCCGTCACGTACGAGTCTTGCCAGGACTGCACGGTTGCCGCCGGAGTGGACGCGAGTTCATGGGGCCAGTGGCCTGACGACAGCGCGGACTCCCCCAGCGTGCGCACCCCCTCGTACTCGCCGATGCCCGTGATCGCAGGATGGCGATCGAACATCTGTTCGATGAGGGTCGTGCCGCTGCGCGGCAGCGAGACGACGATCGACACCCCACGTACCTCGGGGACCCGGCGCGGCCCGAGCAGTGTGGGAGTCGCAAGCAACCGTCTCTGCGATTCGACCTGATGCTCCAGCGAACCGACATCGAACGTGCTTCCCGTGGTGCGGTGAGTCTCCAGCGCGAGGTCGTAAGCCGCGCGGTACTTCTCGGTGGCATCGAGCATCTTCACCGCCTCGAACCCGGCGATCCGCCGGACGTGCGAAGCCACGTCGCTGCGCAGGATCCGTTCGAACATGGCGATCGAACCTGCGGGATCCCTCTCCTTGAGCCGCCGAGCGACGAACAGTTGCGCACGCGGGTCGTTCGTCCACGCGCCGCCTCGGGCGAGCAGTCCGTCCAGTTCCGCCTGCTGATTGCTGCGCGAAAGAACATCGGCGAGCACCACCGTCGCCTCGGTGTCGAGGCGACTGCCGCGTGCGACCAGCGCGCGCAATCGAGTGAGCGCCACCTCAGTGTGCCCGATCCGGTGATCGATGATCGCCTGTTGGAGCGCAATCGCCGGGTCGTCAGGAAGGAGCTTGGCCGCCTGCGCGATCTCGTCGTAGGCGATCCTGATGTTGCCGATGGCGAAGGCCGCCCGCGCACACGCGTACCACCATTGGCCGTTGCGCGGCTGGCGTGTGCGAAGTCCCTTGGCAAGGTCCGCCGCCGCCTCGTAGCGCTTGGCATCCATGAGCGCGTCGAACTTCGCGATTGGAGTTTCCGCAGCCATGGCGAGGCGAGTCTAGGAAAGCGCGCGGCTCAGCCGCCCGCACCTGAGGGCAGCAGTGGCTTCAGGACTTCGAGGGTCAGCAGCCCGTAGCCGGTCGCGTACGCCTTTCCATATCCATAGAGCGGATAGTCGAACCAACTGCCGTCGGGGTTTTGGTCGTGGACCATCACTTCGGCGAGCCACCGTGCGAGTTCGTCGCGCTCGGGCGATGGGGCGCAGGCGGCCAGCACGCGCGCCGCGTAATAGTGGCCGAAGTAGTAGTAGTAACCGCTGTCCTTGTAGTAAGACTCGTGGGGTCGGACGCGACCCCGGCCGATCTCGAGATAGTGATGGGTGTTGCGCAGATGCTGCATCCCCGCGAGCAGCACTGCCTCCGTCACCTTGCCGAGCCCGAGCGAGTGGAGCGCGAGGTTGCAGACCTGCAAGCGTCCGTTCGAACCGCTCAGCTTGTTGTAGTCGGCGCGCGGAGTCAATTGCGCGTAGGTCCCGTAGGCGAAGGCCCCCGACGGAAGTTGCATCCTGAGGACCGCGCGCGCGGCGTCCTCGATCGTCCCGGGGGGAATCGTCTCGCCCACTCCCTTCCCGGCGTTGAGCGCGAGGATCATCGCGGCGGTATTGAAACTCGTCGACTGCTCGCCGCTCGGATGGAGGCCAGCGAAGTTGAAGTCGTAGTAGCCCCAACCCCCTTCGGCCCCCTGTTCGCGCCGGACGCGTGCGATCTCGTGTGTGAGGATCCCGCGCCAACGCTCGTGCCGTGCGGCGAGCGACGGATCCTGAATGATGGCGGCCCCGAGATCGATCAGGTAGGTGTGTGCCCAGACGTCATAAAAGGTCTTGCCGGTGGCGCGACCGGGACTGTCCCGGCTCTCGAGCACATCGAGGCCGCGATCGCGCGCCTGCGCGCATCGCACATCGGAGTGCGCCGGGGCCATCATTCCCCACGTCACCAGTGCCGTCGTCGCCGTCTGGAACGCCGCATGGCTCGCCTGTGTGTCGAGGTAGATCTCGTACGAGCGGGGCGACTCGAAGGAACCCCAATTTCCGTTGTGTCGCTGATTCGCGAGCGACCATGCGATCCCTGCCGAGTACGCACGGTCGACCGCTGCGGCGATCTCCCCCATCGC